>NZ_KV786025.1:147065-276947 GCF_001806795.1 Brevibacterium sp. HMSC22B09 | reverse complement strand
ACATTTATCAGACACGCCCTAGCCGCGCTGCCCAGCGGGGCCGGAGCCGTAGAAGCGGCCGAGCGTTTCCTCTTCGTATTCGTCGAAGGTGCCATCGGCGATTGCTTCGCGCATTTTCTCTACCAGCCGCACCGTGTAGTGCTCGTTGTGGATGGTGCACAGGGTGGAGAACAGCATCTCCTTGGCCTTGAACAGGTGACGCAGGTAGGCGCGTGAATAGTTCTGGCAGGTGTAGCACTCACAGCCGGGCTCGATCGGATCCCAGTTGCGCTCTGAGGCAGCGTTGTTGACGTTGTAGCGGCCGTAGGCGGTGTACACGGCTCCGTTGCGGGCTACGCGCGACGGCTGCACGCAGTCGAACGTGTCAGCACCTGCCCGCACCGCGGTGAACATGTCGTTCGGTTCGGAGATCCCCAGCAGGTGCCGGGGACGGTCTTCGGGCAGTTCGTCATTGCACCAGCCGACGATCGTGCCGAGGCTTTCCTTTTCCAGCGCCCCGCCGATTCCGTAGCCGTCGAAGTCCATGGCGCCCAGGTCGCGGCAGGCTTTGCGCCGCAGGTCTTCGTACTGTGCTCCCTGGATGACGCCGAAAAGCGCCTGATAGGGCTTGCCGCCCGGCAGACCGGCAAAACCTGGCGCACTGCGCTCAGCAGTGAGCTTCTTGTGCTCTTCGATGCAGCGGATGGCCCACAGGCGTGTCCGCTCTAGGGACTCTTCCTGGTAGGCGCGGGAGTTCATGAGAGTCGTCAGTTCGTCAAAGGCAAACATGATGTCCGCCCCCAGCTGATGCTGGACCCGCATCGAGATTTCGGGAGTGAAGCGGTGCAGAGAACCGTCCAGGTGGGATTTGAAGTTCACCCCGTCATCGTCGACAAAGCTCAGCCGCTCTTTTCCCGCCGCCGTCGCATCGTCATCGAACCCGGCCTTGTCAGCGGCCGCCTCCATCGAAATGACCTTTTTGAACCCCGAACCCAGGCTCATCACCTGAAAACCGCCGGAATCGGTGAAGGTTGGCCCGTGCCAGTTCATGAACGCGGCCAGCCCACCGGCTTCGTCGACCAGGTCAGCACCTGGCTGCAGGTACAGGTGGTAGGCGTTGGCCAACAGGGCCTGCGCTCCGAGTTCGCGCATCTCTTCGGGGCGTACGGCCTTCACGGTGGCCTTTGTGCCCACCGGAATGAACGCGGGAGTCTGAATATCCCCGTGCGGTGTGCGGATTACTCCGGTACGGCCGTGCACGCTCCCCTGCCCCAGGGAGTAGGGGCTGCGGGTTCGTGATCCGGGGTCGAGGCGGGACTCGATTGTGAAGCCGAAGCTCACCTCCGCACGGTCCGGGCTGGCGGAGGTGCCGTCGCGCGCAGTGCTGTCCCCACCTGGGGCGCTGTCCGTGTGCATGGCTCAGGCTTCGCCGAGGAACTGAAGCATCTTGCCGGGGTTCATGATGTTCTTCGGGTCAATGGCCTTCTTGATGGCCATGTGCATTGCGCGGCTGCCCTCGTCGAGTTCGTGGCGCAGCCAGGGGGCTTTGAGTGAACCCACTCCGTGTTCGCCCGTGATAGTGCCGCCGCATTCCATGCCGGCCCGCATGATTTCGCCGAAGGCCTCTTCAGCCAGGCGCACCTGTTCGTCGTCGAGCGCGTTGAACGTGACGGTCGGGTGAAGGTTGCCGTCACCGGCGTGAGCACAGCAGGAAAAGGTGAGCTGCGGGTATTGTTCCGCGATCTCGTCCAAGCGAGCGAAGATATCGCGCAGCCGGGCTCGCGGCACGCAGATGTCGTCGACGAGTTCGCCACCGCCCAGTGCGTGGGTGAACTTCTGGGTTGCGGGAGAAACAGCGCGGCGCGCAGCAACCAGCAGCTCGGAGTCTGCCGGGTCGTCTGAAAAGAAGACGTCGTCAGCGCCGACGGCCTTTGCAACAGCCGTGAACCGTTCGAGTTCCGCGGCGGCCGATTCCGTCGAACCGTCACCGTCAGCCTGCACCAGCAGAATCGCCCCGGCACCATCCGGCAGACCGAAGTCGCCGTAGGCGTTGACGAACTCGATCACCTGCCGGTCCATGTACTCCATGAACGACGGCCGCCCGCCAGTGCCCATGTAGTCCGTGACGGCGCCTGCCGCGCTGACGGAATCCGGGAAGATCGCCACCGCGGTCAGCGGCGGCGGAAGTTTCGGCACCAACTCGAGCGTCACCTCGACAACCACCCCGAGGGTGCCTTCGGCGCCGATGATGAGCGAGTGCAGGTTGTATCCGGCCACACCCTTCTTGGTGGGTCGGCCAACGGTGGTGAGCGTGCCGTCGGGCAGCACCACTTTGAGGCTGCGCACGTAGTCGGCGGTCACGCCGTATTTCACGCAGCACATACCGCCGGCGTTGGTCGACACATTCCCACCGATCGACGAGATCGCCACCGACCCGGGGTCGGGCGGATAGGACATGTCAAAGCTGTCGAGGTGCCTCTTGAGGTCGCCGTTGATGATGCCGGGTTCGACGGTGCAGGTCTGTTCGACGGTGTTGACATCCAGCACACGGTTCATCCGCTCGAGGCTGAGCAGGATGCAGCCGTCAATCGCGTTGGCCGCTCCGGCCAGTCCGGTCCGTGCGCCCTGTGGAACGATCGGCACGCCGTGTTCGTGGGCGAAGCGGACGGTGGTCTGCACGTCCTCAACTGTCTGCGCGCGCACGAGCGCCAGGGGTTTGCCCGCGGTGCTGAACTGCGCGTGGTCGAAGCTGTAGGTCTGCAGAACATCGGGGTCGTCCGTAAACGCGCGCCCCAGTGCTTCTTTCAGGCCGGCAATATCGGCAATGCTCATGATCGACCGGTCACTTGCCCAGGAACTCGCGGGTGACGGCGATGAAGCGTTCCATGGCTTCGTCCGGGCCGATGCTCACACGAATGCCGGTGTGCAGGTTGCGCACTGCCAGGCCGTTGGCCATGCACACCTTTTCAAACTCTGCGGAGCGGTCGCCCAGCGGAAGCCACACGTAGTTGGCGTCGGACGTCGGCACGTCGATGCCAAGTGCGCGCAGCTCTTCTGTCAGTTTGTCGCGAGCTGCGGCAACTTCCTTTGCCCGCACATCGACTTCGGCAGATGCCCTCAGCGAGGCGAGCGCGGCTGCCTGGCCGATGCTCTGCACCGAGAACGGCGCGATCGACTTGCGCATTTCGAGGATGACGTCCGGGTGGGCAATTCCGTAGCCCACGCGCAGGCCGGCAAGGCCGTGGGCCTTGGAGAACGTGCGCATGATGATGAGGTTCGGGTAGTCAGCCAGTGCCGCAACGGCGTCAACCGCGTCTTCCGAGGTGATGAACTCCAGGTAGGCCTGATCGAGGACCACCAGCAGGTCCGCCGGCACACGATCCATGAAGGAGCGGAACTCGGCCTCGCGAATTGCGGGGCCCGTGGGGTTGTTCGGGCTGCACAGCACGACCAGCGTCGTGTCGTCGTCAATTGCGTCCAGCAGCGCATCGAAGTCGTGGCGACCGTCGGCGGTCAGCGGAATCTGGCGGTTCTCCGCTCCGCTCATGACACCCACCTGGCGGTACATCTCAAAGGACGGCCACGGGTAGACGATGTTCGCACCGGGGCCTGCCGTAATGGCAAAGGCAGCCGAAAGAATTTCTGAACCACCGGCACCGAACACGACGTTCTCAGGGGCCACGCCCAGGAAATCGGCCATCGCCTCAGTCAGTTCGAAAACACCCGGGTCGGGGTAGATATTGGGATTTTCAGATGCCTTCGCAATGGCTTCGCGCACCTGCGGAAGCGGTTCCATGTGGTGCTCATTGGCCGACAGCTTGTAGGCGGTCATGCCTTCGATCGGAGCAGCGGGTTTGCCGGGAACATATGCCGCGGCATCACGCACGGCAGGGCGCAGGCGGTACTGAAAAGTCATGGGCTCATCGTACCGCCGCCCCAGGCTCACCCGAGCGGCACCTCGGGCCGCAGTCCGACCCCAGACCACCCGAGCCGAACCGAAGAACCCGCGCGGCACCTCGGCCGTACACCCCTGTTCTCCCATCCAGAACATGAAAAAGCTCCGAGGCGAAAACCTCGGAGCTTTATCTGGCGGTAGCGGTGGGATTTGAACCCACGGTAGGGGGTTGCCCTACACAACATTTCGAGTGTTGCACCTTCGGCCGCTCGGACACGCTACCGCGGACAACTCTAAGGCCTCAGCGGCCGCGGCACAAACTGGGGAACTGTCATTCTGCTCACTCTTCGCTGCCCGGCAGCCGCAGATCGGCGAAAAAATCATCCAGCACAGCCCGGCACTCGTCAGCTCGCACACCGGGGTACACCTGCGGAATCGGATGGGCAGCACGGTCCCGCGGAAGGTCCCACACGGACCCCACGGCGCCGGTCTTGGGTTCGTGCGCGCCAAAGACGATTGTGCCCACGCGGGCGTTCATCGCTGCGCCGGCGCACATGGCGCACGGTTCAACTGTGACGACGAGGACCGCCCCGTCCAGCCGCCACGTGCCAAGGGCCTGCCCAGCCTGGCGCAACGCGAGAACCTCGGCGTGCGCCGTGGGGTCAGCATCGGCTTCGCGCCGGTTGCAGGCAGCTCCGACCACCTGCCCGTCGAGGATGACAACAGCGCCGATCGGCACATCGGATTCCGGGCAGCGGTGCGCCTGATCCAGCGCTTTGCCCATCCACTGCGCGTGCTGTTCGCGGACTGCAAGCGCCACGTCAGCTCACCGCTCCCCTGCGGACATCAACCGCGGCGAGACCAGCACCGCGGTGAGCCGCCCCCGGCGGCGGGCAGCCCGGCGAATGTTCAGCGCACAGATACAAGCCATGCGCCTATTGTCTCTGCCCGCACATCACACACAAAGCACCGCACGAACAAAGCAGGACGACAGCCGCCGCGAACGATAGGCTTAAACCATGAAGCTCCACGTGGCGGACCACCCGCTCATTGCCCACAAGCTCACTGTCCTGCGTGACGAGCGCACTGACTCAGCTCGCTTCCGCCAGCTGACCGACGAACTCGTCACACTGCTTGCCTACGAGGCCACGCGCAACGTCCGCGTGCAGCCCAAGCAGATCAACACCCCCGTGTGCGCAACCACCGGCACCCAGATCGCCCAGCCGCGACCGCTGGTTGTGCCGATTCTGCGCGCTGGCCTGGGCATGCTCGAAGGCATGACCCGCATGCTGCCGACGGCCGAAGTCGGCTTCCTCGGCATGGTCCGCGATGACGACACACTTGAGGTTGAGACCTACGCTCAGCGCTTGCCGAACGATCTCGAAGACCGCCAGGTGTTCGTCATCGACCCCATGCTGGCCACTGGCCACACCTTGGAAATGGCCATTGACTTCCTGTTGGAGCGCGGCGTTTCGCACATCTCCACCGTCTGCCTGGTGGCCGCTCCGGAAGGTGTCAACTACATCACCGAGCGCTTCGGCGACCGCGCCGACATCGACGTGTTCACAGCAGCACTCGATGAAGGCCTCAATGAAAACAACTACATCGTCCCCGGGCTCGGCGACGCCGGTGACCGGATGTACGGCACCGCCTGATCCCCCCGGTCCCCACGGAACCGGAACAGAACAGCACGAGGCGCCTGGCACCTCGTGCTGTTCTTCTTTTGTCATCTTGGCCCACCGGGAAGCCCGCCAAAGCGCTTTCAGCGTCACCGAACGACTCTTTATTACGTCATATGTCGTCATAATCGTCTCAAAAGTGGAAATCCGCTTGGTTTTCAGTCTGGCCGTGACAAATAATGACGTCATGTTCTTCCTGCAGCGAATGCCGATGCTCTGCGTTCGCGACCTCACGTGCTGACACGGTCGCGAACGAGTTCTTCAGCAGCATCCGCATGTTCCCATCGCAAGAGAAGAGAATCCCATGACGCAGTACGCATCTGCACCCCAGAACGTCCACCCCCGCAGCGCAGCAGCAACCCGCAGGCGAGGAGCCCGCTTGACCCCGGTAGACCCGCAGTCCGCCCCTCGCACCTACGGCCCCGCAGGAGTCCAGGCACAGCCCGGTTCGGCCCGCGGAATCATCCTCTACATCGGCCTGAGCGAAGAAGAAGCCGCAGCTTCCGGCACCAACCTCACCGAAATCGCCGAATCGCTGCGCGACTACACGCAGGAACTCGCCCCGTCGTCGGAAACCCAGGCGATCATCGCGCTGGCACCGTCCGGTCCGGAACGCGACCTCGACGCCGTGCGCGCTGTCGCCACCGGATCGCCGGCTGCCCGCGGTGCCGCCGCCCGTTCCCACGGTCCCGTCCGCTCGCGTATTCCCAGCCGCATCCAGCCGCCTCAGCCGGCAGAAGCTCAGAAGCCCGCGGCTGGCCTCAAGGTCGACCTGCCGCGCCGCGAAGTGCACATCGACGGCCGTCTGGAGACAGTGACGGTCAAGGAATTCGACTTGCTGGCCACACTCGTCAGCAGCGAAGGCCACACCCTTTCCCGCGCCGAACTCGTCGACAAGGTGTGGGGCGATGACGCTGACCGCCCTGACGAACGCACCGTCGATGTTCACGTGCGTCGCCTGCGCAAGCGTCTGGGCTCCTATTCCTCTGTTGTGCGCACCATCCGCGGACAGGGCTACCGCTTCGATTCGCACCCGGATGTCGAGGTGTGGAGCGCATCAGCCCTGCGCTGATCACGTGGGCGTGCGCGCCTCGCCCGGATGATGAGTTTCGGGCTGTGCTGAGCTGGTATATATGAGCCCACACTGAGGACTGGCCCAGAAAGCAGTCAGGTTCGGTTCGTAGACTGAAACTCTCATGTCTCGTACGAAGAACCCAGCCAAGGGCGTTGTCGTAGCCCTCCTCGGCGCGCTTTTGGCCGCGCTTCTGATCATCCACGAACTCATCCCGACGACCAACGGGCTTGCCCTCATCGTCGAATCAGCTCTGCCCTGGACGTGGGTGCTGCTCGTCCTGTTGCTGCTCTTGGCGCTCATCCGACTGTCGCCGCTGTCGATCATCGGCGTGCTCATTCCCGCCCTGGTGTGGGGTGTGATGTTTGGGCCCTACCTCAAGCCGGCATCTGATGACCGTGACGCCGACCTCATCGTGGCCACACACAATGTGGGTGCGCGCCTGCCGCAGCCGACTGCGACGGCACGGGCCATCATCGATCAGAAACCGGATGTTGTCGTCATTCAGGAGATCGAATCCCTGTCGGGCAAGATCATCAAAAAAGAACTCGACAAGTCGTTTGCACACACGCAGGTTGCCGACACGGTCGGCGTGTGGTCACGCTGGCCGCTGACGCAGAAGCAGAACATCGACCTGGGTCTGCAGTGGCCGCGGGCATTTGAAACCACTGTGAAGAGCGATCACGGCGATGTGAAGCTGTACGCGGTGCACGTGCCGTCCGTTCGCCCCGGTGTTGAGACTCTGCGCAATTCAGCGCTGCAGAAGCTTTCCTCGGCCGTGAAACAGGAAGACGCCGAACACCTGATTGTGGCCGGCGACTTCAACGCGGTGCAGACTGACCGCTACTTCAAAGACCTCGATGAACAACTGGTCGACAGCCGCAAGGCCGTCGGCGGCGGCTTCGGCTTCACGTGGCCGGCACAGTTCCCCGCGGTGCGGCTGGACCACATCATGGTCCGCGGACTCGATCCCGTCTACGACACCGTCATGGACCGCGGAACCTCAGACCACCGCGCGATCATTGCTGGGCTGAACCTGACGCAGTAGCTTCGGTGTTGCCGCGGGAGTTTCAGTTCTTCGCGGTGCACTTGCCGGTGGGCACCAGCCCCCGCGTACCCTCTGCTGCTTTCAGCGTCGGCATGATCTCCTTGAGCGTGAGCGCATAGCCAGTCGCATCGTCGTTCTGCGACTTCGCAAAGACCATGCCCGATACTCGGCCGTTTGCCGCGATCAGAGGGCCTCCCGAGTTTCCTGGTCGCACATCAGCGCGCAGCGAATACACCTTGCGGATGGCTTTCTTTTCGCCGTAGATGTCTTTGCCTTCGGCCACGACCCTTTCGCGGACCCTCGACGGTGAAATCGTGTATGGCCCGTGTTCCGGGAAGCCCACGACAACGGAGTCAGCTCCCACAGCCAAGTCCTCGCCGCGCTGCATAGCCGGGGCTTTCAAGCTGGGGACATAGAGGACGGCAACGTCGATCGTGGGGTTGAAGCCCACCACCTGTGCGGGCAGAGCCTGCCCCTTGCCGGTGACCTGCACGGAAATCTGCTGAGCTCCCGCAATAACGTGGGCGTTCGTAGCCACATAGCGGTCGGAGTACACCCAACCAGTGCCCTCCGATGCGGAGTTGCACGCGGGTGCCTGGGCGGTGATCTTCACAACCGACTGGGCCGCTTCTTTGCCGACGGCCACCATTTCCGGGTTCGGTGCGTCGACTTCGCGGATCTGCTCTTTCTGTCCGCTGAAAACATCCGGGAAGCCGTTGAAGCGCAGCGCTTCGCCCAAGGCACCGAGTGCCTGTGAGGACGGCACGGGTGCAGCCCCGTCGAGGGCGCGCACAATCACCGAATCGGCGGCCCACTGGTTAGGTTCGATGAGCGATGTTGTGCGCACCCACCCGGCACTGACCCACACCAGCAGGCAGAAGACCACAACACCACTGATGGCGCCGCCGATGGCGTCAACGAGCCTGCCAGCGGCCGAACGGATGCGATCGCGCAGCACCCGCCCCCACGAAGCTCCGATCGCTGCCCCGATAAGACCCAGCACAAAGGGAACGGCAAAAGCGCCGGTCGGTCCGATCACATCGAGAAGCTCGTTCGCCCCGGCCAGTTTCATGCCGGCGAGCACTCCCCTGCCGATAAGCAGTCCGAGCGCAAACCCGATGAGCGCCCCAACAGTGGGGCTGAGACCGCGGATCCACCCCATCGCCAGAGACGACAGGGCGATGATCCCCAGCACCAGGTCGATCATCAGTATGCGCCGGGATAGTGCGCCTGGTAGCTGTGCGCACTGTTGACGCTGTTCATCAGCTGTGTGCGCTGCGTGGCGAAGTCCGTGAGCAGCTTCTTTTCACGTTCGCGTTCAACCTCACCGCCAGCGTGGACGTTGATGCGCTGGCGGGCGTTGGCCAGATTGATAGTCGTGCGGACCATCTTCTTGAAGGTGTCGGCACCCCCGTGATAGCCGGCCGCCCACCGCTTGCCCTGACTGCGGCCTCGCCACGTGCCGAACGTGTCGACCTCGGCCGGTGTCAGCCAGCCCGCCTGCCTGTATTCATCGAGCATGGCGCGGTCCTTGCGCACTTCGAGCCACCGCAGGACGAACGCGAGGCTGTACCAGATGACGGCGTATACCAAGGCCAGTCCGACGATGATGAGCAGGCCGAGGATTCCCAATCCACCCACAGCTCCGGCCATGAAGTTCCAGAGGGCGTGCAGGAAGGTTCCCACGGACCATCCCAGCGGCCACGCCAGAATCGCAGCCCACCACTGCCAGCGGGCTGCGGCAAAGCCGATCACAACACCGGCCACAGCCGTGAACAGCGAGTGGCTCAGCGGCGACACGATGCCGCGCAGTACGAAGGTGATGGCCAGACCCACAAATTGTCCTTCGTCAAAGGACCCCGACAGGTACTGCAGATTTTCGGTGAACGCGAATCCCTCACCGACCAGCGAACCGTAGATGAAGCCGTCGAGAGGACCCGTGAAGTGTCGGCGTGCGGCCAGGGCGAACACCGCGAGGAAAATGCCCTTGGCGCCTTCTTCGATGGGCGGGGCTCCGAGCACTGGGTACAGGAGGTCAAAAAGACTCTGTGAGCTGTCGAAGCCGATGACCAGGGTCGAACCCAAGAATCCCAAGGTCTGCACCACAATGGTGAAGACGATCGCCATGACTGCACCCCACAGCAGCGGCAGAACCAGCCACACGGGGTTGCGCTTCTTCCACCGGTTGAACCACAGGACTACCAGGAAGATGAACGCCATGGGCACCAGCGACAGCAGGACGATGAGAATGCCCAAGCCATTGAACGTCAGCGACTGAAACAGGATGATGAGCAGGAGCCCGAAGCCCAACAGCCCGATGGCAATGGACGCGAGGATGATTCGGACGAGCTCTCCGGTCGAGCCGTCTGGGCGCGACACGGTTGGGTAGGCAATTCTCGAGGCGCCGGTGAGCTGCCCGGATGGGGCCTGTTGGATTGGCCCGGCTGATGGCGCGTACCAGGCTGGGCGCGAAGGACCGCCGTGCGGGTATTGCTGACTGTAGCTGCTGTGTGGGTGCTGCGTCATAGTCGCCGTTCGTGTGAGCTTCCGTTGCGTATCGCATACATGATTCCACACCCCGGTGACACGATGGCTTATCTCAGCTGTGAAGCCCCCGCAGACTGATGCTGGAAAACGCTGAAGCCCCCGCAGTGGCTGCGGGGGCTTCAGCGTGCAGGGCTTCAGTCAGTGCGGACTTGAGCTCTGTCGATGTCAGTCGACGTTGATCTGCAGGGTCCGGTTGGTGTACTCGGTGAGTTCGTCGAGCAGCGTTTCGTCTTCGTGCAGCGTGCGGCCGAAGGACGGGACCATCTTTTCGAGCTTGGGCTTCCAGCCTTCGAACTGACGCGGGAAGCAGCGTTCGAACAGCTTGAGCATGATCGATGGGGCGGTCGATGCACCGGGCGAAGCACCCAGCAGAGCTGCAGCGGAACCGTCAGCCGACGCAACGGTTTCGGTGCCGAAGCCCAGCATGCCCTTGCCGTTGGCGTCCTTCTTCATGACCTGGACGCGCTGACCGGCGTGGATGAGCTCCCACTGGCTGGGGTCGACTTCTGGAGTGAATTCGCCCAGAGCCTCGAAGCGGTCCTTCTTCGTGGAAGCCAGCTGGCTCATGAGGTAGGTCACGAGGTCGAAGTTGTCCTTGGCCACGTTGAGCATGACCGGGAGGTTGCCAGGGCGAACCGAGAGCGGAAGGTCGAGGAACGAACCGGTCTTGAGGAACTTCGGCGAGAATCCGGCGTAGGGACCGAACATCAGGTATTCCTTGCCGGAAATGACGCGGGTGTCCAGGTGCGGGACCGACATCGGCGGAGCACCGGTTGCGGCCTGGCCGTACACCTTGGCGTGGTGGCGTGCCACCAGTTCGGGGTTCGAGCTGCGCAGGAACAGACCCGAAATGGGAAATCCGCCGTAGCCGTTGGCTTCCGGAATGCCGGTCTTCTGCAGCAGCGGGAGTGCGTGGCCGCCGGCGCCGATGAACACGAACTTGGCATCGACGTCGAAGGATTCGGCGGCCGCGGTGTTCTTCACCGACACGCGCCAGCCGTTTCCGCTGCGGTTGAGGTCCGTGACTTCGTGGCCGGTGCGGACCTCAACGCCGTTGTCGGCGAGGTTGGCCAGCATCTGGCGGGTGAGCGAACCGAAGTCGACGTCGGTTCCGCTGGTCACGCGCGACAGGCCGTTGACCTGTCCCGGGCCGCGGTTTTCGAACATGAGGGGCAGCCACTCAGCCTGCGTGGCGGGGTCGTCGGTGAACTCCATGTCCTTGAACAGGGGGTTCTTAACCATGGCTTCGCGGCGAGCGCGAATGTAGTCGCGGCCGGATTCTCCGCGGCCGTAGGACACGTGCGGAACCTGGTTGATGAAGGTGCCGGGTTCGCCGACGATGCCTTCGTCAACGAGGTAGCTCCAGAACTGGCGGGAGACCTGGAACTGTTCGTTGATGTTGACGGCCTTGGCGATGTCGATGTTGCCGTTCTTGTCGGCCGGCGAGTAGTTGAGCTCGCACAGGGCCGCGTGGCCGGTGCCCGCGTTGTTCCATGCGTCAGAGCTTTCGCGTGCGACATAGTCGGTGCGCTCGTAGACGCGGATTGTCCAGTCGGGCTGAAGTTCGTGCAGCAGGGTGCCGAGCGTTGCGCTCATGATGCCCCCGCCGATCAGGACGACGTCAGCGTTTTCTTTGATACTCAAAGTCAGCATCCCCGTTCGGCTGTGTAGTAGATACTCCACTCAAACTCTACTCCTGTGCACACGGCGGTGCCTCCCAGGGTCACCGCAGGCCGAGCCCTTGAAAACACCCCGCCGACTTGTGTGCTTGAGCCTGTGGATGAAATCGACGATGTCCACAGCCTGTCTCAGGCGTAGAGAAGCCGACGGCGGCGCGTGTCTGATGTGGCTATGAAAAATCTATTGACAGCGCTGAAGACAAGCGCACTCATCATTCTGACCGCCATCATGGCGTTCGCGGTTTCAGGACCAGCGGCCGCCGACGACGACTTCTACGGCCCCGGCCTGTGGCACAAAGAAGGGGTGCACAAGACCTTCTACGGCGCCTATCTCACGATCGACGGCAAACCGTCCTACTGTCTCGATGCGGGGCTTCCCTCACCCAGGCCACAGCACTTCAAGGGGGCTGAGCCAACATCGGTGCGCACACCGCAGACAGCCTGGCTGCTGGCGGAATACGCGGACTCGAAGGACAGCAGCCGGCAGGCGGCTCTGTCGGCGTTCGTCAAACTCGACAAGGCACTGCCCCACCGACACACCATGAAGGTGCGCACGCCGAAAGAGCTCGGCAAGAAGTTCGCAAAAGCCGCGGACATGTTCACCCAGATGCGCAAGGACGCCAAAGACTTCGCAGGCCCGTACACTCTGACCCTTGCGCCTAAGCACCGCGACGGGAAGGTGTTCGCCACTCCGACACTGACCTCGGCTGCGGGGAAGGAGCTGGACTGGCCGGTGGATGTTGTCATGACCGGCGGCAGCGAAGATCTCCGCAAGCAGGTGCCGGCCGGCACGGAAGTATCTGTCTCAGCACCACCCGGCGCGCTGGTGTCTGTCGAAGCCACAGCCGCGGGGCTGCCGAGCACAGATGTTCTGGTGTACAAGCCCACTGACGGCAAGCGAGTTCAGAACGTCACCACGGGTGTTCCCGCGAAAGTCACCGCTAAGGCAACCGCGAACACGCAGCTGCCCTTTGCACCGACTGCCGAAACAACTGCCGAGGTTTCCTCTGACGGGAGCATCACAGACACCGTCAACATCACCGGCGCCCCGCCGAACTCAACACTGTCCGTGATCGCGCGGGCCTACCATTCGGACTCCGAGCCCGTGCAGAGTGCGGAACCACAGGGAACACTGGTCGACGAACAAGAACTCACGGCGCGCATCGACGGCGACGGGAAGGCCCAGCTGACGACCGAAGCCGTGGAGGGCAAACCCGGCTGGACCACGTGGACCGTCGAAATCCTTGAAAGCGAAAGGTCAGACGGCTGGGTGTCCGACTGGGGCATCCCGGAAGAAACCGTCTACTGGGAAGAACCGCCGGAACCGACTCCCCCGCCGAAAGAGCCCACGCCGTCTGAAGAGCCGACACCGTCTGACACACCCACACCGGAAGAAGCCTCAACGCCGAAAGAGACTCCCTCGGCCCCACCGGAACAGCCGGAACCGAAGCCCGAGTCCACGCCGGAAGCCGGAGGCGAAGAAACCCCCACACCACAGGAGCCGAAGCAAGCCGAAACGCTGCCCCGCACGGGTGCGGACTGGCGGGTTGGCGCCGGAATGGGACTGGTCCTGCTGGGAATCGGCGCGGCAGCGGTGGGCTTCACCCGGAAGCGAAGCTGATTGCACAGCGCGTTAAAGCAGAACGCACACTGAATCTGCACTGACAGCACGAGGGGGTGGACAGCACCAGCTGTCCGCCCCCTCCCGGGGCCTAAGGCCAATACCGAAGATCCGGTGCCGAACCTCAAATGCCCAACATCAGTCCTTGCTGTCTGTCTCTTGGTCAGCCGCGCCCTGCGCAAAGCGGCTCGCAAAGTCCAGATACCAATCGAGGACCTCATTGTCAGCGGCCGCAGACCGGTTGACAACATCCGGTGACTGGCCCTGGAAAACCTTCTTGAGCGGCACCTCCAGAAGTTTGCCCGTGCGGGTCATGGGAACACCGGGGGCGGCGATGATCTCGTCCGGTACGTGCCGCGGAGACACCTCGGAGCGGATCGTCTGCACAATCTGGGAGCGCAGCTGCTCATCAAGTTCCGTTCCCGGTGAGGTCACAACGAACAGCGGGAGGTAGTAGTCACCATCGCCGAGCTCGGCGCCGATCACCATGGACGCCTGCACGCCCTCAACCCGGTTGACTGCATTCGTGATGTCCGAAGAGCCCATGCGGATGCCGCCGCGGTTGATGGTCGAATCCGAACGACCGTGGATGACCCAGCGATCATCGGCGGAGCGCGTCACCCAGTCGCCGTGGCGCCACACGCCGGGGTACACATCGAAATAGGCGTCCCTGTACCGGCTGCCGTCAGGGTCGTTCCAGAACTTCACCGGCATTGACGGCATCGACTCGGTCACCACGAACTCGGCGAGCTCATCCACAACAGAATTTCCGTGGGCGTCAAAAGCATCGGCGGCAACGCCCAGGTACGGCCCCTGCAGCTGACCCAACACAACTGGGTCCAGCGGGTTCGAACCGATGAACGCGGTGCAGATATCGGTTCCACCGGAATCCGAGCCCACACGGATATTGGGGGCCACGAACTCGTACGCCCACTTCCACGTTGAACCCGGCAGCGGTGAACCGGTCGACAGGATTGTCCGCAGGGATGACAGATCGTATTCGGCGCGCGGCTTCGCGCCGGCCTTCTCCATCATCTGCAGAACCGCGGCACCCGTCGCGAAATGGTTCGCCTTTTCCCGGCTGACGATCTCAAAGTGGCGCGAAGCCGAACCGGCCACCGGGGAACCGTCGTAGACGACGATCGCCGCACCGGCACCAAGGCCGTTGACCAGGATGTTCCACATGATCCACGTGGGCGAGACAGCCGTGTAGGTCACGTACCCCGGCTCAAGTTCGCTGTGCAGAACACTCTTCGCCGCTTCTAGAACAATGCCGCCGTGACCGTGCACAATGCCCTTCGGCTTGCCCGTCGTGCCGGACGAAAAAACAACCCACAGGGGGTGTGAGAACTCCACGCGAGTGAATTCCGGTTTCTGCAGCTGAGCAACAATGTCAGAGAAGACAGCGCTCGGCACACCCACCTCGGCAGCGTCAGCTTCGGGCAGGCGGTCGCCCAGATTGTCGACCAGTACGTGCGCCTTGATGCTGGGCATCTGTTCGACTAGCGACGCCGCAGAAGCACGCAGATCAATCTGCTTGCCATTGAACTTGTAGCCGTCAACGGTCAGCAGCACCTTCGGTTCAAGCTGCTGGAAGCGGTCCAGCACGCCCGCAGAACCGAACTCCGCCCCGACAACCGACCAAATAGCCCCCACGGATGCACTGGCCAGCAGGCCGACAACCGTCTGGGGAATGTTCGGCAGCACGGCACCGACTACATCGCCTTCGCCCACCCCTGATGACCGCAGCCATTCGGCGAGCGCACCGACCTGCCCCGCGAGCTCAGCCCAGGTCAGAGCTCGCCGGTTCAGATCTTCGTCCAAGCCGATGAGCGCCTCGTCATCCGGTGCGCTGTCAGCCCGGCGCAGCATGTTTTCGGCGTAGTTGATCTGGGATCCCGCGTACCAACGGGCATCTGGCATGGTGCCGGTGACCGCCGGACCGTCTGCACGGTCGCCGATGATGTCGAAGAACTCCCACACCGCGTCCCAGAAGTCGCCCAGGTTCTCGACTGACCAGGCGTGCAGCGACGCGAAGTCGCCCACCGGCACACTCCGTGTTTCAGCCAGCCACTCCTGGAACTCCCGTATTTTCGATGCCGCAATCCGCTCCGGTGAGGGCGTCCACAGAACGTCACCGGGTTCCGCCTGTTCAAAGTTCTCCGCAAGTGCCATAGATGTCCTTTCTGCCGCGCTTCATTGCGCTGTGTGCTGCGGTGTGCGAAATGTTTCTGTGCGCCTCGTTTTGGGCCGGTCGGGCTGACCAGCCCAGAACGAAGCGCCCAGATCTGGTGAGTCTCAGTCCTCGGTGTCCCCGATGTCGTAGGCGGCGGCCTTTCCGTCGGTGCGCTGAACCGTGACGCCGTTGTCGGCGAGTTCTGCGAGCGCTTTGCGGCTGGTATCTGCAGCGACACCCGCGCACAGGTCTTCGAGCACTCGAACTTCGAAGCCTTCGTCCAATGCGCTCAGTGCTGTTGCGCGCACGCAGTAGTCGGTGGCGATGCCGCAGACGCTCACGTGTGTCACACCGCGTTCCCGCAGCCATTCGGCAAGTTCTAATTCGCCGTCTGCCTCTACACCGTCAAAACCGGAGTAGCCATCTGAGTACTGCCCCTTGAGGAACTGGGCATCAACTGCTTCAAGCACCGGTTTGAGGGCCGGTGTGAACTGCGCACCCTCGGTGTCTGCCGCACAGTGCACGGGCCAGGTGGTTGTGAAGTTCGGTTCGGAAGAAAAGTGCGTGCCGGGATCGATGTGCCAATCCTGCGTGGTCACAACGAAGTCGTCAGGCCCCTCTTCCACGTAGTCGGCAATCGCTTCGGCTGCTGCCAGTCCCCCGTCAACACCGAGAGAACCGCCTTCACAGAAGTCATTCTGAACATCAACGATGATGAGTGCAGTTGTCATGACCACAGTCTACGGAATGTGGTTCAGGTCTCTTCTGCGTTCCTTGGCAGAGTTCACTTTCTCGTTGCCTAAGAGAATGCTGAGTCTTTTAGCCTTGTTGGGTCAGTCTGCACTTTCGTGTGCTCACACCTCTCATTAGGACTCATATGAAGCGCCATGCTCTGCTCGCCGGCACTGCCGCCGTCGGTCTCGCATTCGGCTCCGCAGTTCCCGTTTGGGCCGCTCCCGCCGATGCTCATATCTCTGAAATCTCCTACCCGTCGAACGATGCCGACTTCGTTGAGATCGTCGCCCCCGCTGGTACGGATCTGTCCGGCTGGATCGTCGGTTCTGTCACTCGAGGTGGCGCTCTCAACAGCGACGAATCGGTCGTCGCCCTGCCCCAGGGCACGGTTGTCGGTGAATCCGGTGTTCACGTTGTCGAACTTCCGCTGACGAACTCTGTCAAAAGCGGCGCCGCCGCTGATGGTTCCTACGGAGCTTCCGTTTTCGTGGTCAGCGCCGATGGAAACCTCGTCGACTTCAAGCAGATCGGCGGTGTTGTCGGCGGAAAGGGCGTCACGGCGTCCAACAGCGACAAGCTGCCTGCCTCGGTGCGCGGTCAGCAGGCAGAGCCCACTGGAGCAAAGGCTTCCGGCAAGGACCAGTCGATCCAGCTCAACTGCTCAGAGTGGGAGTCCGGTAAGCCCACCCCCGGAACGGCGCCCGACCCCAGCACGTGCGACGCACCTGACAACCCCAACCCAGATGAGCCCGGCACACCTGGCCCAACAGACCCCTCGGACCCGGAGAACCCGGCCAACCTCCTGCCGATCAACACCATCCAGGGCACCGGTGACGAAAGCCCGTATAAGGGCAAGACCGTCACCACCACCGGTGTTGTGACGGCCGCTTACCCGACCGGCGGACTGAACGGCTACTACATTCAGACCGAAGGCACCGGCGGAGACAACCACGACTTCGCAGAGGGCTCGCACGGGATCTTCGTCTACTCGAAGGACACCGTGAAGCAGGTCAAGACCGGTGACAACGTCGAAGTGACCGGCAGTGTCAGCGAGTACTACGGACAGACCCAGATCAGCGTTGGCGGTGAGGGACTGAAGAAGCTCGACGAAGCAGCGGTGGCCCCGAAGCCGTACGAAGGCGCATTCCCGGAAGACCCTGCCAAGCGTGAGGCCCTCGAAGGCATGCTTGTTCAGCCCACCGGCGACATCACGGTCACCGACAACTACTCGACCAACACCTACGGTGAAGTCGGCCTGGCCAACGGAACTGAAACCCTGCGCCAGCCCACGGATGTGGCGCGCCCTGGATCAGAAGAAGCCAAGAAGGTCGACGCCGAAAACAAGAAAAAGGCCTATGTCCTCGATGACGGCGGCACCGCGGACTTCTTCAAGACTGCGAAGGACACCCCGCTGCCGTACCTGAGCAACGACAAGCCGGTGCGCGTAGGCGCCAAGATCACGTTCACCAAGCCCACCGTTGTCGGCTATGGCCACGACAAGTACCGCCTGCAGCCCACGGGGTTCCTGCCGGACAACAATGAGCTGACCCCCGCTGAGTTTGAAAACACCCGCGCAGACGTACCGGGTGTCGGCGGTGACATGACGCTGGCCAGCTTCAACGTGCTCAACTACTTCCCCACCACCGGCGACACAGAAAAAGGATGCAAGGCCTACACCGACCGTGAAGGCAACCCAGTCGGATCGAACTACTGCACGCCGCGTGGCGCGTACAACGAAGAGAACTTCAAGCGTCAGCAGGCAAAGATCGTCACGGCCATCAACAAGCTCGACGCTTCAGTTGTCGCATTGGAAGAGATTGAAAGCTCCGACAAGTTCGGCAAGGACCGCGACTGGGCTCTGGAAAACCTGGTTGAGGCACTGAATGCCGCGGCAGGCGAAGACCGCTGGGCTTTTGTCCCCTCCCCGAAGTCGATCCCGGAGACCGGTGACGACGTCATCCGCACCGCTTACATCTACCAGAAGGCTGAAGCGAAGCCCGCAGGCGATTCAGTCATCCTCGATGACCCGGCGTTCCACAACGCTCGCGCGCCCCTGGCGCAGAAGTTCCAGGCCGTCGACGTGGACAACCCCGAGGCTTCCGAGTTCATTGCCGTTATGAACCACTTCAAGTCCAAGGGCTCCGGCAAGGGCCCGGGCAATGAAGACTCAGGCGACGGCCAGGGCAACTCGAATGCTGACCGCGTAAAGCAGGCGAAGGCTGTCGTTGACTTTGCTGACGCGCAGAAGAAGGCCATGGGCACCAACCGCGTGTTCATTCTGGGTGACCTGAACTCGTACACCAAGGAAGACCCGATGCAGGTCTTCTACGATGACGGATACACCAACGTCGGCGATCACTTCAGCGCCGCACCCACCTACCTGTTTGGCGGGCTGACCGGAAGCCTCGACCACGTGCTCGCTTCGAAGGAAGCCATGGGCCCGGCGGCACAGGCTCGCTCGGCTGCTCCGGCTGCGGCCGCAGGCGCTGTGACCGGTGCTGCCACATGGGAGATCAACTCGGTCGAATCAGTCGCGCTGGAGTACAGCCGCCACAACTACAACGTGACCAACTTCTACCAGCCCGACGAGTTCCGTTCGTCTGACCACAATCCGAGCATCGTGGGCATCAGCACAGGTGCGCCGGCAGAAGAACCCGGTGACAACGACGGCCAGGAACCTGGCGATGACGAAGGTCAGCAGCCGGGCGACGACGGCCAGCAGCCTGGTGATGGCGAGGGTCAGGAACCCGGTGACAACGACGGCCAGGAGCCTGGCGATGACGAAGGTCAGCAACCGGGCGAACAGCCCGGTGACAATGCAGGCCAGGAACCCGGTGACAACGACGACCAGGCACCGGGTCAGGAATCTGACGAGGATACATCGGACGACGTGGCCGCTGGCAACGAGGGCTCTGATGAAGGCGAAAGCCAGCCAGGCGCAGGCGGTTCGGATTCCCACGGATCCACAGCGAGTGGCTCCGGCAGCACTTCGGCTTCGGGCAGCGGAAAGGGCCTGCCGCGCACAGGTGCAGAGCTTACTGCCCTCAGCGCAGGCCTAGCACTGCTGGCGGCTGGAGCTGCTGCAGTGTTTGCAAGCCGTAAGCGCGCACACGCTCGCCGCTGAACTGAAGAGCTGAGCTGACAACCACCGGCTCAGCAAACAACGCAGGGGTGGTTCTCCGCACAACGGAGAACCACCCCTTGGCCGTTTAGGACCTCTGAACCTGGAAGCCAACATCAGCAGGCAAACAAAAAATCTCGGGACATCGAGTGAACGATATCCCGAGATTTTCATTTGCGCGCCACGAGGGATTCGAACCCCCAACCTTCTGATCCGTAGTCAGATGCTCTATCCGTTGAGCTAGTGGCGCACATCCGTGCGGACCTGAACAACTATACACAGGGTTTGCGGGAAACCCAAAAGCACGTCGCGTGAGGCTGCCCACAACCATAAAAACAGCCCCTGCAAAAACACGTCATGTTTATGCAAGCAACAGCCACAAGAATTTCAGAATCACGCCACACGGAACCATCTTGTGAGCCAACACACATGTTCAGTGGCCCGTTTTCCTCTCCAGCGTACATTCTGCGTTCCTACGGTGGGCTTGTCTCAAGAACACCGAAAGCTTGGAGTTAAGCATGACCGTCATCGACCGTGGCTCAGTCGAAGACCTGCTCGCAGGCGCACCCACGAAGAACGAGAAGATCCTCGAATTCGTCAAGCGCGCTGCCGAGCTCACCACCCCGGACCGCATCGAGTGGATCACCGGAGACGAAGAACAGCGTCAGGCAATCACCGACCAGCTGGTCGAAGCCGGCACTCTCGTCAAACTTTCCGAACCGGCTAACTCGTACTACGCGAAGTCCGACCCCGCCGACGTCGCACGCGTTGAATCGCGCACCTTCATCAACTCTGAAAAAGAAGAAGACGCCGGCCCGCTGAACAACTGGATGGACCCGCAGGAAATGCGCGCCACGCTCAACGAGCTGTTCACCGGCGCTATGCGCGGTCGCACCATGTACGTCATCCCCTTCGCAATGGGACACATTGACGCCAAGCACCCGCAGTTCGGCATCGAGATCACCGACTCGCCCTACGTTGTTCTGTCCATGCAGATCATGGCCCGCGTCTCAAACGAAGTCCTTGAGGCTATCGACAAGAACGACGGCAAGTTCGTCGAATGCATGCACTCGGTGGGTGCCCCGCTCGAACCGGGCGAAGAAGACGTCGCTTGGCCGTGCAGCGAGACCAAGTACATCACCCACTTCCCAGAAGACCGCTCCATCTGGTCCTACGGATCCGGCTACGGCGGCAACGCTCTGCTGGGCAAGAAGTGCTACTCGCTGCGCATTGCTTCGGCCATTGCCCGCGACGAAGGCTGGCTGGCCGAGCACATGCTCATCATCAAGCTGACCAACCCCGAAGGCGAATCCAAGTACATCGCGGCCGCATTCCCGTCGGCCTGCGGTAAGACGAACCTCGCAATGATCACGCCGACCGTCCCCGGCTGGAAGGCTGAGACCCTCGGCGATGACATCGCCTGGATGCGCTTCGGCGACGACGGTCAGCTCTACGCGGTCAACCCCGAATACGGCCTGTTCGGCGTTGCTCCCGGCACCGGCTACTCGACCAACCCGACCGCAATGGCAGCAATCGACGCTGGCGGCAACATCTTCACCAACGTTGCCCTCACCGATGACAACACCGTGTGGTGGGAAGGCAAGACCGACGAAGCCCCGGCCCACCTGACCGACTGGAAGGGCAACGACTGGACTCCGGAGTCCTCGACCCCGGCAGCCCACCCGAACTCGCGCTTCTGCACCCCGATTGCCAACGTGCCCACCGCAGCTCCGGAATGGCAGGACCCCAACGGCGTCCCGATTTCGGCAATCCTGTTCGGCGGTCGTCGCAAGACCACGATGCCGCTGGTGACCGAAACGCACGACTGGCAGCACGGTGTGTTCATGGGCTCGGTCCTGTCCTCCGAACAGACCGCCGCCGCTGAAGGCAAGGTCGGCGTTGTGCGCCGCGACCCCATGGCTATGCGCCCGTTCATCGGCTACAACGTCGGCGACTACTTCCAGCACTGGCTGAACATCGGCAAGACCGAAGGCGCCAAGCTGCCGAAGATCTTCTACGTCAACTGGTTCCGCCGTGACGACGACAATTCGTTCCTGTGGCCCGGATTCTCTGAGAACTCGCGTGTTCTCAAGTGGGTGTTCGAACGTGTTGCCGGCACCGCCGAAGCTGTTGACACCCCGCTGGGCAAGGCTCCCGCCGAGGGTGCCCTGGACGTTGACGGACTCGACGTCACTCCGGAACAGCTGCAGAAGGCCCTGGCCATTAAGCCCGAAGAGTGGGCTGAAGAGGTCAAGTCGATCGAAGAGTGGTATGAGGAACTCGGCGACCACGTCCCGGCTGAGCTGCGCGGCGAAGTCGACAAGCTGCGCCAGCGCCTGGGTCTCGCCTGACCCCAGCTCGAGCGGAAGCATCGGCTGACTTAACAGACCGGCGAGCGTCCGGCCTCAGGTTCACGAGCCAGAACCGAGGTCGGCCGCTCGTTCTGTTTCTCCTGGTGGAACTGCCCTTTTCTCCTGGTGAAATTCCCCTTTTCACACCGCGCACCGGCCGCTACCGTGGTGGGAAGAGATGACACTTCGGTGTCACCCAACTGCGGAGAGGAATCTTCAATGACTGACAACCCTCAAGGCACCATCGACCAGCTCGAATTCGATTCTCTGATCAGCGCAGATCAGGCTTCGGGCAGCAAGGTTTCGATCTACATTCCCACGAAGGTCTCCGGCGGCCAGGACAAGCTTGCGGCCGGGCTTATGCGCGATCAGCTTGGCGGCGCGAAAGCGGACCTTGAAAGTGCGGGTCTCAGCGCGAGCGAAGCTGCGGCGATTGTCCAACCCGTCCAGAAGGCCCTCGATGACCCTGGTTTCTGGCTGCACATGAGCCGTGGCCTGGCGGTTTTCGCTGCCGACGGCTTCTACCGGATCATCCGCATTCCGCTTGAGGTTCCGGCCCTGCGCACGGTTGACGACCACTTCAATGTGGTTCCCCTCGCACCGATGTTCGAACAGGCCGGCCGTGTATACGTTCTGGCGTTGGCCAAGAACTCCGTGCGCCTGTTCGATGCCAGCCGCAACCACATCGAGCAGCTGCCGCTGGGCTCGATTCCTGAGAACTTTGACGCCACGGTCACGGAGCTTCCGGAGCACAACCTGCAGTACCGTTCCGCAGGTGGCGAGCGCACGGGCTTCTACGGCACTGGCGGCGGCGGTGACACTGAGGATCACCTGCGGGAGAACTTCCTTCGCCGCGTGGGTGAAGGTGTTGCGGCTGAGCTTGGCACTGCGCGTTCGCAGCCGCTGGTTCTGGCTTCCGTGCAGGAGTACCTGAGCCCGTTCAAGAGCCTGTGCCCCTACCCGAACATCCAGGATGTCGCCATCCCGGGCAACCCTGAGCAGACGAAGCCCGAGCAGCTTCGCTCGAAGGCGTGGGAGGTTCTCAACGACAAGATGCAGGCTGACGAGGCCTCTGTTGTCGAGCATGCTCGTTCGCTCATTGCGTCGGGCAAGGGCTCCTATGACCTGGGTGAGATTGTGCAGGCTGCTGCCGAAGGCCGGGTCGACACGCTGTTCACTCCGCGTGACATTCAGCGTTTGGCCGCGACGAACGCCTACGGGCCTGCCAGCCGGGCGATTCTCGCAACTGTCGCGAACAAGGGCACGGTCCGCACGGTTGCCGAGTTCCCGGAATCGTCGGAGGCTGTTGCCACTTTCCGCTACTGACCTGCTCACCTGGCCCTAACGCACGAGGTGGAGCTGCGGATCTCTGCAGCTCCACCTCGTGTTGTGGGGTGGGGACGATCAGACGTCGTCGTCGGCGGGCATACCGCCTTCGCCCTCCCAGGTCTCAATCAGTGGGATCTTGGTGCGGTTGAACTTCAGGCGCACACCGTAGCCGCCCTGGCTGTCGTCGGGGATGAAGATCGCCCCGTAGTGTTCGAGGGCGCGACGCAGATCGGTCTGCTGTGCGACAGTGAGGTCCCACTGTCCCTTTTCAAATGCTTTGAGCTGTTTGCGGGTGCAGCCGGCGCGTTCGGCAACAGCGGTCGCTGAGAGCTGTACGAGTGCGCGGGCAGCACGGGCAAGGTATCCGTCGATGATCATGGTCTGGCTCATGTGTCTGTCCCTCCTTGGACATTGTGTGCTCCGTGCGCGGAACTCACATCTGTGAGCTGTCGTCGAAGCGGGCGGCCGCATATTCGGCTCCCCACGCCAGCACATCGCGCGAAGCTTCCATCATCCTGCCGAAATGGAGGAAGGAATGCAGTGCACCTTCCTCTAAGTGGAACTCCCTTTCGCGGCCGAATGTTCCCAGAACCTTGTTCAGGGCTCGCGAATCATCGGCCAGGGGGTCGAGCTCGGCCCCGACGATGAACATGGGCGGTACGGGTTTGGAGTAGTCGGCCGTCAGCGGGTCAACGTAGGGATTGGCAACGTACTGAGCGCCGCGGTAGTGGGCTTCGAGCATCACTTCGAGGTCGGCACAGCTCAGGCCGTCCCACCAGCCGCCGTACAGACGCATGGTGGCGGAGTCCCGCAGCCCGTAGGTGCCGTAGTACAGCAGGAGTGAGCGAGTCGATTCGAAAGCGCTGTCCCCTCCTGGCTGCCCGGCACTCGGGTCAGCGTCGAGGCCGGCCGCTTCGGCAGCAACGTGGGGTTCATCGCGCAGAAGAAGGGTTGCTGTCAGTGCCAGGTTCGCCCCGGCGGAGTCTCCGGCGAAGGCAAGGCGTTTGGGGTCGATGCCGTGTTCGGAGCCGCGGGCCGCGAAGTAGGCGGCGGCACCGGCAACTTCGTGCATCGCCTGTGGGAAGACCGCTTCTGGGGTCAGTGAGTAGTCCACCGCAATGACCGCCGCCCCGGATTCGGCCGCCAGCACGCGCTGAATCCGGTCGTGGGTATCAAGGTTGCCCACGGTGAAGCCGCCGCCGTGAACGAAGATGATCGCCGGCAGGGTTTCAGCATCCACGGGGCGGTGGATGCGCACGGGGACCGAGGCTCCGGCCAGGGGCAGCGTCATGTTGTCGGTGCGGACCATCTGCGGGCCGCCTTCGTTCCAGAATGCGCGTTCGTCGTTGTAGTCGGCGCGCATTGCTTCGATCTGGCCACCGCTTGCACCCACGAATGCGAAAGGGGTGCGCGCAAGCTGGTGTCGGACCACGGCGGCCTGTTCGGGCGTCATCGCACGGCGAATATGCGCGGGGATGGACTCAAAGGTCTGTTCGTCGGCCATGGGGCAATCGCCTCACTCATCTAACTACGTCCTATAGAACCACGGGCTTCGCACACAGCGAAGTCCGAAGACCCCGCCCACAATGGGAAAGACCCCCGAAAACTCAAGGTTCTCAGGGGTCATCACCGTTTGGCGGAGTTGGAGGGATTTGAACCCTCGGTCCCCAAACGCGAGGACTTCACCTTAGCAGGGTGACGCTTTCGACCGCTCAGCCACAACTCCAGGCAGATACAGGTTACAGTCCAAGCGCCGCGGGAGCAAAAGCACCCCCGTTCCCTCGCCGCAGCTTACGCCGCTAGGTGTGCTCTGCCGGTTCCGCCGCCGAGGTGGAGCTCACCTGAACGTCACATGTGACCTGTGTTGGCGGTCGGCTCGGTACACTTGCTGTTCAGCCGAGGAACATATGCTCACCGCGCCGCTCTTGTCAGCGGCACGGCTGATGAATAGAGGAGACGACACGGTGACCGATTCCCACGACACCACAGGCGACTCTGGCTCCGCTGGCAGCGCAGACAAGCCGGACGGTGCAGGCACCACCCAGCACGGACGCTGGGAAAATCTTCCTCCTCGCAGGGTCCTTCGTGCCTCCTCTCGCCCTAATTTCCGCGGTGACAAGCCCACTGGAACACATAGCGCAGAACCGGCGTCGCCGGAGACTGTCCGCCCCACCCCGGCTTCTGAACATCACAGCGCGCGCAATCTGAGCGAACCCTTCCCGTCACGCCGCGAGCTGCGCGAACAGCGTGAACGCGAAGAGCAGCAGCGCGCAGCACAAGCAGAAGAAACCGCACCGGCTGACGCGCCCACCGCCTCGCCCGCGGAATCTCAGGAAGCATCGCCCACCCGATCAGCAGCGGCCACCGCGGCAACCGCTCCCGCCGCAGCTGGAGTGCCAGCAGCCGCCACTCCAGCACCCGCCGCTCCGACAGCCGGCACCACCCCCGCCGCAGCCGCCTCGGGAACCCCCGCCACCTCGACCGCTGCCCCACCGCACACCGCGCACCGAGACTTTGACGAAAACGACAACGCTCAGCCGCGTCACGGTCAGCGCGGTGGTGACGGCTTTCCGTCGATTGTCATGTGGACGACGCTGGGAACGATGCTGCCGGGTCTGGCGATCGTCCGCCGCAACCGCAAGTCGATTGCCGGATGGATTCTGCTGTGCGGCTTCTTCCTGGGCATCGCGGCCATCGTCATCACGGCACTCATCTACGGTCCGACGGCTTTTGCCAGCCGCGTGGTGTCCAGCCCGAAGATCCTGCGGTTCGCATCGATTGTGCTCCTCATAGGACTCGTCATCTGGGTCCTTGTGATTCTGCGGTCCTTCGCGGTGTCCAAACGCGGCTTCCGCCTGCCCAAGCCGCAGAAGGTGCTCAGCTGGGTGCTTGTGGTCAGCCTCATTGTGATCGTCGGCATTCCGCTGAGTGTCGGCGCCGCATACGCCAATGTCACCGCCACCACTCTGTCAAAGGTGTTCGGCAAAGAAGGCGCCAAGGTGCTCAAACGCGAAGACCTGTGGGCTGACAAGGAGCGCATCAACGTGTTCCTCATCGGCCAGGACAGCGCCGACAACCGCCAAGGCGTGCGCCCCGATACCATGCTCGTGGCCAGCATCGACACGCGCAGCGGACAGACAACCCTGATTTCGGTCCCGCGCAACCTGGCCTTCCCCGAATTCCCGGAAGGCTCGAAGCTCGCTGAAACGTTCCCCAACGGCTTCCGTCCCACCGGTAATCCCACGGAGGACCTCATCAACGCGGTGTGGGACTGGGCTGAGAACTCGCCCGAAGCCGTCGGCGACACCCACGGTCTCGAACCGGGCATGTTCGCCACCATCCAGGCGGTTGAAGCCTCCCTGGGGCTCAATACCGACTACTGGACTGCCGTCAACATGCAGGGCTTCACCGACCTCATCACCACCATGGGCGGTGTCGAACTCGACGTTGAACGCCCCATCCCGATGGGCGGTGGCACCAACCAGCACACCGGTGCGAAGAACCAGATCTTCGACTGGATCGACCCGGGCCCGCAGCGCCTCGAAGGCAAGAAAGCACTCTGGTACACCCGCAGCCGTGACGGGGCAGACAACTACGACCGCATGTGCCGTCAGCAGCGTTTCCTCAAGGCCGCTCTTGAACAGCTCAGCCCGCAGGAAATGGCGCTGAAGTACCCCCAGCTGGCTGCGAGTGCATCTGACAACATCCGCACCGACATCCCGCTGTCGGACCTCAGCGCATTCGCCGACCTCGCCATGGTCATGCGCGATACCGAAGTGAAGTCCGCCCAGATCACCAACGATGTCGTCAACACCCTCCACCCTGACTATGACGACCTGCGCGAATGGGTGAAGAAGCAGACCTCCTCGGAAGACGGCAAGAAGAAGGCCGGCAAGGCCCCGACCGACGGCAGCACGGGCGGCTCAGAGAACACAGACAGCACGCCCGAAGACTCCACCTCGCCATCAGAGGAACCGCAGCAGGAAACCGAGACCACAGAGCCCGGCATCGGCATGGAAACCGATGACGGCAAGTGCTACCCGCACGGCTACAAGCCGGGCGACCCCTGGCCGGGCTACCCGCACAACGACAAGCTGCGCGGAGGTGCGAACGCTGGGACCGGTGCCGATGGCTGATATTGCGATCATCGGCATGGGCCCGCGGGGCCTGACTGTTCTGGAGCGCCTGGTTGCGCTGTCGTCTGCTGGGACGGACGAGGTGCCGCCCCGGCTGCGCATTCATGTGATCGATCCGTTCCCGCCGGGCGCGGGTCGGGTGTGGCGGACGGATCAGAGTCCGTCGCTGCTGATGAACACAACGGCTGCCGAACAGACGGTGTTCGCAGACGAATCCTGTGGTGTGCCGAATCCGGATCAGGGGCCGTCGATGGCCGAATGGTCGACGGATCCGCGCAGTCCGGACTCGTATTTCCCCAGCCGTGTTGAGTACGGCCGGTATCTGCGCGATTCCTACCGGCGAATCGTCGCCCGGGCGGAAGAAACACAGACCGCGGACGTCATAGAGCATCAGGCGCGCGTCACGGACATCGCCGAACCGGACGGCACGGACGGCCAGCAGGTTCTGCGCCTGTCCGACGGCACCCGTCTGGCGGTTGACTTCACCGTGCTGTGCTTGGGCCACATTGAGGCGCGTCTGACGGATGAGCGCCGCTCCTATGCTGAGCTCAGCCGGGAACCGGGTGTTGAGTACCTGCCGCCGTGCCTTCCGGCCGAAACGCCCCTCAACCACCTCAAGCCTGGCGAGCCGGTGATCTTCCGGGGGTTCGGTCTGAACTATTTCGACCTGCAGGATCTGCTTACCACCGGCCGCGGCGGCACGTTCACACAGAACGAGGACGGCACCCTCAAGTACCATCCCAGCGGGCTCGAGCCGATCCTCGTGCCTTCTTCGCGCCGCGGTGTCCCCTACCGGTGCAAGCCGATCACGGAAGCGCACCCGCTGTCAGCGTGGGAGCTGCGCTATTTCACTCCGGAGAACATTCGCACTCTTGCAGACGCCCAGGCGGCTGAAGGCCAGAAGCTGAGCTTCAACGACCACCTGTGGCCGCTGATCCTGGCTGATATCCGCTCGGCCTGGTATCGCACGCTCTACCGCGTGCACCCCGAGGCTTTCAGCGCCGATCCGCTTCACATGCACGATGCACTGACCCACGCCGTCACCGAACACATCGGGGTTCGCGCAGGCCGCACTGAAAAGGGCGGAAAAGCGGCATCTGCTGCGACAGCCGCTGCCGCAGCAGAACGGTCGGCCACAGCAACTGTTGGCCCACACCGCAGTCAACACGCACCTGACGGCCGTGAGCGGCCCTCGGGCGGCTCTCCCGCGGGGCACTTGACGCAGGCCTCCCCCAATTGGGTTTCTGTCGAACGAAGGGTGCTTGCTGATCCCGGCTTTGCACTTGACCTGCACCGGCTGCTGCGCCCCATGGACGATGTTGAATTCGCTGACCCTGATACTGATCTGCGCGAATGGATGCTGCAGTTCCTGCGCCGTGACCTCGCTGCGGCACAGGCCGGCCCTGAGGGGTCTCCCGGCAAGGCTGTTTTCGCCGCCCTGTGGGCTGCGCGCAACCTGTTGAAGACTGTCGTCATCGACGATCTGCTGGATCCGGTGAGCTTCACATCGGAGGTTCGCGGCTGGTTTGAGGGCTTTGTGTCCGGCATCTGCGACGGCCCGCCCCCGCAGCGCTTTGCTGAGCTCATTGCGCTGACTGAGGCTGGTCTTGTTGATTTTATCGGCCCTGACGTGCAAATCAAAACCGTCAGTGGTCCCGGGCGCGGCCATTTCGTTGCCACCAGTCCCATCGCGGACAGGGCGATCCGAGCAACCGCCCTGGTGGATGCTTCGACACCCGGCAACAACGTCCGCTTTGCCGATGACGAGCTCATGAACTCAATGCTGGACCGCGGCCAAGTGCGGCCGGCCGTCATCACAACCGCGGCGGGTGTCGACATGCCCCTGACGGGGCTGGACGTTGACGGTCCCGCGTACCGCACCGTCACCGCAGACGGCACAGTTCATCCGCGCCGCTTCGCGTTCTCCATCCAGCTGTCAGCCGTACAGCTGGGCCTGGCGATCGCCGCCAACCCCAATGCAAAGGCCCAGAGCCTCATCGATGCCAACACGATCGCCCAGGCGATCATCGACGACCTCACCTGACCTGCCGACAACAAAAAGGGCGAGGCGGAAGCTCACCTGTGCTTCCGCCTCGTCCTTTGTCTTCAGCTGATCACACGTACCGGTACGCGGGCCTGCGCGGCACCGTGACGGTGCGCTTGCTGGCGATTGCCGCCAAGGCCGCAGCTGCGCCCACAACGAGCCACACAATCAGCTGGCCGACCGCCGCACCGGCACCCGGCGTGCCGGAAGCCAAAGCGGTGAAGCCGTTCACCGCTGGGGCCAGCGGCAGCATGCTCATGAGCGACACGAGCCCTGTTGGTGCTGTGCTGATGAGGTTGACCGACAGAACGCCGACCATCATCGCCGCGGACACAATCCGGCCGAAGCCGCCCATCAACGCCACGAGGGCGAAGTTGATCACTGTGAACGTGATGCCCGCCAGCAGCGCCAAGAGGAACATTCCTGCGAAGGCTCCGGCGCCCAGGCCCCAGATGAACTGGAACAGGACCGTCATGACGAAGGCGTGGATGACGGCAATCGCCAAGCCCGGTGCCAGCGACCTCAGACCCACCTGCCACGAGGGGTGGCCCGAAGTCACGGCTGAGGCCGGTACTGCGCGCAGCACCGTGTAGGTCAGCAGCGAGCCGATCCACAGCAGCAGCGCGAACAGCACGCCGATGACGCTGTTCTGGGCCAGGGAACTCAACTTCGCCGATTCACCTGGCACAGATGCTGCCACGACGTCCGACAGCTGTGAACGGTGCGACTCGTCGTAGGTCGGGACTTCGTCCTTGCCCTCCTCGAGCTTGTCGTAGAACTCGCCCGTGCCGTCCTTGAGCTTCTTCGTGCCGTCGACCAGCTGCGGGGTGTTGTCCGACAGCTTCTTGGTGCCGGCGGCCAGCTGATCAACCCCGTCGGTGTACTTGCCGACGCCTGCGCGGTACTTCGAAGCGCCGGCGGCCAGTTCGTTCGAACCGTCAGCCGCCTGGCCGATTCCAGCGGTCAGCTTGCCGGTGCCATCGTGCAGCTTCTTGGTGCCGTCGGCCAGCTGACCGGATCCGTCACGCAGCTGCTTGCCGGCCTGGACGACCTTCTTCTTGCCGTCCTTGAGGCCGTTGACGTTCTTCTCGATGTCACCGAGGTTGTCATGGATGCCGGAGTTGAGTTCACTCGTTCCATCTGCCAGCTTCCGCAGCCCCTGCGGCAGGGTGAGACCGGAATCGCCCTTCGTGTGCAGGCCGTCGCTGACCTTCTGGAGCACACCCACCGAGGCGGTGGAGATTCCCGCTGCGAAGGCGCGTTCGGCTGTGCTGCAGGCTGTCTTCGACACGGCGCTGCCGAGTGCCTTCTGAAGTTCGGGATCGGCGAGGGCCTTCTGGATTTCTGGGTCGATTCCCGCATCGGCCATTGCCTTCTGCAGGTCCTTCTGGAACTGCTGGGCGCCCTGCTGGCTGATCTTAGAACCCGGTTCGGGGCACAGCACTGCGCGAGCGCGTGCGACTTCCTGGGCCGACATCAGGCCAGCAGCCTGGAGGTCATCGAGGCTCGTAGCCTTCGAGGTGCCGTCGGAGTTCATAAGTTTCTTGGCTGCAGCGAGCTGTTTGTCGACATCCTTCTGCATGTCTTCCACACCGGTGGCGATGGTGTTCATGGAGGTGTCGAGCTTGTCGGCAGCGTCAACTGCCTTTTTGAGTTTGTCAGCGTCGAAGTCGTCGAGTGCAGTAACGACCTTGTCGATCTCACCGGTGTACTCGACGATGCCGCCGTGCAGCTGGTCAGCGCCCTCGTACAGTTTTTTCGTCTGCGAGGGAAGTGACTTCGTCTGGTCCTTCATGGTGTTGAGGCCGGAGGAAAGTTCGCTTGCACCGCTGGCCAGCTGATCAGCTCCGCTGCGCAGCTCTTTGCCCTTGGTCGACAGGGTGCGTGCACCCTTGTTGAGCTCCTGCACACCGCTGTCGAGCTGCGTGGTTCCGTCTACCAGTTCGCCGGCGCCGTCGTCGAGTTTCCCGGCGCCCTCGGCGGCTTCCTTCATCTGCCCGGAGATTTCGTTGAAGCCCAGGTAGATGTTGTCAAGGTACTTCTTGGCGAAGTCCTTGTTAAAGCTCTGAGTGGCTGCCTGCGTGATCGCCTTGGCGATGATGACGTCCGGTACGGGCTTCACTTTGGACTGCTGAATGTCGATCGTGGCGTGTTCGGCGTTCTTGCCGTCGTCTTCGGAGATCGACATGACGCGCTCGGAGAAGTTCTTCGGGATCGTCACAACCGTGGCGTACTTGCCGTTGCGCAGCCCCTCGGCTGCGTCCTCATCGTCAGACAGCTGCCAGTCGAGGTTGTCCTGGTCTTCGTCATCCGGCGAGATGAGCGCTGCCGCCAGCTGACGGCCCAACGGCACGGTTTTGCCGTCAATCTCGGTGCCGTCGTCGTTGTTGACGATGGCACCGGGGATGCTGTGGACTTTCTCTTCTGCCCCGTGGGCAGTCACCACATAGCCGCCGGCTACGAGCAGTGGGATGAGAAGCAGACCGATGATGGTCGACCACGTCACGCGCTGACCGGCAGCGGCCCGTTCAAACTTAAACATGGTGTGTTTCCCCTGTCAGGTGGACAGACTCTTGGTGCGCATCAGCATGTGCTTCCGCCAAAGGCGAATGGTCGGAGCTGCGATGGAGGTCAAGAAGTGTGTATTCGGAGTTCTTCGGCAGCATCCAGTCGGAGTCCGCAGTGACAAGGCCGAGGACAACCGCAGAGCCGCGCTGGAGTGCCGAATCGATGAGCCGCTTGAGCAAAGCCGCGCTCTGCGCGTCCTGCGGCTGGTCCGCGTGGTCGACGACGACCAGCTTGGGCGGGTTCTGGATCATGCGGTAGAGCGAGCGGTGCGACGGTGCTGTCGAATCGTCGCGCGGGCTCATGACAATCAGCGGAAGCGCCCGCCGAGCGTGCACGCCCTGTTCTGGCATGACCCAGTCGAGGATCTTGAGTTCACCCTCGGAGATCGCCATGCGGCCCGACAGAGCTGTGACAAGTGCCGATGATCCCGGCCCGGTGACGGCAAACACCTCGCCCGGTTTCAGCGCAACGTCGACTCCGGAGACTAGCTTGCCTTCCGCATCGCCGACATCACCGCGAGCTGAGCGGCCCGTATCGCGTGGACCGTTGATGCCGATGTTCTCCCCGTAGAGCAGGTACGGAGAATTCTTCTGCGGCCAGTCGCGCTGCTCAACGAGGTGGGCGAGTCCTTCGCCCTCAACGTCGAAGTGGGGCAGAATCGCATCGAGCTTCTTCGGCAGCCACCACGATTTTTCACCCAGCATGGCCATGACGGCCGGGCCGAGGGTCATGCGGATGAGGAAGGCGTCGACGGTGATGCCCACCGCCAGGCCCAAAGCGATCGATTTGATGATCGGTTCGCCGGCGGGCACGAAGGCTGCGAACACGGCGAACATGATGAGGGCCGCGGCCGTGACGACCCCGGCTGAGGACAGGAATCCCTTCTCGATCGCGTGGCGTGCAGAAGCCCCGTGGGCATAGGCCTCGCGCATACCGGACACGAGGAACACCTCGTAGTCCATGGCCAAACCGAACAAGATGCCCATGAGGATGATAGGCAGGAACGAAATGACCGGGCCGACCTGCTCGATGCCGATCGTTTCAGCACCGTAGCCCTGCACGAAGACGAGCGACACCACGCCGAAGGCTGTGATGACCGACAGAAGGAAGCCCAGGGCAGCCTTGATCGGCACCGCCACGGAGCGGAACACCATCATGAGCAGGACGATCGACAAGCCCACAACGAAGCTGCCGAACGGCAGCAGGGCCTTGCCCAGCTGGCTCGACACGTCGATGGCGACTGCAGTCGAACCAGTCACCGCGGTTTCAAAGCCGTACGTGTCTTTGAAGTAGTCGTGCATGTCGCGGATCTCTTCGACGACTTCTTCTGTGCGCGGGTCGTCCGGACCGTATTCCGGGATGACCTGAATCATCGCGGTGTCGGCGTTTTCATTCGGGGTAGCCATGGCGATCTGCTTGACGCCGTCGACCTTTTCGAGGTCTTCCTTCATGTCGTCGACGTCCTGCAGCGGGTCATCGCTGGTGATGATGTCCGCAGTGACGATCAGCGGGCCGTTCGCGCCGGGTCCGAAGTGCTCCTCGGTGAGGTCGTAGGCGATCCGCTGCGGGGTGCCTTCCGGTTCGCCGCCGTTGTTCGGCAGCGCCAGCTGCAGCTTGGATGCGGGGATTGCGAACAGGCCCAAGCCCACGACCACGATGATGACGGTAAGGGCGGGCACTTTCGTGACAATGTGCTCCCACGTGCGGAAGATCCGCGTTGCGGGGCGTTCTTTCTTGGGCTTTTCGGGTTTGGCTGCTTCTGCCGATGCGGCCTTCTTTTTCTTCTTCGGCATCATCTTTTCGCCGAAGAATCCCATGATCGCCGGAACGAGCGTCAGTGCCACAAGCACGGCGACCGCGACGGTTGCGGCGGCACCAAAGCCCATGACCGACAGGAAGGGGATGCCTGCAATCGACAGGCCGACAAGCGCGATGATGACCGTCATACCGGCGAACACAACAGCGGAACCAGCGGTCGCGGTGGCCCGCGCCGCGGATTCGTGAGCGTCGAGGCCGTCGTCGCGGCTGATCTGGCGGGCACGCGAAATGATGAACAGCGCGTAGTCAATGCCGACGGCCAAGCCCAGCATGAGCGCAAGCATTGGTGCGGTGGAGTTCACCGTGGCGAAAGCGGTTGTCAGCACCACAAGCAGCAGACCGATGGCCACACCGACGATTGCGGTGACCAGCGGGATTCCGGCTGCGATGAAAGACCCGAAGGTCACAAACAGCACGACGAAGGCGATGACAACGCCGATGCCCTCAACCCACGAGATCTCAATGCCGGTGACCTTGAAGATCTCACCGCCGGCAACCACTTCGGTGTCTTCGGGCAGTTCGGCTTGCAGCTCTTCAGCTGCTTTTTCAAGGTCTGTTTTAACCGAGTCGGGCAGATTGGCCTCTGCGTCGTCGTACTGCACGTTGAGAAGCGCGGCATTGCCCTTATCGCTGATGGAACCGTCGATCATGTCGTCGTAGGGACTCATCGCCCCGTCAACGTGGTCGTAGTCTTCGAGCTTGTCAGCCGCTTCCTCGATAGGCTTCTTGTATTCCTCGTCCCTGAGGTCAGCACCATCGGGAGCGACGATCGTCAACTGGCCCCGGCCGCCGCTGACCTGCGGGAATGTGAGCTCCAAATTGTCAAGAGCTTCCTGGGACTGCGCGCCGGGAAGCTCAAATTCGTCGGAGAAGTCGTCTGCGAACAGCGCGACGAACCCGCCCAGCAGGGCGAGTATTGCGAACCACACGGCAACGGTTGTCTTCCGCCGACGGTAGGCTGCCGCACCGAGTTCATATAGGAATGACGACATTCAGGAGCTCCGAACAATCGTGAAGTTACTGGCCAGTAATAAACGTATTCAGCGATGTTAACAACTGAGCGTTCCACCGACGCCCAGAAAACGTTAAGTCAAGTATGGCGCGTGGGCCCGAACGCTTCGTCTGCACCCGTCAAATGAGCAGCTGCCGAAACGGGTCAGTGAAGTCGGCTGACGCCCGAGAACACGCTGACAAGGTCTTAAGAGAACACCGCACCGGCGGAAAGAATTCCAGCCAACAGCTGCTGTGAAGCGCAGCCGAGTCAGGAGGCGCGCATGACAACTGTGCGCATTTTCACGTACTGCGGGATGCCTGGGCTGACCGCGATCCGCCGCTGTGCGGGGTCAATGCGAATGCTGGCCAGTGTGGCCGAATCGAGAACACCGCCGGACTTGGGCAGTTTGGCAACACCGCCGACCGCCGGGTCGGAGCACAGCATCGGCACAAGGTCATCCGCACACTGCGGTACCCCGGCCGAAGCCACGGCGTCTTGCAGGAACTCCAGCCGCTCAAAGGTGTTGGAATTCGGCGGGCTGAGAAGACCTGTCTGTGCAAAGTCGCCGTCCAGGAAGTGGTTGGTGTGCACCGCGTAGCCCTGTCCGTCCAGCACACGTGTCTTGCCCGCGCTGATTTCGACCATGGCCGTTCTCTCAGGGTCGACCAGCGTGATGCCTGAGCTCGACGTCAGCGGCGCCTCTTCAATCAGCTGCACCGCCTCGTCGACATTTCCTGCAGTCCCCAAGACCCGCGCGAGAACAGAATGAACAGGAACCCCACCAGGCGCATCGTCAGAAGCGAACAGGATGTTGAGGAAACATCCCAGACCGGCCGAATTGACCCCAATCTTGCCGGTCATGCCGTACTCGGCCACGCCCGCGTATCCGTAGCCGCCCGGCAGTGCGGACACGGAGTGCAGGTGCCACAGGTCCGCGAATTCCGGGTACCAGTCCCACGTCTGCACGCCGACGCACGGCGCACCGGCATCCGCTGGGTCCGCGGCAAAGGTGATGGTCGAACATTCCGAAGCCGGCGAGGTGGAGCCCACCTCCCGCGGTCCCTCCGGCTGGGTGGGGAGGACCGAACGGTCGGCAAGCGCCAGGATCTCCGTGCGGGCGATGATGACCATGAGATCAGCGGGAGTCAGCCCCGCGCCCATGGCAACACCGGTGATTTCCTGGTGCTGTTCGGGATCCCAGTCGCGCAGAGCCGCAAGGGAGTCTTTTGCTGCGGCCTTAACTGCGCGGTCCTCAATGCCGAGGGCTTCGAACAGGTGTGTGTAGCTTCTGTGCGCTGAGCGAATCCGCTGCGCGGTCTGCGTGGCGCGGGCCATTCCGCGCATCTGCGGTGTTGGGCCGCTGACCACGATCGATTCGGAGCGGACTTCGTGCGGAACCGGCATGTGGACTCCTCGCTGCTGGAGAATCTGCTGTATGCGAAGCCTATCGGCTGTGCCAGCTCGGCAGTCCGCTCGCCGGGATTCCCGCCGCATACATGTGGGCCGCCGTGTCCATGAGTGCGGCGAAGTGGGCGAAGGATCCGGGTGGTTGGTTTTGTTGAGCGCCTTCTACTTCAAGTGCGACCGCTGCCGTGCGTTCGGCGCGAGCCCGATTGATCTGCTGGATCCGCTGGTGCAGACCACGGAATGGTTGACCTTCGCCCGGCAGAACGAGGGTGTCGGCCGGCAGATTTTCCAGTTTCGTGAGGGATTCGGTGTAGGCATTGACAGCGCGGGACAGATAGCTGACGTCCAAGCCCAGGCGGCCTGCGGGCGAGATTTCTTCCGGCGGCACGTGGTCACCGGAGTACAGGAGGGTGCCGGCGGGGTGGTCTTCGACGAACACCGTGTGTCCGAAGGTGTGGCCTGGAGTCCACACGGCCCGCACGGTGCGGCCGGACAGCGGGAGGCGAGCGCCATCAGCCAGGAGCACCGTGCCGGCGGGAACACGGGGTACGGCGACTTCGAAGCCGGCGGTGGGGGCTTTGCCGTCGCGGATGTCTTTGAGTGTTTTGAGTTCGTGGCCGTGGATGCCGCACCAGATGTTCGGCTGGTTGAGCGCCTGCAGAAGGCCCGCGTGGCCGTAGTGGTGGTGCGTGACAGCCGCCCCGTTGAGGTCGTCGGGGGTGAAGCCGGCCTGCTCGATGCCCGCCATGAGAGCGTCGAGGCCTTCGCGACTCCCCCACCCTGTGTCGATGAGGCTGAAGCCGGTGTCTTCTGCCAGCAGATAGGCATTGGTGTGCCCGCCGAAGGGGGTGGGCACCGGAATCGCCCACGTGCCTTCGATGATTTCAGCTGCCTCGCCCATGGCTCTCATTGTGCCAAGAACGAGATCGGGCCGGTGGGCCAGCGCACTTGCGGCGCGTGTGCCCACCGGCCCGAATCAGTCGGCTGTGCCGGGTTTATCAGTAGTACTGGTTGAGGAGGTCTTCTGCCATGCCGTCCCATTTCGCGTAGGCGTCGGGGAACGCGGAAACCTGAACTGCCTGTGCGGCGTCACCGGGCGCCATGTTCTCCCAGCCCTGAATCTGAAGCAGGCCGTTGGGCGACACTTCCGGGTTCACTCCGTAGAACGACTTGGCGGCGAAGACGGGGTCCTGGATCTGTTCAGGGCTTCCCCATCCGGCAGAGGGACGCTGCTGAAACAGGCCCAGCGAGTCACGGTCACCGTGGTCGAGGTTGAGCAGGGTCGATTCCTGCTGAGCGGTCATGAGTGCGATCTTGATTCCCTGGCGGGGAATGTTGTTGTCCTTGCCGACCTGGATGATCGTCTTGACGTTTTCGATCTGCTGCGGGTTCAGCTGCTGCTGTGCAGCTTCCTGCGCCTGGGCGGAGACTGCCGGCTTGGTGCCTTCAGTTGCCATGGCAGGGCCTGAAGCCAGGACTCCGACGGCGGCGATTCCGGCGGCGATTGCGGTGGTCGTAGAAATACGGGTAAGCGTCTTCACGGACTTTCGCTCCTGTTGTGGATTGCTTCATTTTCAGCCCCTGCTCGCGTCGTCTGCAGCGGTCTGCAGGCCGGTGCCGGGGAAGTCGAAGAAGCGAATCTTCGGGGCTGTCATTCACGTTTCCACAGCAGCCGCCGCCGTTCAACAGACTGCGAGTCAAAGGAATCTCACTGTTCCTTGGCCGTTTCCCGACCGTCCGAAACAGGAAAAACCGGGCCGGCACCTCGTGCTTGTCGTCCCTGTCCTATAGAGGTCCTAAAAACAGCCCGACTCGAGCCCATCGCGGCGCCTCGGTCGGCCACCCAGCCACGCTTCAGCAACAAAAACTCCCCTTAGCAGTGGTGGCTAAAGCGCAGATCCCGGCTACCAGGAGTTTCCTTGCGGCTAAGCCGCAGAATCCGGCTAACGGGTGTTTCCCTACGCCGAAATCGCCCGCACCGCCTACCCCAAACAGAAAACCCCGGCAGTTCTAGGAACTGCCGGGGTGTCCGGCGGTGAGTGTGGGATTTGAACCCACGGAGCCCGTGAGGACTCAACGGTTTTCAAGACCGTCACATTCGGCCGCTCTGTCAACTCACCTGATGCGCACAGCGCCACACCATTGTGCCACACGAAGGTGAAACGCTCGCGAGGTGCCGCCCCTCGCCAACTGTTAACCGCCAGCCGCCGCTTGCCAAGCTTCAGCTCCAACAACCAACAGTCACGCGCCGCTGACAACCCTACTGGCTGACGCGAGTCCAGTAGGCCTTCTGCAGGTCCTCGTCCAGCGGCTTGCCGTCGGTCAGCGCCCACTTGCTGGGCCGCTCAGCGCTGCCGGTCTTCGAATCGACGAACACAACATCGCCGTGTTCCTCAACGTGGCGCACCAGGAGCAGGGGCAGTTCGGTCATGTCGACGGGATCTGCGGTCTGCTGCTCTGTCGGCTCCTCACTGGGGTCTGCGGATTCCGAGGCGCCGGGAGTCTGTTCGGCTCCCGCACCTTCCGATTCGTCACCATCCGGCTGCCCGGCTGCCTCGCTGGCCCCCTCGTCAGCCGCTTCCTCTGCCGCTTCCGAGGCACTACTCGCTTCCTCGGTCCCCTCGGCTTCGCTGCTCGGTTCAGCTTCCGGTGCTGGTGTTCGCTTGTCGGCATTGAACAGCGCAGCTCCCGCACCCTTCGGAGCCCCAGCGGAGGCGGTTGGAATTTCGAGGTCTTCCACGGCTTCCATCAGCCGACTGCTGGGCTCGATATCTGCCAACTTCTTCCAGTCGTCGAGCGGTTTGAGCCCCGAGTGGGTGTAGCTGCTTGCCGTGGGTGCGCCCGTGGTGAAGTCCAGTTGGACCATCTGGTCGTCCTGGGTGAGCACGACCGCGCGGGTTTCGTTCCCGGCGAACTCAACGCTGAAGACTTCTTTCACTTCGTAGTATTCGAGCGCTGTGACCAGCTGAGCCCCGGAGTGTTCAGATATTGCTTCGACTGCCGGCATGGTGTTCAGCAGCTTTTCGGCTTCGTCTGTCTGGGCGATTTTCGGCTCGGCCCCATCAGCACTGGGCACACCGAGGATGCGCTCAGCATCAAGGCTCCACACGACGGTTCCCGAGCCTTCACCGAACCCTTCGCCGGAGGTCGCCACTCGCAGCGTGGCCGACGGGCCGGCATCGCGGCCGTTGAAATGTCCGTAGTCCTGTTCAATCGACAGCGCGCGGATTCGGTCTGCCTGGTCGATGACGTTCAGGGTTTTATCTGCCGCGGCTGCAAAAGCGTCAGCGCTGAGGTCGGCGGCAGGGACACGCGCGGCATCGGCCGGGGCACTGCCTCCCGGCTTCTTTTCAGGTTCGCCGGTTTCGCTGAACATCAGGGTGGTGAGTTTGCCGTCTTCTTCAAAGACCTGCGCGGTGGCATGTTTTTTGGTGATGATCAGCTGGTAGACGTCCGCGCCTTCATCCTGCAGGGCTTTGACGACCCGTGCTGTCTGTTCGGGTTTGAGGAAATCAGCTTCGGTCTGCTGTTCCTGGGATGGTGCGGCGTCGTCTTCACACGCGCGAATGCCGACGGCGGCTATGAGCAGTGCCGCGGCGACTGCGATGATCGTAAGGATCGGCTTGCGCGATCCCCTGTGGGTCGGTTCAGCACTTTCCATGCGGGGACTATCGCTTGTGTCGTGGGTTTCCGGCACCGGTGTCTGCTTCCTTGGCTGCGTGCGCTGAGTCATGCGGGAGCAAACCCGCTGGCCCCGAGTCTATCGAAGCGCCTCTGAGCCTTTCCGCCCAAGCACGGCCTTTAGGTCACACCCGCGTGAGGACCGCGCGGCACTGTCAGTTGTTGCGCGCTGATTTCGGCTGTGCGGGCGGCTGTTCCTCTTCTTTGGTTTCGTCGCCGTAGTCGCCGTCTTCTTCGTGGAGCGTGTAGTCGCCGATGACCAGCCCACCCAGGCCTCCGCCCGCGAGTGCGGGCTGGGGTTCGGCTTCTGCAGAATCTGACGAGGTGCCGCTCGGCTTATCCGTCTTCTGTTCCGAGGGGCTGTCGGCCAGTACATCGGCCTGCGCGTCCGATTTGCTGTCAGGCTCGCTGGGCTCGGGCTGAGCCTGCGGCTCAGCCTTGTCGGCAGCTTTTTCCTCAGCCTTCTCCTGGGCTTTTGTGGCCTTCTTGGACTTCTTGGGCTTCTTCTTCGGTTCGTCCGGCTGTGGGATCTGCAGTTCGGCCCGCTGTGCAAAGTCTTCAGCGCTGACCTTGTCACCGGGAACTGCCCAGGCCGATGCCTGTGCAGCGTCGCCCTCAGATCCGGGGTCCGCAACATCCGCGCGGCCAGCGACATCTGCGGCAGGCTGCGTCTTCTTCACGGGAGCGGCAGTGCCGTCTAGACCGAAAGCCCTTCCGCCTTCGTGCTTCTTGGCAGCCTTCTTGCCGACCTTCTTGCCAACCGGGGCCTGTGCTTCTTCCGAAGCCTGTTTTTCTTCCGGAGCCTCAGCGCGCGGGGTCTTTGTGACCTTCGTCGGTTCAATCGGACCGCTGCGGTGTGCTGCCGTACCGCGCGGAGTGGCCTTCGGCGGACGTCCGCGCAGCGCCAGAGTCAGTGCGGCAAGCGGCACGGTGAGCCATGCCGGTCGGTTGCGCAGCTCCGTGACCACTTCGACCAGCAGACGGTCGATGAGCACTGCCCGCAGAATCGGGTCGTCCAGGGTGACAGCACCTTCCACAGCGCGGGAGTACCCGGTCAGAAGCGAGTTCTGCGCCCGGTTCGACCATTCGAACTCAGGCGAGTCCGTGACTTCGCGCAGCTGGTCGGGAGACAGACCAGAGGTGAGCGGCGCCTCGTCAGCTTCGAGAGCTCCCGTGCGCTTGAGCCGCGCATACCCGGCCGCGTAGTCCAGGGAGCGCAGCAGCGCAACCAGATCAAAAGCGGGAGGTTTGGGTTCGGCGGTCTGTCCGTCGCCGCCCTCTGCGAAGTTGCGCACCCGGGGGCCAGCGGTGGGAGCCATGATGACATTGCCCAGGGTGAGGTCACCGTGAATACGCTGCAGACCGCCCACGGAATCGAGGCCGGCAAGCCATTCGCGGTGCCGTTTGAGGTCGCCGCGCAGCGGTTCGAGCGTCAGCGGTGAACGTTCAAACGCCCAGTCAATGCGCTCCTGCCACTTCTTGATCCACGCGCTTGTGGCATCAGCGGATTCCACAATGCCGAAGATGCCGGCGAGGTCGCCGTGCAGTTCGCCGATGCGCGAACCGATCGCCCCTGCGGTGTCGACAAAGCTGGCGGTCGAACCGGAATCGACTTCGAGTGCGGACCGGACCGCTTGCGCCCACGCGGTGTCAGCTTCAGCTTCGCCGCTGGTCAGCATGAGGGTGGGAAGTTCACAGGTCTCCAGGCCGTAGCCGTCAAACCAGCGACCGGACATCCAGCCGGCAACGTGCGGAACAGCGGCAGAATCGGCCTTTGTGAGCGCCACCGGCATGTGCAGCGCGGCGGCAGTGGCCGCGTTGAGCACGCGGAAGACCGTGAGCACTGAACGGCTCAGGCCGCGGTCAATGACGACGTTCGTGACGTTAGCGCGGTCCGAAACCGTGACCTGGGCTGAGCTGAGAGCCTCCGCGACAGCGACCGATGAGCTCAGATCGTCGACATCAACAGCCTGGGGGCTCACGCGGTGTGCGTTGACCTGGTTGCCGGGGAAGCTGCGGCCGGCGGCAATCGCCCCGACCATCGTGAGGACATAGGCGGGGTCCGCCGCGGCGTCGTACGCCCAGACCCGGCCCAGCGTCAGATCGTCAATGCGGCCGATGAGGTGCGAGCGCAGGCTGAGCTCTTCTTCGGTTCTGTACGTCAGAGGGATGTTGAGGCGGAACACCTGCTCCGCACCACCCGGTGTGGTGCTGCCGACGGCGATGACCGATTCATAGCCGTACACCTGACCGCCGCTGGGCAGGTCCAGGTGGAACACCTCGACCGAAGACATCGGGGTGACATCCGGGGAGGATGCGAGCACGCGGCCGAGAACCCCCTGCTGCCTCGGAAACCACGACTGCCGGGGCAGCCATTCCGAAAGCAGGTGCTCAAGCTCGCTGCTGATCGCCACTGTATGTTCTCCTCACCAGGATGGACTGACCCTCCCACTGTATCGGCCAACCCCCATATTTCAGTGATATGACGCGGGAAGTTGCCGTCCCGTCAGCTAAAGGTCGAGAATGAAAACGTGTTAATAGACGGCAAGAAACCCCAGGTGCCCCCAACAGCTGCTGAAATCCGTGAGGCCGCCTCGCGAATTCAGCCGAAAGTGGTTTCGACGCCCCTGCACATTTCCGAGCGGCTGTCGGCCGCGACGGGAGCCACCGTCTACCTCAAGCGCGAAGACCTGCAGGCTGTCCGCTCCTACAAGGTGCGCGGCGCATTCAACTTCATGCTTCAGCTGACCCCAGAAGAACGGGCCCGCGGTGTTGTCGCCGCATCGGCTGGCAACCACGCGCAGGGCTTCGCCCAGGCGTGCAACGATCTGGGCATTGACGGGCGGATCATCGTTCCGCGCACCACCCCGCAGCAGAAGATCCAGCGCATCCGCCATTTCGGCGGCGAGCGCGTGACCGTCCAGATTGAAGGCTCCACCTACGACGACTCTTCGGCACTGGCCAAGCGCTACGCCGAACGGACCGGCGCTCTCATGGTGTCGGCGTTCGACCACCCGCGCACAATTGCCGGGCAGGGCACGATCGGCGTCGAGATCCGCGATCAGCTGGGCTACGACCCCGATTACATCGTCGTGCCGATCGGCGGCGGCGGAGTTCTGGCAGGCATTGCCGAATACGCACGCGAAGCCATGCCCAACACCAAGGTCATCGGCATGGAGCCGGCGGGCGCTGCTTCCATGATCGCCGCATGTTCCGCCGGAAAGCCGGTCGAACTTCCCGAAATCGACTCCTTTGCTGACGGTGCCGCGGTGCGCCGCGCCGGTGATGTCACGTACCAGATGATCTCCGGCATGGACCTTGAGCTGCACCCGGTTCCGGAGGGCCGGATCGCGAAGGAAATGCTCGATTTGTACCAGGTGGACGGCATCATCGCCGAGCCCGCCGGTGCCATCGCCTCGGCCTCTGTCGGTCCGGAAGGGTCTTTCGCCCCGCTCGAAGTTCCCGCGGGTTCGTCTGTCGTGTGTGTTCTCACCGGCGGCAACAACGATATTTCCCGCTACTCGGAAATCCTTGAGCGCTCGCTCGTGTGGGAGGGGCTCAAGCACTACTTCATTGTGAACTTCCCGCAGGAGCCGGGGGCTCTTCGCCGGTTCCTCGACGAGGTGCTGGGCCCGGATGACGATGTCGCCCTGTTTGAGTACATGAAGCGCTCCGGGCGCGAAACCGGTCCCGCTTTTGTCGGCATCACGCTGGGCAATGCGGCTGATCTGCCCGGTCTGCTGCAGCGGATGGACGAATCGCCTCTCGAAATCGAAAAGGTCGGCGAGGACTCGCCTCTGTTCCACATGTTCGTCTGAGTTCGGCGAAGCCCCGGTCTGGTCTGCGGCCGGGCCGGGGCTTGCTGTGTTTCCGGTTTGCTGGCCGCCCCACGCGGACGAGGTGCCGGGCACTGTTCCGCCGAGGTGCCGGACTCGGCACCTCCGGGGTGCCGGACTCAAGCTTGTGTCAGTGCCGACAGATAGGCTTGCCACATGGCTGAAGTGACGACGATGCGCGCGGTGACAATCCCAGAGCCCGGTGGGCGCGATGCCCTGCGGGTAGAGGCCGTCGACGTTCCGGAATGTCCGCCCGGGCACGCTCTTGTGCGAGTGGCCGCGGCCGGGGTCAATCGGGCCGACATCGTGCAGCGCGAAGGAAACTACCGTCCTCCCGCGGGTGCCACGCAGATCCCCGGCCTGGAAGTCGCCGGCACCGTTGTCTCCGTCAACCAGGCAGAAAGTGCTGAGCCCGCGGCTGCCGGTGCCGCGGCAGATGGCGCGGCACACAGCGCGGCGGGAGTGCAGGCAGGCGATCGCGTGGCGGCTCTGCTCACCGGCGGAGGCTACGCCGAATACGTACCCGTTCCCGTCGGCCAGCTGATGCCCATCCCCACTGTCACTGACCCGCACAGCGGTGCCGAGCGTCCCATGACGTTCGCTGAAGCAGCAGCGCTGCCGGAAGTCATGGCCACCGTGTACTCCAACCTGTTCACCACAGCGCGCCTGCAGCCTGGCGAATGGGTGCTTATCCACGGCGGTGGTTCCGGTATTGGCACCGCGGCCATCCAAATGGCCAAAGCCCACGGAGCAAAAACAGCCGTCACGGTCGGCAGCCAGCGCAAAGCCGAGTTCTGCCGCGAACTGGGCGCAGATGCCGTCATCAACTACCGCGAAGAAGACTTCGTTGACCGCATCAAGCAGATTACGGGGGATGCCCAGCAGCCCGACTCCCCCAATTTCTTCGGACTCCCGCGGGATGCGGACCGCAGGCCTGGCGCTGACGTCATCCTCGACATCATGGGTGCGGCCTACCTCGAAAAGAACACGGAAGCACTCACGCGCGACGGCCGGCTGGTGGTCATCAGCCTGCAGGGCGGTGCGAAGGCCGAACTCAACTTAGGCCGGCTCATGGTGCGCAGGCAGACGGTCATCGCCACGACCCTGCGCGCCCGTTCGGAAGAACAGAAAGCGGCCGTCGTTGCGGGCCTTCTGCAGGACTTCTGGCCGCACGTGGCAAGCGGCCGCATCGCCCCGGTGGTGTACCGGGAACTTCCCATTGACGACGTCGCCGAAGCCCACCGTCTGTTGGAAGACGGCGAAGCCATCGGCAAGGTAATCCTCAAGGTAGGTGCACATGACTGACGCGAACAGCACAGCTGAAACCCCCATCGAATCCGAAGAAGAACAGCAGCCGACTGCTGATGCAGATACGGATTCCATCACTGAAAGCGGCGGAGAAAACAGCGCGGAAGGTGATGAGGAAAGCCCGGATGTCACCGACCCGTCCCGGGTTCTGCGCATCGGCAACACGCTGAACCGGCTGTTGGAAGACCTGCGCGGCACTGACGATCTCGATGCCGCCGGCCGCAAGAGGCTCAGCCGCATCCACAAGGGCGTACGCGAAGACCTCGCAGAGGTTCTCAGCGACGAACTGCTCGAAGAATACGATCGCGGGGCTGCCGCTCTACCGGTTACACCGTCGCGCGGCGAACTGCTCATCACCATTTCGCACGCTTCGGGGTGGATTGACGGTCTGGTGCAGAGCATCCAAACCGCCATCATGGCCCGCCAGGCCATGAGCGGCGAGGGGCAGCAGCCCGCACCCGCGGCTCAGGCTGTCAGGAAGCCCGGACACACACCGGCGGGGCCGGGCAACTACCTGTAATAGGACAGCAGTGGGACTGTTTTCTTGGCTGCGGTCACGCCCGTCAGACGGTGGCGACCAGCGAGACGATTCACTGGATGCCCGCCTGGGAACAGGCCTGTGGCGTCAGCACCGCGACCGTTTCGGCCGCGCGGTCGACAGGCTGTACGCAACCGCCGTGCAGGCCCAGAAGGAATCCCCCGGCGTCCCGGCGGTCACGGCGGTGGTCGAACTGACCCACCGACTGTCTGAACTCGACCAGCGTGCCGCCCACATTGCCGAATACGCCCACAGCAGGTGGCCGCTGGAAGGGCTTGTTTTTCCAGCCGACGTCCGCCAGCAGGGGGGTGACCTTCCCGAACTGCTCAGCCGCGCAGCAGGGAAAGTATCCGAAGCAGCGCAGGCGGCGGCTCATGTACGCGTCGCTGTACGGCAAGCAGATAACGCTGGCCAGAGTGGGCCACAAGCACCAGATCCCGCAGCCGGACCAGCGGATGCCGCTGCCGCATCGGCTGCTCGGTTCGTCGATGACGCCGAAGCTCTGATCGCCGAAGCCCAGACACGCACAGGGGTACGGGGCACCGCGGGAAGGGAAACACCATGAGCATGCACCTGCCAGACGAACGCGCTTTGGCCGGTATCCGTCTGATCGCCACGGATGTCGACGGCACTCTGCTGGAAACCGGTACGCCCATCACCACCCGCGTCCTTGAGGCCATCGATGCGGTTCGCGAAACAGGCGCACACGTTGTTCCCGTCACCGGCAGACCCCTGCGCTGGATGGACCCGGTAGCGGCGCAGCTGCCGCAGCTTCAGTGGGCCATCTGCGCCAACGGATCTGCTGTACTCGACATGCAGAGTGGACAGCTGGCGGCTGCCTACGGCATTGATCCCGGCCAGTTGGTTGATTTCCGCGAACGCCTGCACTCTGTTCTTCCGCAGGCAGTGCTGGCCTATGAAACTCCGGACGGGTCCTTCACGTCGCCGGGCTTCGTCCATGATTCAGCAACCGAACTGTCCGAATCAGCTGCTGTGCGGGCTCGCCTAGAGGCTCCCGAAATCGCCTATGGCGAAGAAAGCACGCTCGGCAAGGTGCTCAAAGTTCTTGTGCGGATTCCCGGTTCCTATGATTCCGAGGCTCTTCTGAACGCTGTCAGCCCGCTGACCAGCGGGGCTTTCCACCCCACGCATTCGAATCCGTCATCGGGTCTGATTGAACTGGCGGCCCCCGGCATCACAAAAGCGCACACTCTCGAAGTCTTTGCCGCTGATCGTGGAATCGGCTCCCCTGAAGTCGCGGCGTTCGGTGACATGCCCAATGACATTGAAATGCTCACGTGGGCCGGTGCGGGCTTTGCAATAGCCGACGGCCACCAGCAGGCACTGCAGGCCGCAGCATTCCGCGCCCCGTCGCTGGCTGACGGCGGCATCGCCCCTGTTCTCGAGGCGATTGCCCGCGCCCGCTCAGCGGAACTCGGCTGAGATTTCGTCCTTCGTCAGGTCGAAGAAGTTCACCAGCTGTTCGGCCAGACCGTCTTCTTCAACCGCGGCGGCGATGATGTCGGCGTAGGCGCCCAGCTTCTCTTTCGACTGGCCCATGACAATCGCGGTGTCGACCCACTGAAGCATTTCGACGTCGTTTGAACCGTCGCCGGCACCGATCGTGTGCTTCTGTTCAACACCGAGGTTCACTCCCACGCGCTGAATGGCGCTGGCTTTGGAAACCCCGTCGGGCTGAATGTCCAACCAGTTCGACCAGCCGACCGAATAGGTGACCCCGTGCAGGCCGATGTTCTGGACCGACTTTTCGAATTCGGCGTTGTCGATCGTCATTTCGCGCATGACGATTCGCGTAGCCGTTTTTGTTTTGAGGTCCTCGAAGCTTGTCACCCGCAGGTCGTTGCCTACTGCAAGGTCGCCGTCGGGGAACTGCCCGGAGGACCAGCGCACCAAGTCAGTGTCTTCGACCATGTAGAGGGCCTCGGGCAGGACCGAGGACATCCGCTCAAGCGCCGGGCCGGGGTCGAAGCATTCGACGTGGTAGACGTCCCATCCCCGGTCGGATTCAGCATCGAGTTCCACAATGACCGCCCCGTTTGAGGCGACCACGTAGCCGTGGGTGAGGCCCAGCCGGTTGGCGACATCGAGCGCCCCGTCGACGGTGCGGCCGGTGGCGATGACCACGTGGTGACCGCGCCTGGCCACCGCACGGATGACTGCTCGGGTGTAATCCGACAGTCGGTTCTCGTAGTCGACTACTGTTCCATCGAGGTCAAGGGCGACGATGTACTCGGTCACGATCTCTCCTGTGAGTCATCCGGCTGTGGTCGTTGTGTCAGTGCCGTGGTCCTTCCGGCCCCCACGCCTTGATGCCGCCCAGGTAGGGCTGCAGTGCGACGGGAACGTTGACCGACCCGTCTGCCTGCTGGTGGTTTTCCAGAATCGCCACGATCCAGCGGGTGTTCGCCACGGTTCCGTTGAGGGTGGCGACCGCTTCGGTCTTGCCGTCTTCACCGCGCGTGCGGATATTGAGGCGGCGGGACTGGAATGTGGTGCAGTTCGAGGTGGAGGTCAGTTCGCGGTAGGTGTTCTGGGTGGGCACCCAGGCTTCCGTGTCGTATTTGCGCGCGGCGGAGTCGCCGAGGTCACCTGCGGCAATGTCGATCACGCGGTAGGGCAGTTCGCAGTACCCGAGCATCTTCTCCTGCAGGTCGAGCATGCGCTGGTGTTCTGCTTCGGCATCTTCCACGTGGGTGAAGGCGAACATTTCGACCTTCTGGAACTGGTGAACTCGGATGATTCCGCGGGTGTCCTTGCCGTAGGAGCCGGCTTCACGTCGGTAGCAGCTGGAAATGCCGCCCATGCGGATGGGACCGTCGGACAGGTCGATGATTTCGTCTTTGTAATAGCCGGCCAGGGCTACTTCCGAGGTGCCGACCAGGTAGAGGTCGTCACGTTCCAGGAAGTAGATTTCGTCAGCGTGCTCGCCCATGAATCCGGTGCCGGACATGATTTCGGGCTTGACGAGCGTGGGCGTGACAACGGGGGTGAAGCCGGCCTCGATGGCGGTGTCCATCGCCAGGTTGAGCAGCGCCATTTCAAGGCGTGCACCGAAGCCGGTCAGATAGTGGAAGCGGGATCCGGACACCTTGGCACCGCGGCCGGTGTCGATTGCGGACAGCCCTTCGCCGATCTCCAGGTGATCTTTCGGTTCGAAGCCTTCGGCGGCGAAATCACGAGGCGTTCCTTCACGGCGGATCTCGACGGAGTCTTCTTCCCCGCCGGAGGGCACACCGTCGATGATGAGGTTCGGAACCTTCTGCACCGCGGCGGTGAAGGCCTGCTCGGCTTCCGAAGCGTCGGCTTCGAGCGACTTGACGCGTTCGGCCAGCTGTTTGGCTTCGGCTACGAGCGCCTGCTTGGCTTCGGGGTCCTTTTCCTGCGAAACCTTCTTCCCGAAGGCCTTCTGCTGGGCGCGAGCCTCTTCGAAAGCGGTCAGACTCTGCCGGCGGGCAGAATCGGCGGACAGGACGTCGTCAATCAGTTCGACGCTGCCGCCGCGGGCCCGCTGCGAGGCCTTGAATACGTCCGGGTTGTTCCTCAGCTGCACAAGATCAATCACGCCCCTAAGCTTAGCCGGCCCTGTCGAACGTGCAGGTGACGGGAGTGAGAACGTCCCGATCCGCACGAACCTCACAGCCTGCGCCGCTAGACTCGCATCATGTACTTCAGCACGCAGACCGTTCTGACCATCCTGCTGATACTCGTCGTAGCTCTTGTTGCCTACGCGATCGGTCACAGCGTCGGAGCACTGCGCACACGCCGAAGCATTGACAGTCAAAGTTCCTCGGAACTCGCCAAGGTGACGAGCGAGCGCGAGTCCAGCGGCACCTCGTCAGACAAACAGCCCAGGTTTGCCGTGGTCTACAACCCCACAAAGCCAGAGGCCCAGGAGATCATCGCCGCAGCCCAGACCGAGGCACGCAATTCGCGGTGGGCTCAGCCGCTCATCATTCCCTCGGACGAAGAGGACGGCGGGGTCGCGGCTGCCCAGAAGGCTGTCGATGAGGGGGTTGACCTCATCATCGCCGCCGGCGGGGACGGCACCGTGCGCGCTGTTGCGCACGTTATTGCCGACACCGATGTGGCGCTGGGCTTGGTGCCGATCGGCACAGGGAACCTGCTGGCCAGGAACACCGGCCTGTTCTTTGAAAACCCGGAGTGGTCGATCAAGATCGCAATGTACGGACACGACAGGCACATTGACGTCATCCGCACGCGCACCAGCCCGCAGGCCGAACCTGATACATCCGTTGTCATGACCGGCATGGGCTATGACGCAGCGGTCATGGAGACAGTGTCGCCGGAACTCAAAGAGCGGATCGGCTGGTTGGCCTATGTTGAGGCCGGCAGCCGCCAGCTGACTGGAAACCGCACCAAAGTCAAGATGAAGTTCGACGACAAACCGGTGCAGTCGTACTCCATCCGCTCGGTGCTGGGCGCCAATGCCGGTCGCGTGCAGGCGGGCCTTGAGCTGCTGCCCGGGTCGCGACCGGATGACGGGCTGATCAATGTTCTGGTGACCACACCGAAGAACATTGCACAGTGGGCGAGTGTTCTGCTGGCAGTGGTTGGCCGTCGAAAGCGGGGGATTGCCACCGAGATCGTCACTTGTTCATCTGTGACCATCGAAGCTGAAGAAGAGCTCGCTTTGCAGCTCGACGGTGACTTTGCGGGCATGAGCGACTACTTCGAGATGAGGGTAGTTCACGCGGCTTTGACGCTGCGCACGCCCACACCGAATCAGCGTCGCCAAATGCGCTCAGCACAGTGGAACCTGCCGGGGTAGTCGCAGGTTGACCGGGCTGACCGGTTCAGGAAGTGCGCGGATCAGGGCATACGAAGAGTCAGAAGCGAAGCTGCGACCATGCTGAGGTTGTCGAGCTCTTCGTCCGAAAAGACCTTGCCGAAGATTTCTTGGATCTGGAATTCGTGCAGCTCGTTTGCCGCAGTCATCTCTTCGGTCCCCTCAGCGGTGATCCGCACGTACTGTGACCGAGCGTCACCAGTCTGCGTTTCCCGCGTGACGAAGCCGCACTGCACAAGCTTGTTGACCCGGTAGGTCATGCGGGGCGGCGAAAAGCCGACAGCACCGGCAAGGTCCGACATCCGCATCTGCTGATCCGGGGCGTCGTGGAGCGCAACCAGAATATAGAGGTCAACCAGATCTACTCGCGTGTTCTGCTTGAGGCTGGCGTCGCAGCCCTCAACCACCCTCGACTTGAACAGGTGCCACAGCCTCCATGCCTGCATGGGCTTGCTGCCGGAGAACATGTTGCGCCACTTGTCAACAGCGCGGATATCCCCGATACGCGATGCGATGTCATAGGGCGTGGGGCCGCCCTGACCGGCTTCCGTGTCAGCCGTATGGTCCTCCTGCACGACCATCCTCTCCGCGTCTACGCGATGTTTCATCGACCTGCCGAATTTCGCTGGTCGAATAAGCCCGAATTCTACACTGCAACCTTAAGTCAAGGTAAATTCAACTTCTTGTTCCCTTGCCATCGAGACAGGCAATAATCATTTGAAGTATCCCATACCCACGACGTCTGCACCTGCCCCGAGCAAGTGCACAACGGTATGGTCGTGAATATGGCTGACAACACCCCGAGCACGACAGACGATCTCCAGCTGAGGATGCTCGCCGAAGGGTTCTACCTGCAGGCACTGGATCAGGTGACACACACCGGAATGGGCGGCCCGTCACGACTGCCCGGATGGACCCGCAAGCATGTCGCGATGCACGTCATCGCCAATGCGGATGCATTTATGCGCTTAATCGAATGGGCACGCACTGGGAATGAGAACCCCATGTACCCGTCGCGGGCAGCACGGGACGCCGAAATCGAACAGCTGGTGGCATCAACTCCCGATGGGGATGTCAGCACAATGGCCCACGAAGCTTCCGAGGAACTCACACAAGCACTCAACACGATGAACGACGACGCCTGGTCGGTGCTCGTACGCACGGGGCAGGGCGAAGAAACCGCAGCATCGTTTATTCCGTGGGCGCGCGCACGAGAATGCTTTGTCCACGCGCTGGACCTCAACATCGGATACACGGCACTCGACTTCCCAACAGCCGCCGCCGACCGTATTTTTGCTGAACTCCTTGGCTACTGGAAGAAGACAGAGACCCGCGCGAACTTCCTCTTCCACGTGACCGACCGGGAAGACCTCACCGAGTGGCGCATCGACATTCCCGGAACCGAGAAGAACGAAACTGACTACAGTCAGCCGGTTGAAGTAACCGGCGAATTCAATGAGCTGCTGCAGTACGCGATCGGCCGCGGATGGCCGGCATCAGGCAGGCAGGACGATGCGAAGGGCGGCGCCGGTGCGGCCACGCCGGAAGATCTGCCCACTCCCCCACCCTGGGTGTGACCGAGCAGCGCAGCGCAGACCGCCTTTTGCCTCATTTAAATAACAATTACTCAGATTTTCCGGGATTCCGGACATTCTGAAAATGAACTCTGCGTAAACACACCGCCCTCACCAGGCACTTTTTCGGCTTTCGAAGTTACTTTTACGTACTCCCTCAGAGTGCTTGCGGGCGCAATTCAGCGATCTTTAGGCTCATGTGGACCTTTTGATCGGCACCTGTTGCCGTGAGCACCGTATGACTCGAAGGATCGCAGTGAAGAAGAACATCCTCGCTCCAGCCGTGGCTCTGTCGCTTGGACTGACCGGCTCGCTCGGAGCAATTGCAGCACCCGCATTCGCAGACGAAACCGCGAAGGACACACCGACATCCAAGCCCCAGCAGGAAGAGCAGCCCACTGACGACGGCTCCGCACCTCCCGCACCCGGCGAAGACAATGAGAATGAATCCGAAGTCGGCGGAGACGACGGCGCTGGCGACAGCGAAACCGGCGGCAACGACGGCGCTGGCGAATCGGACCCTGGCACCGGTGAAGAAAGCGGTGGCGAGGAAAGCACCGAAGAAGATGCCAGCGAAACCGATGAAGGCGAAGACAACGCCCCGGACGTCGGCTCGGCCGAAATCAGCACTGACAAGATCACCCTAAGCGAATTTCGCGAAAAAGGCATCGACGTCCGGTACAAGGACGGCGAGCCCGGCCACACGGTCGACTTTTGGCTGCGCAGGAGCGGCAGCCAGGCCGTCAGCTACTCCAAGCAAGTAGAAGTCAAAGAGAGCCGCGAGGCCGGAGCCACCCTCAAGCCGAAAGTTGATGACGAACACCCCGAACGCTCCCTCGGCGAATACGAAGTCGACGTGTTCCTGGCCTTCGAGACCCATACCGTTAAAGTTGACACCCTCAAGTTCTCGGTCGTTGCCGATGAAGACGACAGCGACGACGAAGCTCCGGCTAAGGACCCGGCTCTGAACCTGTCGGACAAGAAGGTCACCGCCGCTGACTTCGTCAACAAGAAGAAGGGCGTCGTTGCGACCGTCTCCGGCCTCGAGCCCGGCACCAAGGTGAAGTTCACCGTCACCGGTGTTTCCGGCAACGCCAAGAACGTGAAGGCGTACGAAACCACCGCAACTGCCGATAAGGACGGCAACGCCGTCTTCTCCGCAGCCGGTGTCGACAAGTCCAACCCGTCGGCATACCTCGGCAAGTACAAGGTGACCGCTGAATTCGACGACCAGAAGCTCGAAGACTCCTTCGAAGTCGTCTCCGGCAAGAGCAGCGACGCGGGCGAATCCAGCGACGACCAGACCGGAAGCGATGAACAGGCCGGCAGCGGCGGCGGATCCGTCTCCGGTGGTGCCTCGGACAACGTGAGCGGATCGACCACGTCCGGTTCGTCCGACTACCTGCCGCGCACCGGTCAGGGCCTCGGGGGCCTGGCAGCAGGTGTCGCACTGCTCACCGTCGGCGGCGCAACCGTTCTGCTCACCCGCCGCACCCGCAAGGCCTGAGCAGAACACAGTCCAGAACTGACGCTCTGAACTGACACTAGAAGGGGCGGCCCACACAGGGCCGCCCCTCCTTGTTGCTTGAAAGCCGCGCCGCTCAGGGCCTTACTGCAAAACGGCCGGCGGAGCCGCTACCGGGTACGACGCGACGAAGTGCCCGGCATCAGAACACCGGCAATGCGCCTGGCCGGACGCGCCCTGCGGCCTGCCCCCTGCGAATCCTCAAACAAGGACACAACATCACCAGATGACGCCGCTGCGAAAATCCTGCCGGCAGTCTCCAGCCGCCTGCGCATCGCGTCCATTTCGGCGCGCATAGCTTCCTGTTCGCGGCGCATAGCCTCGATTTCTTCGCGCATCCGCAGGATCCGCTTAATGCCCTCGAGGTTGATGCCGTCATCCTGGCTCAACCGCTGCACCAGCTGAAGCTTCTCAATGTCGTCAGCCGAATAGCGGCGACCGCGCCCAGCAGACCGCTGAGGTGTCACCAGCCCCAGACGGTCATACTGCCGCAGTGTCTGCGGATGCATGCCGGCCAGTTCAGCGGCAACAGAAATCATGTAGACAGGACGGTCTGCGGGAATCATCACGCTTCACCTGCCCTCCTCTGCAGCCCTTCACGCGGATCTTCGCCCGCGGTAGCAGCGGCAAAGTCCTCTACGGCCTTCTTCGCGTCGGCATTCAGGTTGCGCGGCACCGTCACTTCGACGGTCACCAGCAGGTCGCCCTTGCCGGACTTCGCATCAATGCCCCGCCCACGCAGACGCAGTGTGCGACCCGACGGCGTGCCCGCAGGAATCTTCATGGTGACCGGCTGCCCGCCCAAAGTGGGTACCGAAACCTGAGTTCCAAGAGCCGCCTCCGGGAACGTCACCGGCAGCGTCATGCGCAGATTGTTGCCATCACGCGTGAAAACGCTGTGCGGTGCAACCTCGACCGTGAGAATCACATCGCCAGCCTGACCGCCGTTGGGGCTGGGCTTGCCCTTGCCGCGAACACGTACCTCCTGTCCGTCCTTCACACCTGCGGGAGTGCGGACAGTCAGCGGTTTGCCACCGGGCATCTTGAGCTTCACGGTGGCGCCTTCAACGGCTTCCGTAAAGCTCAGACGAGCCTTCGAGCGGATATCCCCGCCCTTCTGCGGAGCCTGCTGGTAGCCGCCGAAACCGCCACCGCCAAAGCCGCCGCCGAACAGGTCAGAAAGATCCGGACCCCCGCCGGGGTAACCACCGGCATATCCACCGGCACGAGTCCGACCCCCTCCACCGGTGTTGAACAGGCCGGAGAAGATGTCCTCAAAGCCACCGGCACCAGCACCGCCGGCACCCGCCTGGAACCTGGCGCCGCCGCCCATGGCGCGCACCTGGTCATACTGTTTGCGGGTCTCTGGATCGCCGATCACCGAATTGGCAGCCGAGATCTCTTTGAACTTCTCTTCTGCTTCCGCGTTTCCCGGATTGGCGTCCGGGTGGTACTTGCGGGCAAGTTTGCGGTAGGCCTTCTTGATTTCAGCATCGGAGGCATCCTTGGAGACTCCGAGCGTCTTGTAGTAGTCCTTCTCGAACCACTCATTCTGCGGTCCCGAGTTCATCCGGCCCCTCCTTTCAATGCCGAAATGTTCTGTTCTTAGGTTCTTCTAGCGGCCGAGGCGGAGCCCCACCTTCCCCGTGGGGCACCTGGGTGCCCCTGCGGGTGGTCGGAAGCTCCGCCTCGGCAGCTGTGAGCGTGTCAGGCTTCGGGGAGGTGAACCCCTACCCGAGCCGCCCGAATGACACGTTCGCCGATTTTGTAGCCGGGCTGCATGACCATGAACACCGTGGGCTCTTCAACATCAGCCGAAGGCTGCTGCATAAGAGCGTCGTGGATGTTCGGGTCAAAGACTTCGCCGACTTCGCCGTACTGCACGACGTCAAGCTTGCCGAGAGCTTCCAGGAGCCTGTCGACGTGCTTTTCGTACGGACCGGTGACGTCGCCGGCTTCGCGGGCCAGCTTCACTTCGTCAAGCACCGGCATGAGGGCTTCGACCGCGCCCTGCAGGCCTGCTGCGCGAGCGACTTCCTGGTCGCGTTCCGAACGGCGGCGGTAGGCCGCGTATTCGGCGTTGAGCCGCTGCAGGTCGTCAAGGTAGCGCTTGGCTTCGTCCGATTCCGGCTGCGGTTCGGCGTCTTCAATGCCCGAAGTGTCGTCGGGAATCTCGACACCGAGGTTCGAGGCGTCCGCTTCAGCCTGCTGCTCTGCACCCTGCTGGCCTTCCGGCTGCTGTTCGGACTCCGGGCCGTCGGCCCCGTCCCCGGCCTGACCCGCGGGGCGGGCCTGACCGGTTTCGGGATCAATCCGACGGTTGTCCTTGAACGAGAAGCCCTGGTCGCCGGCGTCGCGGCCGTCTGGGTTCTCGGTGGTCATTACTTCTCCTCGTCTTCGTCGACGACTTCGGCGTCAACGACATCGTCGTCAGCAGAACCTGCGTCAGCCTGTGCGCCTTCCGCGCCGGCTTCAGCCTGAGCTGCCGAGTAGATGGCCTCGCCCAGCTTGGTCTGCGACTGCTGGAGCTTGTCGTAGGCCTGCTTGACGGCGTCGTCATCGTCACCCTTGAGGGCTTCCTTCAGAGCGTCGACATCTGCCTGGACTTCGTTCTTGACGTCTTCGGGCAGCTTGTCGTCGTTGTCCTTGATGAGCTTGTCCGTCTGGTAGGCGACAGTCTCCGCGTTGTTGCGGGTGTCAGCAGCTTCGCGGCGCTTCTTGTCTTCTTCAGCGTGCTCTTCTGCTTCGCGCACCATGCGGTCGATGTCTTCCTGCGGAATAGCCGAACCGCCGGTGATCGTCATGGACTGCTCCTGGCCAGTGCCCTTGTCGGTGGCCGACACGTGCACAATGCCGTTGGCGTCGATGTCGAAGGACACTTCGATCTGCGGAACACCGCGCGGAGCGGGTGCAATGCCGGTCAGTTCGAAGGTGCCCAGCGGCTTGTTGTCGCGCGTGAATTCGCGCTCGCCCTGGAAGACCTGAATCGACACGGACGGCTGGTTGTCTTCGGCCGTCGTGAAGGTTTCGGACTTCTTGGTGGGGATCGGCGAGTTGCGCTCGATGAGCTTGGTCATCACGCCGCCCTTGGTTTCGAGACCCAGCGACAGCGGGGTGACGTCAATGAGCAGCACGTCCTTGCGGTCACCGCGCAGCACACCAGCCTGGACGGCAGCGCCGACTGCGACGACTTCGTCCGGGTTGACACCCTTGTTGGGCTCCTTGCCGTTGGTGAGCTTCTTGACGGTTTCGGTCACGGCGGGCATACGGGTGGAGCCGCCGACGAGGACCACGTGGTCGATGTCGGACAGGCTCACGCCAGCATCTGCGATGACCTGCTCGAAGGGCTTCTTGGTGCGGGCCAGGAGGTCCTCGGTGAGCTCTTCGAACTTGGCACGGCTGATGGACTCATCCAGGTGGATGGGGCCGGATTCGCTCATCGACAGGTACTGCAGCGAAATGTTGGTGCTGCTTGCGCTGGACAGTTCCTTCTTGGCCTGCTCGGCAGCTTCCTTGAGGCGCTGCATGGCGGTGGGGTCCTTGGTGAGGTCCACGCCGTAGCCGCTCTTGACCTGGCCGACCAGGTAGTCGACAAGACGCTGGTCCCAGTCGTCACCGCCGAGTTCGTTGTCACCCGAGGTGGCGCGCACCTGAATCGTCGAGAAGTCGTCGTCATCCTTGCCGACTTCCAGGAGCGAAACGTCGAAGGTTCCGCCGCCGAGGTCGAACACGAGGATGAGTTCGTCTTCCTTACCGCGCTCCAGACCGTAGGCCAGAGCTGCTGCGGTGGGTTCGTTGATAATGCGCAGGACGTTCATACCGGCAATCTGACCGGCGTCCTTGGTTGCCTGACGCTGAGCGTCGTTGAAGTATGCGGGGACGGTGATGACGGCGTCGGTCACGGTATCCTGCAGGTACTCTTCAGCGTCGTGCTTGAGCTTCTGCAGAATGCGAGCCGAGATTTCCGGTGCCGAAAGGTCCTTGTCGCCGAGCTTGGTGGTCCAGTCGGAGCCCATGTGGCGCTTCACCGAGGAAACGGTGTTCTCAACGTTGGTGACAGCCTGACGCTTGGCGATTTCACCCACAAGGGAATCGCCGTTCTTGTTCACTGCGACAACCGACGGAGTGGTGCGGCCGCCCTCAGCGTTTGCGATGACCTTCGGTTCGCCGCCTTCGAGAACCGCGACGACCGAGTTGGTGGTTCCAAGGTCAATACCTACTGCACGAGCCATGTTCGTGTCTCCTTTCAAAAGAGCCTTCGCACTCTGAGTGCATCTGACTCAAGTCTGCTACTGGATGCTTGGGTCGTCAACCTCATTGAGCCTGAGACCTTCATCAAACTTGCGTTCACTAGGCTCAACCCTAAAGGGCCTGACCTTATTCCCCGGCGGAAGAAAAAACGGGAAGAAGTTTTGTGACAGCCGAAGTTGATCTTGAGAAAAATTTTCAGGACCGATAAATCCCCTGGTCAGGAGGCCAGTCCGCGCCTCTAAAACAACTCGATTCCGAAATCTTGGACGAAAGGCACTGTTGTGACCACCGAGTCAACCGGCCAGTAAGTTACTTTTGAGTTGTCAACTCGGTGACGCACGTCACCAAACAAGAATGACAACCACGAGAGGACCACCCGATGAAGCTGACACAGTCACTCCTGCGCTCCGCCGCCGGCGGTCTGACAGCACTCGCAGCGACCGCGGCCATGGTTGCAGCCGCCTCCCCCGCCTCCGCGGCAACAAACACCCACGAGTACCCGGAAACCCCGGCCCTCAACCCGAACCTGCCGATCGTCAAGACGACCCACAAGTCCGACCACATCAAGGCAAACGTCCTCAACCCTCACCCCGTGTGCAACGCGCTGGAAGACAAGCGCACCACCGTCTACAAAGTCACCGACAAGTTCCTGCCCGTCGGCACCATCTCCACCACCAACAACACCGACAAGGCGATCCCGCTGACCCAGAACACCTCGAAGTCACAGTCGATTTCACTTGAGGTCAACGGCAGCCAGACCGAATCCGTGTCTGTCAACGGCGGCGGCTCCGCATCCAAGAAAGACACCACCGGCAACTTCGGCATCGCCTGGGAACTGGCCAAGACCATCGGCGGTTCGGCCTCGTACTCCCTGAGCTGGGACGTCGGCCAGACCATCGGCCCCTACGATGTCCCCGCCGGCAAAACCGGCGACGCCACCTACGGATTCCGCGCCATCAACATGATCGGCACGCAGCAGCACTGCAAGTCCGACGGCACCTGGTCGAACCCGACCGCATGGCGCGCATTCTCACCGATCAAGAACGAAGTCCGCGTCAAGATCTACGGAAACGCCTCCGAATCGGACCAGACCGGCAAGCCCACAGTTGAAGAAAAGCCGAACCCGAAGCCCACCGAGAACACCATCGAACCCGATGACGCACCCGTCAAGGGCTCAGGCGGCAGCAAGCCGGCGGGCAAGCAGAAGCTCGACCTCGAACCGCAGATCACCGTGACCGACGGCAAGGTTCCCGGCTACGCGGGCATCGCCGCACTGCGCGTGAAGAACGTCGGCACCGACCGCTACTTCAGCGAAGACCCGGCAGTGTCCTACCGCGTTGACGTGAAGACCGAAGACGGGCCCGAAGGCGTTGACCGTCTGATCACCCCGGGCTGGTTCAACGGCGCCTACACGCAGGATCTCGGCTTCAACAAGAAGACCTCGACCCGCTCCTTCCTCGTCACCCTGTCCAACCCGGTGAAGAAGGGCGAAAACCAGCTGATCGCCAACTTCAAGTTCGGTGACGGCAAGACCACCGAAGGCCGTCTGAAGAACTCGATTTCGGTCACCCAGGTTGAACGCGCCGAAGGGGATAAGTCGACCTACAACGACCAGAACGTGTCCTCGAAGGACATCACGGTCAACGACCTCGGCAAGCCCGCCAAGCACAAGGGCATCTTCTGATCGACCAACATAGGCAATCGGGCCGGTGGGACACTCCCACCGGCCCGATTCGCATCTGTCCCGGTCACACCCGGCACAAACACGACCCCGGCGACTATCGTGGTGGGCACAACGACTGTCAGACCGCCACCGACAAACACCGGAGCCCATGACTTCCACATCAGCCGAATCCAACCAGCCGACCGTCACCGCCCCCTGCGGTACCGTCCGCGGGCTCAGCGACGGCGAAGTCGAGTGCTACCTGGGCATCCCGTACGCCCAGCCGATGACAGGAGCGGCAGCCTTCCAGGCACCTCGGCCCCTGGAGAGCCTGGCCGGCGGAGAATTCGCGGCAACCTCCTTCGGTCCGCCCTGCCCGCAGTTCATGCCCGCCGGCGACATCCCGATGGAGGAGCACCGCGACGGCGATGACTGGCTGAGCCTCAACGTGTGGACGCCCGCCCAGCGCACACAGGGTCAAGCACTGCCGGTCATGGTGTGGATTCACGGCGGGGCCTATGTCCTGGGCGGTTCAGCCGAACCGCAGTACAACGGCACCGTCTTCGCCCGCGAGCGCTGCGTCTTCGTGTCCATCAACTACCGGCTGGGACTTGAGGGCTTCCTCCACCTGGAAGGCGCTCCGGCCAACCGCGGCCTGCTCGACCAGATTGCGGCTCTCACCTGGGTGCGGAACAACATCGCCGCTTTCGGCGGCGACCCGCAGCGAGTGACGGTGTTCGGTGAATCCGCTGGTGCCGGCGCCATTCACTGCCTGCTGACAATGCCCGATGCGCAGGGCCTGTTCCAGCGCGCCATCCTGCAGTCGCCACCGTCCATGGTCCTCGAAGCCGACCTCGCAGCCCAAATCACCGACACGGCTGTCCGCGCAGCCGGCCAAATGCACCCCGAAACGCAGGCAACGCCGGAGTTCTTCGGTTCACTCAGCCTGACCGAGCGCCGCGCCGTGCTGGAAGAGCTCAACTCGACCGCCAAGCGCAGCATGGGCTCGTGGGGTGCGGCCTCAGCCTTCGAACCGCCCCTGACCCCGGTGGTCGACGGCACTGTGCTGCCGCGCGGGCCGTGGAAGGCGCTGCGCAGCACACCGCCGGACATTCCGGTGATCATCGGCAGCAACGCCGAAGAGTTCAACCTGTTCATGGCGCTTGCGCGCAGCCAGCCGAACGACGCCGTCGCACAGCGCATTCTGGGAACCATCGGCCCGCGCACCCAGCCGGAGTCAGCGCAGTACGCCCATCTGATCACTGCACCGGAAGGCACAGCGCGCCCACCGGTCATCTACGAACGCGTCAACACCGATTTCATGTTCACGGTGCCGGCCCTCGACATCGCCCAGGCGATTCCGGGTGCGTGGACCTATCTGCTGGAGGCCGACCCTCGCGGCGGAATCCAGGCCGCCCACTCGGTCGACCTGCCGCTGCTGTTTGAGAACTACACCGACGGGATGGGTGCACTGACCTTCCCGCAGGGCCCCACGGAGCGCGAACGCCGCACAGGCCGCCGCATGCGGGACGCCTGGCTGCGCTTTGCCCGCACCGGCCGGGCTGACTGGCCGGAGTTCAGCCACGACGGCGCCACCCGGATTTTCGACGCCCACACCGACGAGGAGCGGGTCCTCCCGCACCCGCTGCTTGAGCGCTGGAAGTGTTTTGTTCGCCAGCCCGCGGCACCCCACGGACTGCTCTGACTGGCTGATCTGACGAGGCGCCGCCGGGCTTCCGCCGGCTGCTCGGCTGACGCTTGTGGCAGGTTGGGTCGGCTGGCGCTTCAGATGCGGATGATGATTTTGCCGGCAGCGTGACCGGCCTCAACGTCCGCCACGGCCTGCGCCGCATCCGCAAAGCGGTAGCGGGCTGAAACCCACGTGGGCGCGGCCGATGCGGCCAACAGCTGGGCAATGCGGGCGTAGACCTCGCGCGTCCGGTGCCGAACAATGCCCGATCCGCCGAGTTCTTTCGCCAAAGCAGGGTCTGCCGCCGACAGGATCCGCACTCGCTGACCAACATCACCGGCTCCTTCACCAGCAGAACCAGCAGGCACCTCGTCCGACAGGAGCTCGGCTCCCTCACGGAGCACATCGCCGCCCACCAGATCAAGAATTGCCACCGGAGTGCCCAGCCGGCGTACCCGGTCGGTCCACCCCGGACCGGATTCGACGTGTTCAGCGCCCATGCGCGTAATGACATCGTGTTTCCCAGCCGAACCCACTCCCCACACCGTCAGCCCCGCGGCTTTGGCAAGCGACAGAGCAGACGATCCGACGCCTCCTCCAGCGCCGATCACCAGCAGCGGCTGGCCCGGCCGCAAGCCCAGCTGATTGAGCGCATCGTGCGCGGTCCCGAACGCCGCGGGAATGCTGGCGGCTGTTCCCGCGCTCAGCTCTTCAGGCAGCGGGGTCGCCGAGGTGCCGGTCAGCACTGTCTGTTCGGCAAAAGTTCCGATGCCGGGAGCCGCCGAACCGAAAACCCGTTGGCCGACTTCCAAGTCAGTCGGAGCGTCCGGACCGAGTTCGCGGATCGTGCCGACAGCCTCCCGGCCCATGGCCATGGGGAAGCGCACCGGAAAAGACTCTTGCCGCTGGCCGGAGCGAACCTTGATATCGCCGGGATTGACGGTGGTCGCTTCGACGTCGATGAGCACGCCGTCACCCCCTGGTCGCGGGGCGGGAACACCGAGGAAACCGGCCACCTCGGGGCCGCCGTATTCAGTGAAGCCGAAGATTCGCATAAGAGCTCCTGTCGCGCGTCGTTGCCGGCAGCGGTCTTTCTTTAGACTACTGGAATGGCACACGAAGAAAGAGCGGACGACAAGCACGGCGACCTTCCCGATGATGGCGTTCCACGCGACGGCCGCGACAGTGCTCCTGAGGGCGGTTCTGACGACAGCGCTGGCAGCAGCGCCGAAGCCGAAAAGCCGATCCCGTGGCCGTGGGGCGACCGCAAACCCTCAAAAGCAGACAAAGTGCTGCTGGGCTTCATCATCGGCCTGCCGCTGTTCTTTCTTGTGATCTTCCCCCTTCGGCCTTTTCTCATTGCCAAAATGCCGGTGCTGCTGTCTGTCATCACGGGAGCAAAAACCGTTATTGCCGGAGCCGGCGCATTCGCCAAGGTCGAGGGCTACCCGCTGTGGTTTGCAATCCTTGCCGGCTTCATCGGCGCGGTGAAGTTCGACTGGCTGTGGTGGCTGGCCGGCCGCCACTGGGGAGAGAACGTGGTGCGCTTGGTGGCCAACACCCCGAAGGCCTATAGGAAAGCGGCCCGAATCCGCGATCTGCCGCAGTGGCTGCTGGTGGTGCTCGTGGTGTTCGGCCGGTTCCCGGGTGTGCCCGGATCCTTGGTGTGGCTGGTGGCCGGATGGTCCGGAATGCGATTCCGCACGTTCATCAGCGCCAACATCGCGTGCGCCCTGCTGGTGTCCACGGTCAGTGCCAGCCTGGGCTGGTTCATAGGTCAGCCTGCAGTTGATCTGCTCAAGCTCATCGACAAATACGCTCTGTGGATCACACTGGCGCTCATCGTGGGAACCGTCATCTGGACCTCTAAGAAGGAACGCGACCGGGCTGCCAAACGCAAGAACTCGGAATCTTAAGTTCTGGACCCGGCGAGTTCACCCGCCCTAAGTGAAGTCACCCGCGCTGGGCGAGCGCGAACGGCAGAACTGCCGCCGCTCCCGCCTGCTTCAGCAGGCGCGCCGCGATCGTCATGGTCCAGCGCGATGCGATTTCGAGATCCGTCAGCAGGACTGTGCGTCCAGCCACCGCAGCTTCCAACTGCGGGCCGACCCTGAGGGCGTCCCACAGGTTTTTGACACGGTAGGCACTGTTGACATCGGGGCTGCCCGGATCGCGCAGCAGTTCCAGCTGACCCAAGTACTCCATACGGCCCACAGCGGCGAGCCCCTGGGCCAGGGACTGCGCGGAGTTCGGGCGGTGTGCGCTGGGAATGCCGACAACGCAGTCGGGGCGCACTGCCCAGTCCCAATCGGCCAGAACAGAGACCGCGAGGTCGCCGATGGTCTTGGGTATCTGCTCATCGGGTGATGCCGGAGTCAGGAACTGTCGCAGCGTCTGCCCTGCCCCGAGGTCGGTGAGCCGAGCAATGACCCTGCCTGTGTCCGCCCTTTCGCCTTCGGGGATCTTGCCCTTGATGTCGATGCCGGCTTTCGGCATCCCGGTGGGCCACTGGGCACGCGGTGCAACAGGCAGACCGACGGAGGACAGCAGCGACTGAGCGCCCTCACGCAGGCCCGCGTCGATGTCCTCTGACCACCACGTGCCAGCACAGTTGTCGCACCGTCCGCACGGTTGGGCCGTTGTGTCGTCCAGTTGGCGGGCGAGGAACACCATGCGGCAGTCATCTGTGGCCAAGTACTGTTCCATGGCCTGCGCTTCGCGTTCGCGGGCAGCGGCAACACCGGCGTAGCGTTCGGCGTCGTATTCCCAGCCGGCACCCGTTGACACGTAGCCGCCCTGCACTCGATCAACAGCACCGTCTGCCTGCAGGGTTTTCAGCAGCAGTTCCAGTGCTGAGCGCTTGATGTCGACAAGCGGCTCCAAAGCGGGGACAGACATGGGCCCATCTGCTGAGGCAAGAACCTGCAGCGCGCGGTCGGCCGCCTGCGGATCCGGCATCGAGGCAGTTGCGAAGTAGTCCCAGATTGCGCGGTCTTCGGCACCGGGCAGGAGGAGGACATCCGCGTGCTCGACTGCGCGGCCGGCACGGCCGACCTGCTGGTAGTAGGCCACGGGCGAGGCGGGGGCGCCGAAGTGCACAACGAATCCCAGGTCGGGCTTGTCAAAGCCCATACCGAGCGCGCTTGTGGCCACGAGTGCTTTGAGTTCGCTTCTCTTCAGAGCGTCTTCCAGCCGCGTGCGGTCCTCGGCATCCGTGCTGCCGGTGTAGGCCTCGACATTCCATCCGGCCTGTTTCAGTGCCCGCGTGAGATCTTCGGCGGCTGAGACCGTGAGCGTGTAGATGATGCCGCTGCCCGGGAGATCTCCCACGTGCTGGCACAGCCACGCAATGCGGTCCTGGGCCGACCACACCCCGGCAGCGCCCAGGCGCAGGGAATCGCGCGTGAGCGGACCGCGGACAACCACAGTGTCGTCCCCCAGCTGAGCCGCGACATCGGCAACCACCCGTTCGTTAGCGGTGGCGGTTGTAGCCAAAACGGGCACGGAGTTCGGAAGCGAGCGCACCAGCGCGCCGATCCGCCGGTAATCCGGTCGGAAGTCGTGCCCCCAGTCTGAAATGCAGTGAGCCTCATCGACCACGATCATGCCGACCCGCTTGAGAACCTCGCCGAGAACGTGATCGCGGAAGCGCGGGTTCGTCAGCCGTTCGGGAGATATGAACAGAACATCAACGCGGTCCTGACGCAGCGCCTCGACCGCGTCGTCCCATTCGGTGACGTTCGACGAGTTGATGGTGACCGCGTTGACACCGGCCCGGTGGGCTGCCGCCACCTGGTCGCGCATAAGGGCCAGAAGCGGGGAGATGACGAGCGTCGGCCCTCCCCCGGCTTCGCGGATCAGCCGGGCGGACACGAAGTACACGGCGGACTTTCCCCACCCGGTGCGCTGGACGACAATAGCCCGCCGCCGATCGCGGACGAGGGTCTCGATTGCCTGCTGCTGTCCGTCGCGAAAAACCGCGTCGGGGCGCCCTGTCAGTTGGGCTAAGATCGACTGGGCGGAGGCATGCAGAGTGTTTTCGCGTGACATATTCGAAGTCTATGGGGGAGCACCGACACGGCGGCCTGATCAATCACCTTCAGCACCGCGCCGCGTGCCGCACGGCCTTCCCCAAACGCAGCGCAAGGAGGGGCAGTGTCCGTAGAACTCATAGAAGAAGCGCTGCGATCGCGGCCCCAGGGCGAAGCAGAACTGGCCGAACTCGCCCACGCTGCGCGCAACGTCAGCAACGACGACCTCCAGTACCTCATCGAATCAATGCCTGCCAAACAGGCCGCCGTGCTCTACCGGGTGCTGGACAAAGACACCGCGCTGAACATCTTTGAGGACCTCCCGCCGGCCTACCAGGCCGATCTGATCAGGGGGCTGCGCTCAACCGACGTCGCCGAACTCATCGAAGACCTCGACCCGGACGACCGCGCGCTCGTGTTCGACGAACTGCCGGCGGCGGTCGCCGACCGGCTCATGGCCGGGCTGAGTCCGTCCGAACGCCACATGACCGCCTCGGTTCTGGGCTATCCGCCCGAAGCGATCGGCCGCTACATGTCGCCGGAGGTCATCGGCATCAATCAGGACTTCACGGTGGGTGAGGCCATGGCCTATGTCCGCCGCAGGATTGACGACCCCGAAACCATCTACCTGCTGCCGGTTGTCGATTCCAGCCGCAAACTCACGGGAGTCATCGGTCTGCGCCGCCTGCTGAGCGAAGACGATTCGGTTGTCATCCGCGACATCGCCAACCAGCCGGTGAGCGCCAGCGCCATTGACGACCGTGAAGAAACTGCGCGCCGCTTCTTGAGCGACAAGCTCATTGCTATGCCGATTGTCGACCGCGAACAGCGTCTGGTGGGAATCCTGACGATTGACGACGTCATCGACATCGTCGAAGAAGAAGACGCGGAAGACACCGCCCGCTCCGGTGGTTCGGAGCCCCTGGCGCAGTCCTACCTGTCAGCGTCGATCTTCAGCATCTTCCGGTCCCGCGTTGTGTGGCTGACGATGCTCGCGGTCTCGGCTGTTCTGACGGTGCAGGTGCTCAACGTATTCGAAGACCGACTGGCACAGCTGACAGCGCTGGCCCTGTTCATTCCGCTGCTGACCGGTACGGGCGGCAACACCGGCAACCAGGCGGCAACAACCGTCACGCGCGCCCTGGCAATGGGCGAAGTTCGTGTTCGCGACATGCCGAAGATCATCTGGCGTGAGGCTCGCGTGGGCTTCACCCTGGGACTCACCCTGGGTGTTCTGGGCTTCCTGGCGGCGTCACTGGCGTTCGATGTGGGGATCGGCACCGTCATCGGACTAACCCTCCTGTCCATCTGCACGATGGCCGCAACGATCGGCGGGGTCATGCCGCTGGTCGCGAAGAAGGTCGGCGCCGACCCTGCGGTGTTCTCCAACCCGTTCATTTCCACGTTCGCTGACGCGACGGGCCTCATCATCTACTTCTCGATCGCCACGGCAATTCTGCTCAGCTGAAGTGGTTGAACCGGCGAGCCCACAGCTCGTGCGCTATTGATACGCGCACAAGGGGTCCTGTATCCTACGGGTAGGAAACACCACGATATTAGAGGTGTTTACCTGAAGGAGCGGGTTAGCACTCGCCCGGATGCTCGGCGGCGCACAACGCCGCACTCCTTAAGTGGATCGACTCCGGGGAGTGCTAATCCGCTCCTTATTTAATTTTGGGACAATCGGGACAAGGGAACCACCCGGGTGAGATCACCTTGTAATTCGGCATTGCCATAAATCCGAGGGGAACGGCACAGTAGTTGCTGGCGCTAGTGCAGTTTTCCACGCCTCGTACACGCGGCCAGACCGTGCGGAGGTAGCGTCCCTCCACGTGCCCGTACCGCCCAGGGCGCAGAGCCTCATTCAAGCAGCCTGCAAAGAGATCGGCCACATCGGACTCGCGGTACTTCGTCGCAGCCACCCACTGAAGGGAGTCAAGCAACTCCATCGGGAGGCTTTGCTGAGCCGGCAAAGTCGTTTCAAGGTAGGGCCGGCTGACAGAATCGTGGTCAAAGCCTTTGACGTGTGAAAAGCGGATCGTCAAATCACCTTTCTTGACGCCAGAGTTCCGGGCCGCCCAGAGGATGTTCTTCAACATTTTTCCGGCAACATAGTTATAAAGCGCGCCACGTTCCGTGGTGTACGTACCCTCAGTCACGGCGGCCTTATCGGTGTAGACATAGATGGCCTGCACCTTGTCCAACATGCTGAGATGGTCGGCAACATAGAGGCGCCGGTCGTGATCTCGCACGTACTCCTTCCACGAAAACGGCTTGTCGTGGGGAACTCTGAATTCGTCCTTAAGGTCTGTGATCATTCGGCGAACATCGCCGGCTGCGCTGGCAGGAAAAAGAATGGCGGCCATTCCGAAGTGCGGGCTTGCTTTGGGGCTCACGCTCAAGTCACCAAGGTCACCAGTCTCGTCAACGTAGGCGAAGTATTTCTCAGACATCGCTGCCCTTCATTCCTTCTCGACAAGGGCTGCCGCCATGCTGTTGAGCAGGTCGACCGAACGGGTGAGCGCCGCGACGTCCTCAGCCGTGAGGTCGTCGACCGTCGAACCCATTTTCTGCACCGCCGAGGTGCGTTCAGACACGAGCCACTGACGGCCCTTGTCCGTGATCTCCAGAAGAGAAGCGCGCGCGTCATCTGGGTCTGGTCGGCGTGTAATGAAACCGTCCGAGGTCAGCCGTGCCGCGATCTTCGTGGCTGCCGGCTGCGAACATCCGTACAGCTGGCCCAGCAGCCCGACCGTGGTGCGCTCACTTTGGTCGATGACCGCCAGCGCACGCCAGGCCGACCAGCCTTCGTCACCGTGAGTGCCACGACGAACAGCGCGGGTGAAGCGCCCCGCTGCGGCAACGAGATCAGTGACAAGACGTTCGTTTTCCATACCTCATTTATATAACTTGGCTATGCACGCCGCAAAGGCCCACACCCAGCCGCCTCACACCCCGACCACCCCAGAACCAGCCGCCCCGGAGCACCCGGGCAGGCACCTCGTCAGCCCGGCACCTCCCCACCCCGTGTCGCACGTGTCACACCCAGGGGCTACTATGAGCCTCAGATGTTCCGGGGACGGTGAAATTCCGTACCGGCGGTGACAGTCCGCGACCCGGCTGCTCCACGGCACACGCCGTGCGAACACCCGGCTGACTCGGTGCAATTCCGAGACCGACAGTAAGAGTCTGGATGGGAGGAACACAGTCTGCTCGCGCAGGCGCTGTCGGCGTACCCGGCGTGCCTTCCGCGAACCCACAGCGCCACTGTGGACTCCCATCTCCCGGCTGTACCGGGAGGTTCACATGGAAGTCCAGGCGGCTTTTCTTCTGCCTGATGCCACCGGCCTGACCCACGAGCAGGCCATGCGGGCTGCCCTTGAGTACGCCGCACACGGCTCACGAGGCGCCACTCCCCTTGTCGGCGCTGTTCTCCTACCGCTGCACTCCGGTCCGATCGTGGGCTTTCACGCCGGTGCTGGCACAGCCCACGCTGAAGCTGCCGCACTCGACTTCGCTCAGGCCAACGGCGTTGACACTCGTGGCGCGACGATGGTCGTGACGCTGGAGCCGTGTTCGCACACCGGCCGCACCGGCCCGTGCACTCAGCGGATCATCGACGCTGGAATCACCCACGTCGTCATCGCCGCAGCCGATCCGAACCCGGCGGCCCGCGGCGGGGCGGATGTTCTGCGCGCGGCAGGCATTGCTGTGACGACCGGTGTGCTGGCAGCTGAAGCCGAGGCTCTCAATGCGCGCTGGCTTCAGGCGGTGCGGGCGGGCCGGCCGTTCATCACGTGCAAAATTGCCCAGAGCCTTGACGGATGTTCCGCTGCGGCCGATGGCACAAGCCAGTGGATCACGGGTGAAGAGGCCCGCTCCCACGCGCACGGGATTCGCGCGAAGGTCGATGCGATTGCCGTGGGCACCGGCACCGCGCTTGCCGACAATCCGCGTTTGAGCGCCCGCCTGGAGACTGCCGCGGTCACCTCCCAGCCGATCCCGGTGGTCATCGGCCGCCGCCCCCTGCCGCCGGAAAGCCACCTGGCGCAGAACCCGCAGACCATCGCGGCCGAAACAATCGACGAGGCGCTGACCAAGCTGAAAGCGGCCCGTGTCGAGCATCTGCTTGTTGAGGGCGGCCCCCGGCTGGTGAGCAGCTTTATTGGCCGCGGTCTGGCCGACGAACTCCTGGTGTATCAGGCGCCCGTGCTTTTGGGCGACGGCCTGCGCAGCACCACCGGGCTGAATGTCACCACTTTGCTTGACGCGCACGCCTTCACCCTCGATCCCGCCAGTGCGGCCCATCCCAACCCACAGATTCTCGGCGCAGACGTTCTGCTGCGCCTGGCCCCGGATGAGAAAGGACACCATGTTCACCGGAATCATTGAGCACGTCGGAACCGTCGTATCGCTTAAGCAGGCTGGCGACAGCGCCTATCTGACCCTGGAGGCCGGGCCTATCGTTGCCGACCTTCCGCCGGGAGGTTCGCTTGCGGTTAACGGGGTGTGCCTCACCTCGGCACCCTTGGCTGCCGAACAGGCAGAGGAAAAGGACGAGGTGCCGGCCGGCCACCAGCCCGAAGGCACCTTCCGTGCCCTGCTCATGGGCGAGACTCTGCGCCGCTCCTCCCTTGGCACACTGCAGCCGGGTGATCCGGTGAACCTCGAACGCTGTATGCCCGCGGGCGGCCGTTTTGACGGGCACATTGTGCAAGGCCACGTAGACGGCGTGGGGCGCGTGGCTTCCGTTGAGAACAACGGCCTGTGGCGCACAGTGCGCGTGAACATTCCCGCAGATCTTGCGCCCTACACCGTGGAGAAGGGCTCCATCAGCCTGTCCGGCACGAGCCTCACCCTGACCGCCGTCAGCCCCGCCGATGCTGATGAGCACTGGGTGGAAGTCGGACTGATCGAAGCAACCCTTGAACGCACAATCTTCGGCCAGGTCAAACCTGGTGATCCCATCAACATCGAGGTCGACATTCTGGCGAAATACGCCGAACGCCGCGCCGAATTCACAGCCCTCACAGCAGGAAAGGACCAGCCATGACCGCCAACCTGGCCTCTATTGAATACGCGATCCAGCAGATCGCGGCGGGCCGCCCGATTGTCGTCGTCGATGACGAAGACCGCGAAAACGAAGGCGACCTCATCATGGCGGCCGACGCCGTGACGCCCGAATGGATGGGATTCATCATCCGGTACTCATCGGGTGTTGTCTGCGCCCCCATTCCCGCCCAAACCGCAAAGCGGCTGGCGCTGCCGCCCATGACGGCGCACAACGAAGACCCCAAGGACACCGCCTACACCGTGAGCGTCGACGCGAAGGAAGGCACAACGACCGGCATCAGCGCGGCCGATCGCAGCACCGCCGCGCGCCTCCTGGCAGAGCCTGGGACTCGCGCGAAAGACCTCACCCGGCCCGGCCACCTGTTCCCGCTTATCGCGCAGGATGACGGGGTGCTCGCCCGCGACGGCCACACGGAAGCCGGCCTCGACTTCGCCCGCCTGGCAGGCCGCAGCCCCGCGGCTGTCATCGCCGAAATCGTGCACGACGACGGTTCCATGATGCGCTTTGCGGCACTGGCCGAATTCGCTCGCGAACACAGCCTGGCCATGGTCACGATCGCCGACCTCATCGCCTACCGCAAAGCCAACCCAAACGCCCCCATGACGCCGATTCCGGAAGCCGCGGAGGAAGACGGAGCCGAGCGGCGCCTCGTACGCGGAGAGACGGTTCCCCTGCCGACTGACTTCGGGACGCTCACGGCAACCGCCTACACCTTCGACGGAACCGACCACCTGGTGCTCAGCGGCCCACCGACCGCGGATGCAGCACCTCTTGTGCGCGTGCACTCCGAGTGCCTGACGGGCGATGTCTTCGGTTCGCACCGCTGCGACTGCGGCGAACAGCTGGCCAAAGCGCTGCGCACAATTGCGACAGTCGGCGGGCACGTCATCTACGTGCGCGGACACGAAGGCCGCGGCATTGGGCTGGCCGCCAAAATCGCCGCGTATTCCCTGCAGGACACCGGTCTGGACACGGTGGACGCTAACACCCGACTGGGCTTTGCCGCTGATGCCCGCGAATACGACGCCGTCGCGGCAATCCTTGCCGATATGGGGCTGCACTCGGTGCGGCTCATGACGAACAACCCCACAAAAATCACCGCGCTGCAGCAGAAGGGCATCGACATCAGCCGCGTGGATGCCGAAGTTGCCCCGCGGCCGGAAAACATCGCCTACCTGGCAGCCAAACGCGACAGGATGTCGCACCTTCTGGAAAGGACACTCTGATGGCAGGACACGGAGCACCCGAAATCTCACCCCGCACGGCAGTTGAGGCGGGCCCGCTGAGCATGGCAATCATCGCCTCACGCTGGCACGACCGGGTGATGGGCGGGCTTGTGGCCGGTGCCCAGCGCGCCGCAGCGGAAGCCGGCATCGACGCACCCGTCCACTGGGTGCCGGGCTCGTTTGAACTGCCGATCGCAGCCCAGGCTGCCGCCGAAAAGTACGACTGCGTTGTTGCCCTCGGTGTTGTCATTCGCGGCGGCACCCCGCACTTCGACTACGTGTGTGCTGCCGCCACCGACGGCTTGGCGCGCGTGGCGCTCGATTCCGGCAAACCCGTGGGCTTCGGCCTGCTGACATGCGACACGGAAGAGCAGGCCCTCGGCCGGGCCGGCCTGGAAGGTTCGAACGAAGACAAGGGATACGAGGCCGCAACCGCAGCGCTGGCCACGGCCGACGCGCTGCGCGGGCTGCGCTGAACTTCGGGGCGGCTGGCGCCTCGGCTGGCTGTACTGCTGCCGAGGTGCCGGTCGCCACAGCACCGGCCCAGGTGCCGAGGTGCCGGCGGCTGGGCCGGCTATCCTTAGCAGGACTGGTCTGACCGTCGAGGGAGTAGAAGTGACTGTTGCCGACATTGATCGCATCCTCCGCGAAGTGGCATCTGCCGGAGACAGATTCAACGCCGTCACCGAAATGCTGCCGGAACTTGCCCGCGAGCGCGCTGGCGAAGCCGCGCAGCGCGCCGCCGAAGACCTTCCACCGCGAGCGCTGGAAGGCCAGCCGTTTGCCGTGAAGGACATCGTGTTCATTGCCGGGACCCCCACCTCGATGGGTTCGCGCGTGGACGTTCTGAGCCACCCGGATGCGACGACCGGCACCGCCGATGTCATCGAGCGGCTCATGGCCGCAGGTGCGATCCCGGTGGCCAAAACCAACTGCCAGGAGTTTTCGCACGGTATTTTCGGTGAGCACTCTGCTTTCGGCACTGTGGTCAATCCCGCGGGTGCTGAGCTGTGCACCGGCGGTTCGTCTTCCGGTTCGGCCGCGCTCGTGGCCGCCGGGGCGGTTCCCTTTGCCGTCGGCTCCGACACCGCCGGATCGGTGCGTGTTCCCGCTGGATGTCAGGGTGTTGTCGGCTTCAAACCCACGCTGGGTGCGGTCAACACCGACGGTGTTTTCCCACTGTCACCGTCGTTCGACACCCTTGGCTTCTTCACCCGCACCGTCAGCGAAGCAGTCCGGGTGTTCTCGGCTGTTGTGGACTTTTCGGCAGGTGCGCCCGCATCGGTCGCGGTCGGCACGTTCGAACTGAGCACACCGCACTGGATTGAGGACGGTGCTGACTACCTCGATACGACGAAACCGGTGGACCTCGAACCGTTCATCGAAGAGTCCGGTGCGCTGTATGACACTGTTCGCAAGTACGAGTCATTCCGGATTCTGGGCCCGCTGGCCGAAGACCAGCCAGAAGCCTTTACCCCCGGTGTTCTCGACCGGGTCAAACAGTCTGCCGATGTTTCTGAAGCCGACTACCAGCAGGCTTTGGCTGATGTTGAGGCTCTGCGTGAGCGCGCTCTGGCTCAGTTCGCTGATGTCGACGTCATTGTGTCGCCCGCGCTGGACGGCGGAACCGTCCCGTGGGACAGCATCGGGCCCGATGCCCGCCCGGCCTTTGTCCGCTACTCCCAGCTGTTCAACGTGCTCGGCTGGCCCGCCATCACCATCCCCACCGGCCGCAAGTACGAAAGCGGTGCACCCGCATGCCTGCACATTGCCGGCAAACCCGGCGAAGACGCAACCGTGCTCGCGGTGGCCGCTGAGGTTGAACGCCGACTGAAGGCTGAAGCCAACTGAGCAGACCGCCTGACACCATGAATGACTCTGCCTGAATGACACTGCCCTTTTCACGCGGCAGGACGCTCGACCTGCTGCCGCCCACCCAGCGATACACCCGGACCGCCTACCGTGCGGCTTCGGCTGTCATCCGGTCCTATTCCACATCGTTCTCCTTTGCCGCATCACTGCTGCCAAAGCGTATGGAGCGCAGCATCGCAAGCCTCTACGCGGTGGTGCGGATTGCCGATGAAATCGTCGACGGCGCCTACCCCGCCGGCCCCGCCGCGCAGGCGGAGGCTCTCGATGACTTCCGACTGCGGATAGCTGAAGCGTGCCGCACCGGGTTTTCGTCTGACCTCATAGCCCACGCTTTTGCGGACACCGCGCGGCGCACCGGGATCGGGCCGAAACTGTGGGACCCGTTCTTTTCGTCCATGTACCGCGACATCCGGCCCGAACACCATTCGCCGGTTTCGCTGGATTCCTATATTCACGGTTCGGCGGAAGTGATCGGGCTGATGTGCCTGGCGATTTTCATGGAAGACGAAAACCCCACCGCGGAAGAACAGCCGATCCTGGAAGACGGCGCACGAGGTCTGGGCGCGGCCTTCCAACGCGTCAACTTCCTGCGCGACCTTGGGTCCGACACGGCTGAACTCGGCAGAACCTACCTGCTGGACAGCGAAGGCAAGTTCACAGAAGAGGAAAAAGCCCGCCAGCTGGACATTATTCAGGCAGATTTTGCCGCGGCGCGTAAAGCCATGCCGCTGCTGCCGTGGCGCGTGCGCACCGCAGTCGGCACCGCGCTGGGCATCTTCGAAGAACTCGCCGAACGGGTGGCGGCGACTCCCGTCGATGAACTCCAGCGGACCCGCCTGCGTATCCCTGCACCGCGCAAGGCTGTTTTCGCAGCCCGAGCCGCCGCGGTTCGCGGTTGGTCAGGTGCCTGATGCGCTCACTGACGGTCGTCGGCGGAGGTATTGCCGGCCTGGGCACAGCGGCGCTGGCTGCCGCGCGCGGCTGGAAGGTCACACTCCTGGAATCCCGCAGCGAAGTCGGTGGGCGGGCCGGCCTGCACACGGAAGCTGGTTTTGCCTTCGACACGGGACCGTCGTGGTACCTCATGCCGGAGGTGTTCGACCGCTTCTTCAGCCTGCTGGGCCAAGACAATCCCCTCGACCTGCACGACCTCGACCCGGGATTCCGGGTCTGGCCTGAGGGCCTGCTAGAAGCCGAACGGTTGCAAGACAGCGGGAGCGGCACCTCGGCAGTTGATGTGCCCCGTGGAACCGAGCCCTTCCTGCGGCTGGTGAGCCAGCGCGAACCCGGTGCGGCTCAGCGGGTGCGCCGCTACGTGGAATCGGCCTCGGACACGTACCGGCTGGCGCTCGAGCACTTCCTCTACACAAACTTCACTACCCGGGACTACACCCGGTTTGCCCGGCCCGATGTGCTGGCCCGACTCCCCCGGCTGCCGCGGCTTTTCGGCCAGTCCATGCAGCGGCGGATTGAGCAGACGGTGACCGACCCCGTGCTGCAGAAGATCCTGGGCTATCCGGCGGTGTTCCTCGGCACACAGCCGAAAACCGCGCCCAGTATGTATCACCTCATGACGAACCTCGATGTTGTCGACGGTGTGCGCTACCCCATGGGCGGAATGCGAACCATCATCACCGCGATGGCTCAGGCGGCGGTCCGGTTGGGTGTGGACATTCGCACCGACTGCACCGTGACGGCGGTGCGCACGCAGGGCAGGCGGGTTGTCGGTGTGACGGCCCGCTGTGGTTCGGCTGATGTGCCGGGTGCGGCTGGCCAGGGTGCTCACGTTCCGAGTGCTGACGAGGTGGAGGCCGGCTCGCGCGGTTCAGGTTCTGTTGTCGACTTCGACAGTGACGCAGTTGTTGCGGCCTGTGATCTTGAGGCGTTCGAGGCTCTGCTGCCCCAGCGGCTGCGGACGCGGAGTCAGCAGTGGTGGGCGCGGCGCGATTACGGCATCGGCGCGGTCACGCTGCTGTTGGGTGTTGACCGGAAGCTGCCGCAGCTGCACCACCACAACCTGTTCTTCACATCTGACTGGGACAGCAATTTCACGCAGATCTTCGGGTCGGACAAGCGTCTGCCGCAGCCGGCGTCGGCCTATGTGTGTGTACCGTCGCGTACGGATGCTTCTGTGGCTCCGGCGGACTCGGAGAACCTGTTTGTGCTGGTGCCGGCCCCAGCTGACCCACAACTGCGCACCGGCTCGCAGCTGCTTGAGCAGTACGCCGACCGGATCATTGACTCTTTGGGCGCGAGCATCGGCGTTGATCTGGCCGCGCACCTGCGGGTGCGTCGGGCTTTTGGTCCCGGCGATATCGACCCGCGGCGCGGATCGGCTCTCGGGCCGGCGAATGTGCTGTCGCAGTCGGCGATGTTCCGCTTCCCGCAGAAGGCGCGTGCGCGCGGGCTCGTGCACGCAGGCGCCTACACAGCGCCGGGCGTGGGCCTGCCCATGTGCCTTATCAGCGCTGAAAACGCCGTCGACCTGCTGGAGCGCACATGAGCTGGGCCTACGCGGGAGCGCTCTGCTTTTCGCTGCTGGGCATGGCGATCCTCGACTTTCGCCACGGCCTGTTCTGGGGTGCCGCGCTGCGCAGCAAATCAGCTGGGGTGTGGGCCCGAACCGCCGGAGTGCACTTCGGCGTGTGGGCCGTGTTCCTGCTGTGGGACATTCTCGGTATTGAACTGGACGTGTTCTTCCGAGGCGATTCGCCCTACATGACGGGCATCAACCTGGCTCCGCACCTGCCGATGGAAGAGCTGCTGTTCCTGTTCTTCCTGGTGTGGCTGACCATCAACGTTTTCGTCGGGGCCGCGAAGCTGGCTGAATGGAGGGCCGGACGAGGTGCCGGTCGACAGCCGGGACACCAACCTGGTCGGGAGGCCGGTCACCAACCTGGTCGGGAAGCGAGGCAGCCGTGACGTACACGCTTCTCAACGCCTGCTTCCTCATACCCGCAGCACTTCTTGCGTGGAGCGCCCGCAAGCGCATTCCCACTGGCCCGTGGCTGCTGACGGCAGCAGTGCTCATTGCCCTGACGGTCATCTTCGACAACATCATGATCGGTGTTGGACTGTTCTACTATTCGCCGGAAACATCGTCAGGCATCACGATTGGGCTCATGCCGATCGAAGACCTTTCCTACACGGTCTTCGCGGTGCTCGTCCTGCCGGCACTCTGGGCTCACCTGCTCCGGCCGAGAACAGACCAAGCCGCCCGTGGCGGCGGTGGTGAGCGGCGCCTCGTCAGTGGTGGTGAGCGGCGCCTCGGCAGTGATGGTGACAGGCGCCTTGGCGGTGGTGACGAGCAGTGCTGAAGCACCTTTTCCTGTCATCCCGCCCGCTCAGCTGGGTCAACACGGCCTACCCGTTCGGGGCGGCGTACCTGCTGATGGGCGGCGGGCTGAGCCTGGATTTCTGGTTGGGATGCCTGTTCTTCCTGGTGCCCTACAACCTGGCCATGTACGGGATCAACGACGTTTTCGACTACGAATCAGACATGCGCAATCCGCGCAAAGGCGGTGTAGAAGGCAGTGTGCTCGACCCCGCACTGCACCGGCCGACCCTTCTTGCGGCCGTCTTCAGCTGTCTGCCGTTCGTGCTGTATTTCCTGGTGACGGCGCCATGGGTGGCCAAGGCGATGCTGGTTTTCAGCCTGTTCGCGGTTGTCGCGTACTCGGCGAGGGGCCTTCGGTTCAAAGAAATCCCCGTGTTGGATTCCGTGACCAGCTCCCTGCACTTCTCTACGCCCGCCTGGTTCGCCGTGACGCTGCTGGCCGGGGGTGCTGGTGGTGTCTTTGGTGTTGGGGCCGGTGCTGGTTCGGGACTGTTGGGCTCTGGTGTGAGTGCAGCGGGAGTCTTGGGGCTCATCGCGTTCTTCCTGTGGGGCATGGCGAGCCAGGCGTTCGGCGCGGTGCAGGATATCGGGCCCGACCGCAAAGCCGGCCTCAAGTCGATCGCCACGGCATTCGGCGCACGCGGAACGGTCGCTGTGGCGGTGGGGTTGTACGCGGCGGCGGCCGTGCTGATGGGTCTTACCCCGTTCCCGCTGGACATCATGGCGGTCGTCGGGCTGGCCTATACCGCCAATGCGGTGCGGTTTTTGAGCATTGATGATGCCTCGGCGGAGCGGACGCGTTCCGGCTGGCAGGTTTTCCTGTGGTTGAACTACGGGGCGGGCTTCGTGCTGACGATAGTGTTGCTGGCGGGCGCTCTGCTGTAGGGGTGCCGCGGGCCCTATTGTGGAGGCATGAGGATCCACATTGCCGCCCTGGGCGGAACGATTGCGTCTGTTCCCACCGAGTCCGGAGGAGTTTCTCCCAGCGTTTCCGGCGAAGACATTGCGCGCGCCGCCCGTCTCGACACGATTGACGTCGATGCTGTGGCCGGGCACGCCACCTCGCCCGCGGGGCAGGCGGGTGAGGAAGGCGGCCGGGGAGCAGGCGCCTCGTCATCCAGTCTGCAGCTGACGTTCGAGCAGGTGGCGCAGGTCGGTTCCGGCTCGATTACGGTCGAGCACCTGGTGAGCGTCGTGGAATCGGCGCGGGCGGCTGCGAGTGAAGGGGCTGTCGGAGTTGTTCTCACGCAGGGCACCGACACGCTTGAGGAAACCGCGTTTGTGCTGTCGCAGATCAACGATTCGGGCATCCCGATTGTGGTCACTGGGGCCATGCGCAACCCGTCATTGCCCGGCGCCGATGGCCCTGCGAATGTGCGGGCGGCTGTCATTGCGGCACTGTCGCCGCAGGTCCGGGGCCTGGCGAGCGCCTTGGTGATGGCCGATGAAATCCACGATCCCGTTTTTGTGCGCAAAGACCACACGAGCTTCATCCACGCTTTTTCCTCCGGGCCTTCTGCTGGGCCGCTGGGCTGGGTAAGCGAAGACCGCGTCATCCTGCCACATGTTCCGGCGGGCAGCTGTGGCGGTTTGGCTGGTGCTGTGGGGGCCGATGGTGTGGCGGCAGCCGGCGGCGAAGCGCAGCCAGTTGGAGATGCAGCGGCAGCCGGAGGTGAGGCGCGGCCAGCCGGAGTGGCAGGAGCGGCCGGGGCGGCACCTCGTCCCCAGTTCCCCGGCCTGACCAGCGACGACGTTTTCCCTCAGGTGGCTGTTATTGCCGTTGGCTTGGGTGATTCGCTGGCGATTCTCGATGGGGTTGCCGATGCCGGGTATGCCGGCTGTGTCCTTGCCGGTGTCGGCGGTGGGCACGTGCCGCAGTCGGCGCTTCCTGCGGTTGAGCGGCTTTCTCAGCAGATGCCGGTGGTGTACTCGTCGCGCACGGGTTCGGGGTCTGCGCTGGAGAACACCTACGGCTATCCCGGAGCTGAAATCGGTTTGCAGAAGATGGGACTTGTGCCCTCGGGTGTGCTCGACCCCTATAAGGCAAGGCTGCAGCTGCGGCTAGCCCTGGCTGTTGGTGGGGCTGGCGCCGGTGGTGACGTTGGCGCCGGTGGTGACGTTGGCGCTGACGTTCGTGCTGGCGTCGAGGCGGCTTTCGCTCCCTTCCGCCCCGGTTTCACGCGCTAATGCAGCTCACCACCCACACCAGACTCACGCGCTAATGCAGATTTACGCGTTAATGCGCTACAACAACGCGTGACTCTGCACTAAAGCGTGAAACTGCACCCACAAACAGGCGAACCCGGCCCCACAGAAAACACGCGCAGCCCAGCTCCACCTCGCCCACCAAACACGGCACCACCCAAACCACACCAGACTCACGCAGTAATGCAGATTTGCGCGTAAATGCGCCGCAACAACGCGTGACTCTGCACTAAAGCGCAAATCTGCGCCCACAAGAGGGCGAACCCGGCCCGACAGAAAACACCCGAAGACCAGCTCCACCTCGCCCGCCAAACCCAACTCCACCTACGCCACATCAGACTCACGCAGTAATGCAGATTTACGCGCTAATGCAGACGCACCACCCACGCCACCCCAGACTCACGCGCTAATGCAGACTCACGCGTAAATGCGCCGCAACAACGCGTGACTCTGCATTAAAGCGCAAATCTGCACTGGCAAGAGGGCAAAACCAGCCCAGCGACAAGCGCTGACAACGCGGTTTACAGAGTGGAGGGACAGCAGACGGCGACGGCATCAGCGCCCAGTGCCGTTTACAGCTGCGCGTTTACAGCTTCGGGGCGGGCGGCAGGGTCCACGAGGGATCGGGCTGGAACAGCGTCCAATCCCTGTCAAAAGCCCAGTGACCGGAGCGCATCTGGTCAAGAGCCAGACGCTTTTCGGCTTCGATCGCCGCGGCAATGCCGTCATCCCATTGACCGAAGCGGACGGCGGCTTCCAGTTCGTCGCGGTCTTTTTCTTCCACCGTCCCGTCCGGGCGCACCAGGATGTCGAGCACGTGATCCGCAGTGAAAAGGGAATCCCCTGCAAGGGTGTGCGGGTGCTCCAGATTGATGTACCAGCTGCGGAACTCGCCCGTTCCCGCCCAGAACAGCCACACGGAAAACGGCATGCCCGCAGGCACAATCCGCAGCACACCCGTGCCGTGCCAGTGCCGCCGATAGCTGACACGGTCAGTGGCCGAAGGTGAAAAACGCTCGGCGTAGCCCAGGTCGTGCAGATTGACGTCCTCGCGGCCGGCAAAACGGCTGTCGACCGTCGGAGTACCGCCGGCAAGCCACACAACCAGACCGCGCTCATCATGCTGAACAACGCGCACCGGCTGGACTACCTCGGTGCCGTGGGCTTCAAAATCGTGCCGCCTGAACCGCCAGTTCAGAAGCGAACCGCGGGACAAAAACGGTGCCTGGCCCACTCCCCTGCCTTCCGGATGGGGAACAGCAAATGGCCCCAGCGGATCGAGCGGACCAGAATGCTGGCGAACCCGAACCGAATTGAGAATCTCAGCCACGCAGCTGCGCCCATTCCTCAACCACCCACGGGCTGAAGGCAAAAGGCGCCTGGCGCAGAACATCCGTCAGCGCATCAGGATCAATCCATGCAAAATCCATGACTTCGTCAGTAACCGGCAGAAGCTCGCCGTCGATCTTCGCCGAAAACACGGGGCAGATTTCGTTTTCGACAACACCCGATGCGTCAATCGCCCGATACCTAAAGTCCGGCAGGATCTCGGTGACCTCAACAACCTTGGTGCCCAGTTCCTGCGCAGCGCGCCTTTCAATGGCTGCTGTGAACGATTCCCCCGGCGCGGGATGCCCGCAGAAGGAATTGGTCCACACACCGGGCCACGTGGCCTTGCCCAGTGCCCGTCGAGTCATAAGCACCTGGCCCAAGTCGTTGTACAGAAAACACGAAAACGCCAAGTGCAGCGGGGTGTCAGCAGTGTGCACAACAGCCTTGTCAGCCTCACCAATGGGCTTGCCGTCTTCATCGAGAAGAACAACGTACTCCGTCATGCGGACACTCCTTGGGCTGGCGGACCTTGCGGCTGATGTTCTCACCCTATCGGCTGGCACTGACACGACTATCCGGCCAGCAGTTCAACCGGAGCATCACTGACGAGGTGGAGGGCACCTCGGCAACCACCGGCACCTCGGCAGGTACCGGAACCTCCCAGGCTCCCGGCCAGCAGCCGTTACACCTTTTCAGCTGGCAGCCGGACGTCCATTTCGGCGGACGGCAAGTGCTTCTCGCGCGGACGGATGAACAGCCAGTACACGCCATAGCAGACCGGCACCACGCCCAAGCCGATGACAAGCGACAGCCTCTGGGTGGGATCGAGCGCCATGCCGACGAACACAGCCAGATTGAGCAGCACCACGAGGATCGGCACCGCCGGGAACAGCGGCACCCGGTAAGGAAGCTGCTTGACGTCCCCACCGGACTTCACGAACTTGATGCGGAACGAGTACTGGGTGAGCGCAATCGTGATCCACGACAGCGCACCGCCGATGCCGGAGACCGACATGAGGAACACGAAAAGCGTGTCCTCCGCAACGAAGCTCGACAGCAGCGACAGCAGCCCGAACACCATCGTGAAGATCAGCCCACCATAGGGCGAACCGTTCTTGAGTGTGCGCGTGAAGAACTTCGGCGCATGCCCGTCGTGGCCAAGTGACCACAGGATGCGCGAACACATGTACAGACCGGTGTTGCCCACCGACAGGATCGACACCAACACGACAAAGTTCATGATGTCCGCGGCAAAGGGAATGCCGATCGCTTCGAACACCGTGACGAACGGACTTTCAGAAAGCCCCGCCTGACGCCACGGGATGAGCGCAATGAGGATGACAACAGCGCCCAAGTACAGAAACACCAGACGGAACACGATCGTCCGCACCGCCTTGGGGACCGCTTTGGCGGGGTTTTCCGCCTCGCCAGCTGCAACGCCCATGACTTCCGAACCCATGAACGTGTAGATGACCGTCATCATCGCGGCTAGAACCGCACCGATCCCCGTGGGGAAGAAACCGCCGTCTGCGTAGAAGTTGTCCCACCTGGGGCGGGTTTCGCCGTCCATGCCGACCAAGCCGACAAGCACCAGGCCGCCGATCACAATGAACGCGGCAACCGCTGCGACCTTGACGAACGCCAAACCGGATTCAACCTCCGCGAAGCCGCGGACGCTGAACAGGTTGATGACGAACAGCACGACGATGAACACACCGGACCACACCGCCGTTGGAACATCCGGGAACCAGAACTTCATGACAATGCCGGCCGCCAAGAACTCCAGGCCGATGAAGCTTGCCCACGACAGCCAGTAGATCCAGCCGATCGTGAATCCCGTCCCGGGCCCTAGGAGCTTTGTGGCGTGCGCCTGAAAAGACCCGGAGGCCGGCATCACCGACGACGTTTCACCCAGACACGACATGGTCAGCCACAGGAGGAAACCACCGACAACATACGCGGCGATCGTCCCGCCGGGACCAGCACGGTTGATGACATCACCCGTGCCCAGGAACAGTCCCGTGCCGATGACCCCGGCGAGCGCAATCATGAACATGTGACGGCTCTTGATGCTGCGCTTGAGCGCCTGCCGCTTGTGTCCGCGCACGCCCTTGGGGATCGGGTCTTCCACACGAACACTGCTGACACGGTTTTTGTCATGACCTGACATCGATGAAGCCTCTCGTTGGTGGGCTTTTAACTATTCGCCCACCAACGAAGATAGTCAAGGCTGCCGCCGGGCTCCCTCCCCGACCGCGGCCGTGCTTTATTCGTCGGAATCGTCCTCTTCGGAGTAGTCTCCACCGGCATCCCAGTAGCCGATTTCAAGGTCACCCACACCGGCGTTGATGTGCACTGGGATGTCCTCACCGACTTCTGACATGTCAGCCACTCGCTTGGCTTCGATTTCGATTGTGGTGCTGCCCAGGTTGGCCTGCCCGTCATCGACGATGACGTAATCACGCCCGTTCTCCATGCCCTTCGGATCGGGCAGCAGCAAGCTGACGGAACCGGCTGCCACACTGAGGTCGACACCTTCAACAGGCTGTGTATTCGGTCCCAGCTGCAGGTCAGCGCTTCCCGCGGTGACGTTGACGGACACTTTCTTCTTCGCATCGAGATGCTCCGCACCGACCTCACCGCCTTGAACTTTGAAGCTCGCGTCGTCGAAGACTCCGTCGACGTCGGCCTCGCCGCCCTTGATGTCGATCGCCAGCTTTTCGGCTTCACCTTCGACTTCTACGGCACCGCCGCGTATCGAGGCGGCAATGTCTTTGTACTTGCCGTCGACGTAGATCGAACCCCGGCTGAGCTTCAAGTCGATCGCCAGCTTTTCGGCGAGGTCCTTCGGCAGGCCAATGGTCACCTCGGCTCCCCGTACGTTCTGAGGTTTGATGTCAAGAACCGCTGTCGATCCGCTCTTCTTCACCTTGACCGGGCCTGCGCCGGTGCTGGAGTCCTTGTGCTGCCGGTAGCGGGTGTCGAACCAGCCGGTGACCTGCGACTCCAGCGGCATGTCACGGTCTCCGATCTCCGCGGAATCCACGACGATCACCTCGGCGAGGTTCGTATTGATTTCGAGCCGGTCGATGCCTTCGGGAATCGCGCCGTTCTGTGTTCTGTGCTCGTAGCTGGCTGATGCCACCATCGTGACGGCAATAACGCCGAGCGGCACGATCAGGGCGAGCACCGCCGCGATGGTGATCGCAATCTTCCACCCGATGCGCGATGACTTCCGCGCGGGTGTGGGCTTGCCAGGTTCGTGCCCTGGCTGCTGGGCTGGCTGGTTGGAATTACGAGGTGTCGGCATGGGCTGAGTGGTCATGTCAGGCTCCCAAAAACTTCAGGACCGCGAGGATGCGGCGGTTGTCGTCGGCTCCGGCTGACAGGCCGAGCTTGGTGAACACCGACGAAATGTGCTTTTCGACTGCTCCGGCACTTAAGAACAGCGCGGAGGCGATGGCCGAGTTCGACTTGCCTTCGGCCATGAGTGCCAGAACTTCGCGTTCACGGGCCGAAAGCTGGTCGATTCCCGTGTCCCGGCGGGAACGCACCATGATCTGGCTGACGACTTCCGGGTCGAGCACCGTGCCGCCGGAAGCGACCTTGTCGACTGCTTCCAGGAAGTCGCTGACGTCTGCCACGCGGTCTTTCAGCAGGTAGCCGAAACCGCCGGAATTGTCGGCAATGAGATCTGATGCGTAGCGCTCTTCTACGTACTGGGAAAGGACGAGAACTCCAACTTCCGGGTTCTGCGCGCGGATGAGCACAGCCGCACGAATGCCCTCATCCGTGAACGTCGGCGGCATCCGCACATCGACGATCGCCAGATCAGGTTCGTGGGCGCTGACCGCGCCGAGCAGATCCGTCGCATCACCCGTCGTGTGGACGATGTCGTGGCCGGCATCGGTCAGCAGGCGCACCAGGCCTTCCCGCAGGAGGACAGAGTCTTCGGCAATCAGAATGCGCATGGCACCTCGACTTTCAGTTCGGTGGGTCCGCCCTCGGGCGATGAGAATTCCCAGCTGCCGCGCACAGCCCGCACCCGGTCCCGCAGCCCCGCAAGACCCGAATTTCCGTGCACCGGGAGGTGAGCTCCACCTCGTCCGTTGTCAGAAACCTCGATCTGCAGTCGGGAAAGGTCGGCGGTCATGCCGACCCGCACAGTCGCGCGGGTGGCGTGCGCGTGCTTGTTGATGTTGGTGAGGGCTTCGGCCACAACGAAATAGGCGACGGACTCGATGTCGCGGTCGATGCGCCCGGGCAGATTCACGGTGAGGTCCACCGGGACGACCGACTGGGCTGCCAGGCCGGACAGGGCGGCATCGAGGCCGCGGTCGCCCAGCACGGCCGGCTGCAGGCCGCGCACCAGACGGCGCAGTTCCGCAACCGCCTGCTTGGAATCTTCGTGTGCTTCCGCAATGAGAGTGCGGGCCCCTTCGGGGTCGGTTTCGAGTTTCGCCTTCGCCATGCCGATCTTCATCGACTGGGCCACCAGCATGGGCTGCACGCCGTCGTGAAGGTCGCGCTCGAGGCGGGCGCGCTCAGTTTCTGCGGCACCAACCGCTCCCTGCCGGGCGTCGTCGAGGGCCGTGACCTCTTGTGTCAGAGTGTCAGCTTTCGACGGCGCCAACAGCAGCTTGTCGATCGCACGGTCAAGCATGGCCGAATACCACAGGATGACCAGGGTGAAGACCGTCAGAACCGCGGCGAGTACAAAACGCAGCGGCCTGTCGACGTTGTCGAAAACGATCTCCTGGCTGATGGTGTCCGACACGGCGATGCCGAAGAACACGATGGCAAAGGCGAGTGCCAGAAACGACAGCCCGCCCAGGACAGCACCCGTGAAGGACTTGAGGAAATGATGGGCGGTGCCGCGCCAGAAAACGGCCGAAGTGACCGACCGGCCCAACCACTTAAGCCATTCAGTGAACCCGGGTCCACGCTGCGGCATCTGCGGTTTGGGGTAGCCCAGGCTGTAAATCGATTCAGCGCGGTGGCGCTCCACGCTGTTGATGCCCCACTGAAAGTAGAACCACGCCAGCAGGAAGATGATGCCGGAACCGGCAGCCGGCAGTGCCGACAATCCGCCGAAGAACAGGAAGATGGACAGGCAGGAGATCGTCCACCAGACAAAACCGGAGGCCAGCAGGTTCACTGTGCCTATCAGCCCCGGATGTCCGGCTGGTTTGATCCAGCTGCCGATGCGCGTCTGAGATTTCATGCTTCAATCCTTGCGGGGCCGCAATCAGATTCCCATGGTGAAAGCCCGAGGAACACTGAGGGTTTTCCCTACTTTCCGCTCTACAGTAAACCGCATGAATCAGCATTCCCCGGTGCGCTCCAAAACTCGCACGCAGATTCTCTTCTTCTTAGCCGCAAGCGCCGGTGTGACCATGTTCGGCATGTACCACGTGCTCGAAGCGCTCGGCTACATTGCGCCACCGCGACCGTTCGGTGATTCGATCGGCACGGTGGCATTCGGGGTTGACATCGCCCTGGGCGTGCTGGCGCTGGCGCTGCTGCCGTCGGCTATTCACCACGACCCCATGGAAGTTGAATACGGCTACGTCGGTCCGCCCTCAGCACTCGTAGCCTGCCTGGTGATCCTGTCTGTCTGGATGGTGTCAGTCCTGGCCGCACCCGCCGGAGCCATTGTGCTCATCTCACTGTCGGCCAGGCTGTCGCTGTACTGGACAGTGCCGGCGGTCTGCGCGTCACTCATGTCCGCACTCGTCTACCAGCTGACCCACAACCCCGCGGATCCGAACATTTCGTGGTCGACCGTGCTGGGCTCGGTTGTTCTCACGCTGACGCTCATAGCCATGGGATCCGTCCGCGGTCTCGTGCTGCGCCGACAGGCCGAACGGGCCAAGCAGGCCAAACAGGCCCGGCAGGCGCAGTCTCCGCAGCAGACGCAGTCTGCTGGGTAGAGTAGCCACCATGACTCACTCCACATCCGAGCCCTCGGCTCCGCGCAATGCGGCTCGTGCGGGTGACGATCCAATGATCCGGGCGCGCGATGCGCAGCTTCACAACTTGAAACACGTCGACGTCGACCTGCCGCGGGATACCCTCGTGGCGGTCACCGGTGTTTCGGGTTCGGGCAAATCCAGCCTGGCCTTCGGCACCATCCACGGCGAGGCGCAGCGGCGCTACCTGGAGTCTGTCTCCCCCTTCGCGCGCCGCCTCATCGGCGGCGCGGTCAACCCGCGCGTCGGCTCGATCACGGGCCTGCCGCCGACGGTGGCACTGCAGCAGTCCACCACCCTGGGCGGGGCACGCTCCTCCGTGGGCACGATCTCGAATATCTCAAACAGCATTCGGCTGCTCTTCTCCCGCTCCGGCAGCTACCCGGACGGTATGCGCGAACGGCTGGAATACGGCAGGCTCGACTCCGACGCCTTCTCGCCCAACACCACCGCCGGCATGTGCCCCGAGTGCCAGGGAACCCGCACCGTGCACCGGCCGACCGAAGAGTCAATGGTGCCGGATCCCAGCCTGTCTATCAGGGACGGCGCGATCGCCGCGTGGCCGGGAGCGTGGCTGGGTAAGAACTTCCGAGACATCCTGGGCACCCTCGGCTACCCACTCGACGTCCCGTGGCGAGATATTCCTCAAGAGGACCGCGACTGGATTCTGTTCACGGACGAACAGCCGGTGGTCACCGTCCACCCGGTGCGGGACGAAAACGCCATGCAGGGGTCGTATAGGGGCAAATGGCGCTCGGTTGCCACCTACCTCACCGAGTCCCTGGCGGAAACGGAGTCAGACAAGACCCGCCGCCGAGTACTCTCCTTCATGCATTCATCGACATGCCCAACCTGCCAGGGCCGCGGTTTCCAGCCGGATACCCTGCTGGTCACCTACGCGGGTTACGCCATCGACGAATTCAACGACTTGGCGTTGAAGGACGTTCTGGCTGTGTTGGAGGACCGCCTCGAGCACCTGGCGGGGATCGCCAAGCAGGAGTGGAACGAGCACGACGAGGCCGAAGAGCTGCTGCTGGATCAGGTGCTGCCCACGGTCCGCGCGGCGATCGAGCTGGGGCTGGGACACCTGAGCCTGTCGCGGCCGGCACGGAGCCTGTCTGCCGGCGAGCATCAGCGTCTGCGGCTGGCCTCCCAGCTGAACTCGAGCCTGTTCGGCACGGCCTATGTGCTGGATGAGCCCTCGGCCGGCCTGCACGTCGTAGAGCGGAAGGCAGTCTCCGAGCTGCTGCAGCGCTTCATCGACGCGGGCAATTCGGTGCTTCTGGTGGAGCACGATATGTCCCTGGTCGCCGGATGCGACTGGATCGTGGATATCGGCCCTCGCGCCGGTGAGCGCGGCGGGCAGCTGGTGTTCTCCGGCCCTACGGGCCAGTTCCGCGCCAACGCCGAGCAGCTGGGCTCGCCCACTGCCGCCGCCCTGAACGAGGACTTCCCCAAGCTGACGGACACCCCGGCTGGCACCGGTGAATCCATCAGCCTCCGAGGTGTTCACGCGCGCGCCTTCGACGGGGCCGACGTGGACTTCCCGCTGGGGGCACTCACCACGGTCACGGGAGTATCCGGTTCCGGCAAATCCACCCTCGTCATCGGGGTGCTGGCCGACGTGGCGTCCCGCTCGGCCAAGCAGGTGGTCGGCGCCGAAGAGGCCGCGGACGAGGACCCGGATGCTGAGGTCACGGCGGATTCCGACGACTCCCGGAATTTCCGAGTGGACAGCGCAGCGGGGGTCGATGAGATCCGCCGGCTGGTTCACATCACCCAGAAGCCGATTGGGCGCACCGTTCGTTCAACCGTCGCGACCTATACGGGCCTGTTCGATCACGTGCGCAGGCTCTTTGCTGACACCCCGGAGGCCAAGCGGCGGGGCATGTCGGTGTCGGACTTTTCCTACAACACGAAAAAGGGCCGCTGCCCGGAGTGCGATGGCGCGGGCAGCATCGAAGTTGAGCTGGTGTTCCTGCCCGGCACGTACACCACCTGCCCGGCCTGCCACGGCAAGCGCTATAAGCCGGAAATCCTTCAACTGCAGTGGAACGACCGCAGCATCGCGGATGTTTTGGCGCTGACCGTAGACGAGGCGCTGGAGGTCTTCGCCGAAGAACCGAGAATTCTGCGCTCTGTCGAATTCCTGCATGCACTCGGCTTGGGCTACCTGCGCCTGGGACAGGGATCCCCGGAGCTGTCAGGCGGCGAGGCGCAGCGCATCAAGCTGGCTTCCGAAATGCAGCGCGGCTCCAGCCGCAAGCACAACCTGTACCTCCTGGACGAGCCGACGACGGGGCTGCATCCGGCGGATGTGGACCTTCTGCTCACCCAGCTTCGTCGCCTGGTCGACGACGGCGCGACAGTGGTCGTCATCGAGCACGACCTCCGGGTGGTCGCGCAGGCCGACCACGTCATCGACATCGGCCCGGGAGCCGGCGACGAGGGCGGCCAGATTCTGGCCACCGGGACGCCAGCGGCGGTCGCCCAGCAGGGTCTGCGCCCGGATTCGCGTTCGGTGACGGCCCAGGTTCTGGCCGAACGAGCCGGCTTGAGCTGAGCCTCGGAAATCCGGCTTACGGGAGCGCAGCCGCCCACAAGAACGCGCGCCCCAAAAACAGACGAGGTGCCGCTCCCCAAAACGGGGACGGCACCTCGACCGGTCACAGCTGAGGTGACCTCAGCTCACGCGCATCATTTCGGCTGCATGCGGATGGCGCCGTCCAGACGGATGGTGTCGCCGTTGAGCATGGGGTTGCGCACGATCGATTCGACCAGCTGGGCGTATTCGGCGGGCTTGCCCAGGCGCGCCGGGTGCGGAACCATCTTGCCGAGCGAGTCCTGAGCTTCCTGCGGCAGGCCGGCCATCATCGGGGTTTCGAAGATGCCCGGTGCGATGGTGACCACGCGGATGAGCGATTCGGCGAGTTCACGGGCCATCGGCAGGGTCACGGCAGCCACACCGCCCTTGGAGGCCGAGTACGCGATCTGGCCGATCTGGCCGTCAAAAGCTGCGACCGAAGCGGTGTTGATGATGACGCCGCGCTCTTCGCCGTCCGGTTCGCCCTGCTGCATTGCCGCAGCTGCCAGACGTGCCACGTTGACGGTGCCGACCAGGTTGATGCCGACGACCTTGCTGAAGGTCTCGAGTTCCAGCGGGCCACGGCGCGAAACGAGCTTGCCGGGTGTCGCCACACCGGCGCAGTTGACGACGATGCGCAGGGGGCCGAGCTCAACTGCCTTGTCGACAGCGGCCTGAACCTGCTCTTCGTTCTGCACGTCGGCCTTGACGAAGTGGGCGCGTTCGCCGAGTTCTTCTGCGGCCTTCGCACCGGCTTCTTCGTTGAGATCGATCATGACGACGTTGGCACCGGCCGCGAGCAGACGCTCAGTTGTCGCGCGGCCAAGACCGGACACGCCGCCGGTGACGAGGGCGGATACTCCCTGAATTTCCATAGCTATCTCCTCACTGTGGTGTTGCACAGCTCACTTTAGCGGCAAGTGATGCACCTTACGAACGGGGCTTGGGACGGAAGCGCTCCAGCGGATCGGTGACCACTTCGATGACGGTCGGCGCGGTGATTTCGCCGAGTTCTCCCAGCACCGAATCGAGTTCATCCAGGGAGCTCACGGTGTGCCCGGCAGCGCCCATTCCTCGGGCCATGGCGGCAAAGGACGGCCATTCGACGAACGAGGTTTCGCCCTTGGAACCGAAGTTCTCCAGCTTGTAGAACTCGGCACCGTAGCAGGAGTCGTTGAGCACGACGACCACCAGCGGCAGGCCGTCGCGCACCGCGGTGGAGACTTCCATGAGCGAGTGCATTGCCGCGCCGTCGCCGACCCACACGACCGTCGGGCGCGACGAATCCGCGTAGGCCGCACCGACACCCAGGGGGATGGCCAGACCGATCGCACCGAAGTAGCCGGCGAAGTCCCACCTGCCGGGGTCGACAACCATGTGCTGGACGACCGACGGGAAGTACATGCCGATGTCGGACACCTGGTTGATCTGCTTCTGACCGTCGTGGCTGATGGCCGTGCTGATCCGCATTGCCGCGTCACGCACGTCAATGTGGTCTTCGCGCGAGGTGGAGCGGTAGTCATCGAGTGCCTCCCGCTGGGGGCGGTCCTCAAGTGCCGCAACGTACTTGGGTGCCGGGCGACTGTCCGCGTCCGGGTCGGCTTCCAGCAGGGTTCCGGCAAGAGCGTCGACCGCGGCTGCAACATCCGCCTGGATGGCGACGTCGACGGGACCGTATTTGCCGAGCGCTTCGGCGCAGCTGTCCACCTGGATGACCTTCTTGCCTTCCATCAGGTGGTAGTGGTCGGTCTGCCAGTTGTTCAGTGACGCCCCGAAGGCGATGACGACATCAGCGTCGCCCATGTATTCAACGCCGACTTCGTTGGACAGGGTGCCGTGGATGCCGAGGTTTTCCGGTTCGCCGCGGAACAGATCCTTGGCGATGAGCGAGGTCATGACGGGAGCGCCGATCATGCGGGCAAAGCGCAGAACAGAATCACGCGCACCTGCCGAAATGACACCTCGTCCGGCCAGGACCAGTGGACGGCGAGCCGACATGAGGTAGCCCAGAGCGTCCTCGACCCGGTCGGAGTCCGCGCCGAGCACCGATGCGGGCTGGCTGAGGTCGGGCAGTTCGGGCAGGTCGACTTCGTCGTTCATCTGCGCGTAGGGGATGTTGACGATCACCGGCTGCTGGCGAGCGCGCGCCCGCATAACGGCCTTGTGGATCGTCTTCACTGCATCTGCGCCGGAATAGGAGCGCTCATAGGCGGCACCTGTCAAAGCTGCGACTGCCGCGATGTCGATGCGCTGGTAGTGCTCATTGACGTCCGGGGTGTCGCCGGTCAGCAGCACCAGCGGTGTGCGGGCGCGCGCAGCTTCGGTCAGTGCGGTGATGGCGTTGGTGATTGCGGGGCCGAAGGTGACAGTCGCCATGCCGACTTCGCCGGAGAAGCGGGCGTAGCCGTCAGCTGCCAAAACGACAGCGTCTTCGATTGACATGCCGATGTAGCGACCGTCGGTCTGCTCAATGAAATGACCCAGATACGCGAGGTTCGCATCACCCATAAGGCCGAACAGCGGCTTGCCGGAACGTTCGTGGGCAAGGAAGCGGCTGATCGCTTCGTAGTTCTTCACTGCGGACTCCTTTGTAACAGCGGCTGCGCATGGTGCACGCTGCACTGTACCCCGGCAGCGACCCTTTTGTATGCAGAACGATCGTTTGAACCTACGATAGCCTGGCGCTTATGAAACGTTCAGGACAACAGCTCAAGGGCCGCGACGCTATTCTGCGCGCCGCGCGGGAAACATTTGCGGCAAAGGGATTCGACGGTGCATCCATCCGCGACATCGCCAACACGGCGGGGCTGAACCTGTCTGCCCTCTACTACTACTTCGATTCGAAGCAGGCTGCCCTTTTCGAACTCATCCGCACCAGCTACCAAGAGTTCAACACCGCAATCGACGAGGCCCTCAACGCCGCCGAACCGGACCCGGTTGCCCGCGTGGCGGTGTTTGTGCGCGTTCTTGTGCGCTACCGGGCCGCGAACCTCGCAAGCTCCCGGCTTCTGCTGCTCGAAACAGAGCGCCTGAGCGAGGACTACCGGCCTGAGATCGATGAGCTGCGCGTCTTCACCCGCGGTCAGCTGTACGAACAGGTCCGCCTTGGCAAAGAGCAGGGTGTTTTCGACATCGACAACCCCGACCTCGCGGCCCGCTCCATTCTGGCCATCAGCAATGTCCTCCCTCAGTGGTGGAATCCGGACGGCCCACTGCAGGTCGAAGACCTCGAACGCGAATACCTCGAGCAGAGCCTGCGGATTCTGGGCTGCACCGAACGCGGCCCGCGCCTGACGGCCACTCCCCTCCCGCCGATTCCCTCCGACGAATAAAAGTCAAGCGTGGAGTTCTATGCGGCACTTGAGGACCTGCGCAAGGCGATCGAGGCCGGCAAGGCGAGCGGCACCTCGGGAAATGACAATGAAGAACCAACCGGCGGCACGGCAGCCGCCGACCCGGCGGTGTGAGCTGTTGCGCAATTTGGAACAATGAGGCTATGGCTCGCATTGTGAATACTGTTCTCGCGGACAAGGTCATGTCCGCTGAGGACGCTGCTCGTTTCATCAACCCCGGCGACAACGTCGGAATGTCCGGCTTCACCGGAAGCGGATACCCGAAGGCCGTACCCACGGCACTGGCAAACCGCATAGAAGCAGCACACGATGCGGGGGAAGACTTCTCGATCGGACTGTTCACCGGGGCATCGACTTCGGATGAACTCGACGGCGCACTCGCCAAAGCCAAAGGCGTGCACTTCCGCACCCCGTTCAACACCGACCCCGACATGCGGGCAGCCATCAACAACGGCGACGTCGACTACCTCGACGCCCACCTGAGCCACCTGGCCCAGCAGGTGTGGTTCGGCTTCTACGGCAAACTCAACGTCGCCGTCGTCGAAGTCGCGGCCATCCTGCCTAACGGCCTGCTGGTGCCCGGCGCGTCCGTCGGCAACAACAAAACCTGGCTCGACCTGGCCGACAAGGTCATCCTGGAAGTCAACGAGTGGCTGCCGAACGAAATCGAGGGCTTCCACGACATCTACTACGGCACCCACATCCCGCCGCACCGCAATCCCATTCAGATCCTCGACCCCGCACAGCGGATCGGCGACCCCTACCTGCGGGTTGATGAATCGAAGGTCGTTGCGGTCGTCAAAACCAACTCCCCGGACCGCGACAACAAGTTCAACCCGGTTGACGAAAAGTCCGAGGCGATGGCGAACTACCTGATCGACTTCCTCCGTTCGGAAGTCAAGCACGACCGCCTGCCGAAGAACCTGCTGCCGTTGCAGTCGGGCATCGGCAACGTCGCCAACGCGGTGCTCGCAGGCCTGCAGGAATCCGAATTCCGCAACCTCACGTCCTTCACCGAGGTGGTGCAGGACAACCTGCTGAGCCTCCTGGAAGAGGGCACGTTCACATCCGTGTCCGCCACCGCACTGTCCCTGACCCGCGAAAAAGCCCAGTACTTCAACGACAACGTCGAAAACTTCAAGGGCCGCCTGCTCCTGCGCCCGCAGGAAATGTCGAACCACCCCGAAATCGTCCGCCGTCTGGGGGTCATCGGCATCAACGGCATGGTTGAGGCCGACATCTACGGCAACGTCAACTCCACCCACATCACCGGAACGAAGATCGTCAACGGCATCGGCGGGTCGGGCGACTTCGCGCGCAACGCGTTCCTCAACTTCTTCGTTTCGCCGTCAACGGCCAAGGACGGCGCGATCTCGTCAATCGTCCCGTTTGCCAGCCACGTCGACCACACGGAGCACGACACCCACGTTCTCGTCACGGAACAGGGCATCGCAGACCTACGCGGACTGTCGCCCATCAAGCGCGCCCGCCGCATCATCGACAACTGCGCTCACCCGGACTTCCGCGACAGGCTCAACGACTACCTCGACCGAGCCATTGCCGCCGACCCCGGCGGCCAGCACACACCGCACATTCTGGAAGAAGCCCTCAGCTGGCATATCAACCTGCGCGACAGCGGAAAGATGTGATCATGTTCGAAGAACCCACCTGCTCAGTCACCGAAGTCCCCGAAGACGCGATCGTCCTCGACGTGCGCGGCCGCGACGAGTTCGCCGCCGGCCACATCAAGGACGCCATCAACGTTCCGCTTGACGAACTGCAGGAACGACAGGAAGAAGTGCCCTTCGACGTCGATGTGTACGTCATCTGCCGCACCGGACGCCGCTCGGCACACGCCACTCAGTTCCTCAACATGGCCGGTCACGACTGCATCATGGTCGTCGGCGGCATGGACCAGTGGCACCACGAAGCTGAACTGCCGATCGTCGCCGAAGGCGATGCCGCGCCGTACGTGAAGTAAAACTGCGCGTGGAATAAAGCCGCGTGTAAAGCAAAGCCCTCAGAGACAGCGAGCGGGCCGGAAGGAAAACCTTCCGGCCCGCTCTGTTTGGTCAAGGCAAGCGTCGTTGACAGCCGCCCTCACCAGGGCTGTCAGCGATGCTTCCGGCGTGCCGACAGCCAGTTTTTGGGGCTCACGGCCAATCTGAAGATGGCCGCGGAGCATTGCCCATAATGCACGACACGGTGCCATTTTCGAAACTTTACTGCCGACACCTCGGCCTCATTCCGGACACCCGGAATCCGCTATTCAAGATTTACCGGCCCCACGGTGGAACTGAGCCGATAACTTCGGCACACTCTGCTGTATGAATGACCGCGCTGGACTTCCCGCTTCTGAAAGCGACCTCACCGACATCCCGCAGCTGCTGGATGACTACCACGACATCGTCCCCAACCCGGACGATCCGGCCCAGCGGGTGTCGTTCGGCACCTCGGGCCACAGGGGCACCAGCTCTGCGGGTTCGTTCAATGAGGCCCACATCGCGGCCATCACTCAGGCGATCGTGGAATACCGGCAGGCCCAGGGCATCACCGGCCCGCTGTTCCTGGCCCGCGACACGCACGCGCTTTCCGAACCGGCTTTCCTCACGGTCAACGAAGTTCTGGCGGCGGCGAACGTTCCCACGTTCATCGACGAACGTGACGGCTACACGCCCACTCCCGTGCTGAGCTTTGCGGTGCTGCGCCACAACCGTGAAGCCGCCGGCACCCACGGGCAGGCCGATGGCATCATCTTGACCCCCAGCCACAACCCGCCGACTGACGGCGGCATCAAGTACAACCCGCCGCACGGCGGTCCGGCCGGTGCGGAGGAAACCGCGTGGATTGAGAACCGTGCCAACGAACTCCTTCCCCAGTGGCAGGACATTCCGCGCACCGAGTTCCAGCGAGCGTTCCACCTGGAGAACACGCAGAATTTCGACTACATCGGCGCCTATGTCGGTGCGCTTGACGATGTTGTCGACATGCAGGCCATCCAGTCTGCTGGTCTGCGGATCGGCGCTGATCCTCTGGGCGGTGCGGCTGTCGACGTGTGGGCGGCGATTGCCGACACCTACGACCTCGATCTGACCGTCATCAACCCCACGATCGACCCCACGTGGTCGTTTATGCACCTGGACTGGGACGGCAAGATCCGCATGGACTGTTCGTCCGAGTACGCCATGGCCGGACTGATCGAAGCGCGTTCGAGCTTCGACATCGCCGTGGGCAACGACCCCGATGCCGACCGCCACGGAATCGTCACCCCGGATGGCGGGCTGATGAATCCCAATCAGTACTTGGCCACCGCGATCGACTATCTGCTCACCCACCGGCCCGGCTGGACCGCCGCGGACGCACTGAGCACTGCCGGGGTCGGCAAGACACTGGTCAGCTCACGACTGATCGATGCGGTCATCACGTCTCACGGCCGATCCGTGTACGAGGTGCCTGTCGGCTTCAAGTGGTTTGTTCCGGGTCTTCTGGACTCAAGCTTGGTCTTCGGCGGTGAAGAGTCCGCTGGTGCTTCGTTCCTCGACAAGCAGGGACGCCCGTGGAGTACTGATAAGGACGGCATCATCATGAGCCTCCTGGCCGCGGAAATGCTGGCGGTGACGGGGCAGACGCCTTCGCAGCGCTGCGCTGAGCTCATCCAGAAGCACGGCGAATTCACCTACCGCCGCGTGGAAGCTGCTGCCGACCGCGAACAGAAGGCGAAGCTCAAGTCGATTTCGGCTGACAGCGTCACGGCTGACTCTTTGGCCGGTGAGCCGATTACGGCTGTGCGCTCTCACGCTCCCGGCAACGAAGCGACGATCGGCGGTCTGAAGGTCGAAACCGAATCCGCGTGGTTTGCCGCGCGCCCCTCGGGTACGGAAGACATCTACAAGATCTACGCTGAATCGGCGCGCGGCAGCGAACACCTGCAGCAGGTCATCGACGAAGCGCAGGCACTCGTAGACTCCGTTTTGGCTGAGTGAGGACGGCCTGTTTAGGCGGGCGTTTGGGTGCGTCGTAAGGCGGCGTTTGGCGGCCCCGTGAGGAACAGTTTCGCTGCGCCGTAACGTGGCATTTGGCGTTGCCGTGAGGCGGGCGTTTGACCCGTTGTGTCGCGGTCTAGGATGAGACCATGTTCTCTGCCTACCGCGATATCTTCGGCATCCCCGGCGCTTTGAAGTTCTCTGCGGCAGGTCTTATCGCCCGATTGCCGATTGCCCTTCTGGGCTTGGGCGTGGTGCTGTTCATTCAGGCAGAAACGGGTTCTTACGCTCAGGCGGGAATTGTGGCCGCCACCTTCATGACCGCGCAGGCGATTTCGAACCCGCTTCTGGGCAAGCAGATTGACCGGCACGGCCAGGCGAAGGTCATGGTGCCCGCGACGATCATCCACGTCATCGGCCTGGCAGGCCTGCTGCTGGTGGTGTACCTGCGGCTGTGGCCGGGACTGCTGTTCGCCTCGGCCGCTGTTGCCGGCGCAACCGTCGGCTCCGTTGGGGCTCTTGTCCGTGCTCGGTGGGCCGCGGTGACAAGGAACCAGAAAGAGCTCGACACTGCGTTTTCGTGGGAAGCGGTTGCCGATGAGCTCATGTTCGTTTCCGGACCGGCCGTTGTCACCGCTTTGGCCACCGCACTGTGGGCGCCGTCCGGTGTTGTTCTCTCGATGGTCGCCGTCACGATCGGTGCAATACTGCTCTACCCGCAGAAAGCCACGGAACCTCCCACCAGCAAGCGCGAACCGCGGGCCATGCGCGGCAAAGTGCTGCGCAATCGCGGCATCCTGTTTGCCGTCATCGGCCAGTTCTTCCTCGGGATCAACTTCGGTGCGGTCGATGTTTCGACGATCGCCAGCGCAGAAGAGCACGGGGTGAAGAGTGCTGCCGGCATCGCACTGGCCGCCTACGCCCTCGGCTCGCTCATTGCGGGCATCGTCTACGGTGCAGTGAATTTCCGGGCGCCGGTTCGCGTGCGCTACGCCGCTGCCGCGGGCGCCCTGGCGCTGCTGTCGTGGCCGCTGGTGTTCGCCCCGAACATGGTGGTGCTGACCCTGCTTATGCTGCTTGTGGGCTTCGCGGTGTCGCCTACGCTCATCACCGGCAGCTCGGTTGTGCAGTCTTTGGCTCCGCCCAAGCGAATGACGGAAGCCCTTGCCTGGATTTCAACGGCCATCGGCTTCGGTGTTGCCGTCGGTTCTGCCGTGTCGGGAATCGTCATCGACCACTACGGCGCCCACGAGGGCTATCTGGTCACCGCTGTTTCCATGACAGCGGGAGCTCTTTTCATCCTGGCGGCCAACCGCACGTTCGAACCGCCGAAACCGCAGCGCGTCGTTCTCACCTGACGCACCTCGGGCAGGACTGTCATCGAACGAGCGTTCTCACTGATGGCTGTTTGAGCCTTGCACGTCACCGTCAGCCAAACGTGTTCACTTGACGGGCATCCGCCTCAAGAATCCACGGGACAGAACCGCCCGACACGCCCAAATCTGCGTTTGGGAAAAATCTTGACCAAAATCACACATTGTGACTGTTCTTTACGCTCACTCTCAGAGTACTATTGGGTTACCGCGGTGGTCCGGCTGAAAAATGTCTGGCCATCGCGGATTAATTTTGCCCAGTTTCGGGCCGCAGCCAGCTTCAGACCCCACCCCAGATCCCGGTGAGTGCACATCCCGTGCGCGCCCGGCACCTCGTGCCCCAAAAACACCCGATAGCCGGGATCTGCGCCTTAGCCGCAACAAAACACCCCGTAGCCGGGATCTGCGCCTTAGCAGTCACTGCTAACGGGAGTTTCCATTGCTAAAGCGCAGGTGGGAGGTAAAGGACGAGGCGGAGGATGCTGGGCGGGGGCTGAAGGACGAGGTGCCGGACCGTGATCGTGCCCGGCACCTCGAACTGCACTTGCCTCAGACTGTGGTCTCAGCCTGTGATCTCACACCGCGGCGGGTACGGGTTCTTTGGCCAAAGAAGCCTCGGCGGGTTCTTCGTGGTCAAGCGCCTGCCCGCGAGTTTCCTGCAGCAGCCACGCGCAGACCAGCGAAATGACACCCGTTGCGCTCAGCAGCAGACCGATTCCCGTTCCGCCGTATGTCGCGCTGATGGCGCTGGCGAGGATCGGCACGATGCCACCACCCAGAATTCCGCCGATGTTGTAGCCCAAACCAGCACCGGTGTAGCGGTAGCGGGGCTTGAACAGCTCCGGCAGGTACGAACCCAGCGGTCCGTAAGCGCAGGCGTAGAACAGCAGCGTCAAGCACTGGGCCAGAGCAAAGGCCGCACCCGTGCCAATGGAAATGACGGGGAAGATGAACAGCGCCCACACGGTGCCGGCGGCAAAGCCGAAGATCAGCAGGCGACGGCGACCAAAGCGGTCGGACAGCCATCCGGCGAGCACAACCGTCACACCGAGAACCACGGCGGCGAGCATGTTGATTGCCAGAACAACGGTGCGCGGCAGGCCGATGCCCTCGGGGTCAGAAGCGTAGGACGTGAGGAACGACGTCGAGGTGTGGAAGAAGGCAAACAGCATCACGAGGCAACCGCTGGCCAGCAGAACTTCACGCGCCTGGAAGCGGAACACGTCGATGAACGGCGAACGCTCACGCGACTTACGGCCGCCAGCTTCGCCAGCATCAGCATCCTCAGCGCCAGCACCACCCGCGGCACCGGCCTCACCAGCCTCAGCTTCGCGCTTGAGCGCTGCCTCCGCGGCGGCCTGCGCCTGAATGAACGCGGGGGTTTCGGCAATGCTCAGACGAACCCACAGGCCGATGGCAATGAGCAGCGCCGAAGCCACAAACGGAATCCGCCAGCCGTAGCTCAGAAACGCCTCGGATGAGTCCCCGGCAACCAGCGCGGAAACGAGGAACGTGGCGTTGGCCAGGAACATGCCGGCGGGCGTGCCCAGCTGTGGAAACGCTCCGTACAGGCCGCGCTTGTCCTTCGGCGCATATTCGGCGGTCAGCAGCGCGGCACCGGCCCATTCGCCGCCCACCGCAAAGCCCTGCAGGAACCGCAGAGTCACCAGGATGATGGGCGCGGCCACGCCGATCTGCGCCGCCGGCGGGATGAGGCCCATGAGCACGGTGGCCGCACCCATGATGAGCAGTGTCGAGATGAGCGACTGTTTGCGCCCGATCCTGTCGCCGAAATGACCGAAGAAGATCGACCCCACCGGCCGGGCCACGAAGCCCACGCCGAAGGTCGCGAAGGACGCCACGAGCGCCGCGCCCGAGCCCAGAGCCGGGAAGAACACGGTGGGGAACACGAGTGCCGCCGCTGTGCCGTAGATGAAGAAGTCGTAGAACTCGATGGTGGTCCCGGCAAAGCTTGCCGCTCGTACGCGGCGCAGCTCCCGCGGTGTGGGCTTCCCGCCGCTCCCCACCGCCGAGGTGCCAGCCGCCGAGGTGCCGGTTGCCGAGGTGCCGGGCGGGCTTGTGTCGCCGCCGGCGGGTGTCGCTGTTGTCGTCATGAGGTCTCCTCTGTGGTCTGAGCCGCTGCTGCGCGGCGATTCGAAGACGACGCTAAAGACACACAGAGACCGCGTGCGGCACCGTTTGCAACACGGCGACGCGGTTTGTCACACGTTTGTCGCCCGGCGTCACACAGGGCCGTTTCGGCGTCATAGACCTGTCGCGGGACGTCATAGAGCCACGGCACTCACGGAACGGCCGAGACTGCAGCCTGAGCAGCACCCGCACCCACTGCCGTCGAATGTGACCCGCGTCGCGTTTGACAGAAACTGAACACTGTTCAATAGTTGAACGGTGTTCAATTTCAGTGAAATCGCCGATCGCGCCGTCGCGGGCACCCCAGCGTCCGCTGACGAAGCGCTGAGCATTCTCAGCTCTGACGACTCCCAGCTGCTTGACCTCGTTGCCGCCGCCGGCCGTGTGCGCCGCCACCACTTCGGCATGAAGATCAAGGTCAACTACCTGGTCAACCTCAAATCAGGTCTGTGCCCCGAAGACTGCGGCTACTGTTCCCAGCGCCTGGGCTCGGACACTGAAATCCTCAAGTACTCGTGGCTCAAGGGCGATGAGGCCCGCCGCCAGGCAGAGTTCGGACTGGCCGGCGGAGCATCGCGCGTGTGCCTCGTGGCATCCGGTCGAGGACCGTCGAACCGCGATGTTGAGCGGGTCGCCGGCATGACGGAGGACATCAAGGCCAACAATCCCGACGTTGAGATCTGCGCTTGTCTGGGCATCCTCAAAAACGGCCAGGCTGAGCGTCTGCGCGATGCCGGAGTTGACGCCTACAACCACAACCTCAACACCGCGAAGTCGCACTACGAAGACATCTGCTCAACACACACGTGGGACGAACGCGCCGAAACCGTCAGCCGCGCGCACGAAGCCGGCATGTCGCCGTGCTCCGGCCTGATTGTCGGCATGAAAGAAACCGACGAGCAGATTGTCGAAGCCGTCGAATCGCTGCGCGAACTCGGTTCGGACTCCATCCCGGTCAACTTCCTCATCCCCTTCGAGGGGACACCGCTGGAAGGCGTCAACTACCTCACGCCCACCCAGTGCCTGCGGATTCTGTGCGCCGTGCGGCTCATGTGCCCCGACAAGGAGCTGCGCATGGCCGGCGGGCGCGAAATGCACCTCAAGACGCTGCAGCCGATGGCCCTGCACGTGGTCAACTCGCTGTTCCTGGGCGACTACCTCACCTCAGAAGGGCAGGCGGCTGAAGACGACCTCGACATGATCGTCGACGGAGGCTTCGAAATCGTCGGCCAGGACGACGCCCGAGCCCTGCGCGACAGGCTGCGTGCCCACCGCAAGGCACACGCTGAGGCCATGGGCGGTAATACAGACGACGCCCCCGCAGCCGAAGCCCCGGCAACCCTGCCGTGCGGCAAGAGCGCACCCCCGGCAGGCGCCTCGGCAGGTGACGGCAGCGTCACCGTGCCCACCATCCGCCGGCGCGGAGCAGGAACGGTGCTGGCGCCGAACGCCTAAGCGACACTCACCCCCAGCCCCTACCGTGTTGGCGCGACTCACCTCGCGCCAAGCCGCAGACAACAGAAGAACCCCGGCGCAAACCGGGGTTCTTCTGTGCTCTAGAGCTTTAAGATCAGAGGCCGAGCGCCATGGCGTCCGACTGCAGGTCACCGAGATTGGTCACGCTGCAGCCACCGAATCCGATGCCCAGCACAAACAGGACAATGGTCACAATCCATGCCAGCTTCTTGTGCTGTTCGTAGCCCTCCAGCGGCTGGCCGCTCTTATCGCGGCCTGCACCGACCAGGTAGATGATGAGGTCGATGATCGCCCAGATGCCGAAGCCGCCCAGTGTGATGAGCTTGAGCACGCCGGTGCCGATCTTGCCAAGGTAGAAGCGGTCGATGCCCAGGGTTCCGAGGAACCAGGCCAGCAACCAGGTAACGAGAAAGCTTTTCTGTGATGTGTGCGTATTGGTAGTCACACGTCAACAGTAAGCGCATACGGCTCGCCGCACCAAAATTCCCCCACCAGACAGTCCGCCGTGCTGGAAGTCTCGCGCTGTGGCAGACGGCGCCTCGTACCGGATTTCTGTGCCATGCTGATGCCATGCGCGCTCTCATCGCTGTCGATAAGTTCAAGGGCACCCTCACCGCAGCCCAGGTGACGGACCACCTGCGCCCCGCCCTCGAGGGGGCCGGCATCAGGGTCGATGCCACTCCTCTTGCAGACGGGGGCGATGGCACGCTCGAGGCGGCACGCGCCGCCGGCTTCTCACTTCACGAGGCGCCGGTCACCGGGCCGCTGGGCGGCACCGTGACTGCCCGGTGGGCACTGCGGTGCGAGCAGGCGATCATCGAAATGGCCGAAGCGAGCGGCCTAGCATTGCTGCAGAGGCAGGGAGGCTCCGTCGATCCGGCCAGCGCACGGGCTGCCACGAGCGTGGGCACCGGCGAGCTCATTGCCCACGCAGTCAAAGCCGGGGCACGCTCGATCGTGCTGGGCCTGGGCGGTTCTGCCACCACCGACGGTGGGATCGGGATGCTCATGGGGCTCGGTGCTGTGGTCTTTGACGCTCACGGCCAGCGGGTTGACGATCCGCGTGGAGCGCTGGCGCGTGCGGCTGAAGTTGATATGTCGGGCCCGCTGCAGCTTCTGGACGGCATTGAGCTCACGGTGGCGTGCGATGTCGACAATCCGCTCACCGGAGAGCGGGGTGCCGCCGCCGTGTTCGGGCCGCAGAAAGGTGCGGACGAACAGACTGTCGAAGAACTCGATGCTCAGCTGGCCGAATTCGCCCGGCTGCTCAAAGCTCAGGACACTGCCGGACTGGCCGGTGCCGGGGCTGCCGGCGGCATGGGCTTCGCAGCGCTCGTACTCGGCGCGCACATGGAGTCCGGAGCCGATCTTGTCCTGGACCTCACGGGCTTCGATAAGGCGCTGGCCGAGGCTGATGTCGTCATCACCGGCGAAGGGCGCTTTGATGTGCAGACACTCAGCGGAAAAGGCCCCGCGGTCGTCATTGAGCGCGCCCACAGGGCCGACCTTCCGGTTTTTGTGGTCTGCGGTTCAGCTGATCCGGAGGTACCGAGAGAAGGCCTGGCAGGGCTGTTTCAGCTGACAGACAAGGCCCCGGTCGAACAGGCGATGTCCGATCCGGGGCCCGTGCTCACAGCCGTTGCGGATGATCTGGCTGCGGCAGTCCTCAGTTGTCTTCGGTGATGTTCTTCTTGCGGGTGAACATCATGATGACCGCGGCGAGGGCACCGAGGCCGGCAACTGCCAGCAGAATCAGCACGACCGGGGAAACTCCGGAGCCTTCCTCGCTGGCCTTTTCCTGATCCGAGGCGTTTGACTGCTGGTCGCCTTCGGCCTTGTCTGCGGCTTCGTCATCGCCAGTATCCTCGACTTCGCCACCGCTTCCGGCGGAGTCAAGGATGGTGAATTCAACCGTGCCGGAAATGGGGTGTCCGTCCTGGCTGACAACCCTCCAGGCAATCGTGTAGTCGCCGGGCTTGAGATCGTCCGGCAGAGCCGACTTGACGGTGCGGCCCTCCACTGTGATTTCGCCAGCGGAGTAGTCTTCACCGTCTCGCTCGACGCGGATTTCCGTGCCGATGTCCTGGATTTCACCCGAATAGTTCAGTTCGATCCACTCGGGCTGTTTATCCAGTTTGGCGCCCTGCTTGGGATTCGAGCCGATGAGCTGGTCATGCGCCTGTGCGGGCACCGAACCGAACGCCAAAGCCAAACAGGCGAAAAGTACGGCTGCAAGAAGCCGGGAAAGCGAAGAACGGGTAGTCATCAGTACTTCTCCAGTCGGTGTGCGGGCGAGGTTCGTGCCCTCAATTGTCCCTTATGGCGTCCACCGCGGTGATGATCCCCGGCTGTGCGTCAGCGAGCTCTCGGTAAGTCGTTATGAAATCGTCAGCTGTTCCGTACCAGGGATCAGCGACATCGGCGACCGCCGCTGCTTCAGGGTCTTCATTCGGATTCGCACCCTCGTCAAACTGGTGGAGCATGCGCACCGTCGGCACATGTCCACCTGCCTGCTTCTCCAAACGGCGGATGCCCGCTACGTGACGCGACGTCATGGCGATTGCCAGATCGATATCAGCCAGGTGCTCTGCCCGCAGCTGGCGGGGACTGTGCTCGGTGACAGGCACCTCGTTCTTCTCCAGTTCAGCACGCGCCCGATAGTCGATGGGATTGCCGACCTCTTCGTCGCTGATGCCGAATGATTCGACCTCAATATCGGTCCGGCCCTGGCCGGCCAGTTCATGTTTGAGCATCATTTCGGCCATAGCGGAGCGGCAGATGTTGCCGGTGCACACAAAGGCAATGCGGAAGGGCTTCATAGTCACTACGATGGCACATCGCCTTTCACCCGGCAGAGCCTGTCAGCGATACCGGCCCCGCCCGGGTAGCGTGGATGCCATGACTTCAGCTGAACTGCCCTACGGAGACCCTTCCGCAACTTTCCGGGACGACCTGTTCCGCCGCGTCAACGGCGCGTGGCTGGACGGCCACGTGATTCCCGACGACCGCGCCGGCGACGGAGCCATGCGCGGACTGTTCGACGCGGCCGAAGAGAACGTCCGCACCATCATCACCGACCTGCAGCAGGCCGATTCGGATGCCGACCCGGACACCCAGATGCCGGCGGACCTCTACGCATCATTCATGGACGTCGACACAATCGAACAGCTGGGTGTCAGCCCACTGCGCGAGCAGTTCCAGGCGATTGCCGACGCCGGCAGCAAGGACGAGCTCGCCGCCGTCATGGGCCGGCTGGAGCAGGAGGGTGTGGGCGGTCTGCTGGCCGGTTTCGTGTCCGCAGACGCCAAGAACTCCGACCGTTACGCACTGTACTTCGAACAGTCCGGCCTCAGCCTGCCGGACGAGTCCTACTACCGGACGGAAGAATCCGCGCCGATCCGCGAAGCCTTCCTCGCCCACCTCGAGGCGATGTCCCGCCTGGGCGGGCTGAGTGAATACTCAGGCCTGTCAGACGCTGATTTCGCCCGCACCGTCTTCGACTTCGAAACCGCTGTGGCCAAGCACCACTGGGACAATGTCCGCACGCGCGATGCCGAAGCCACCTACAACCCGACCACGCCCGAACAGCTGCGCGAGCTCGCTGCCGGGTTCGACCTCGACTCGTGGCTTGAAGCCCTCGGCATTCAGCCCGAACCCGAGCAGTTCATCGTGCGCGAACCCGACTTCGTCACCGGAGCAGCCGGGCTGTGGAACAGCACCGAGCTTCCCACCCTCAAGGCGTGGCTGCTGTTCGGTGTTCTCAGCCGCTACGCGGGCTACCTGAGTTCCGACATCGTCGAAGAGGACTTCGGCTTCTTCGGCCGGACCCTGTCCGGCACTCCCGAACTGCGCGAAAGGTGGAAGCGCGGGATCAGCACCGTTGAAGGCCACCTGGGCGAACTGGTGGGCAAACTCTACGTGCAGAAGCACTTCCCACCGGCCTCAAAGCAGGCCATCACGGAACTCGTCGACAACCTGCTGAAGGCCTACGAAAACTCCATCAGGGACCTCGACTGGATGACCGAAATCACGAAGACCCGCGCCCTGGAGAAGCTGTCGAAGTTCTCCGTCAAGGTCGGCTACCCCGATGTGTGGCGAAAGTACAGCTTCACAGTGGCCGCCGATGACCTGGTAGGCAACATCCGCCGGTCCGCGCAGGCAGAACACCGAAGGCAGCTGGAGCGCATCGGCGGCCCTGTTGACCGCACCGAATGGTTCATGACCCCGCAGACGGTCAACGCCTACTTCCACCCCGTGCTCAACGAAATCGTGTTCCCCGCAGCCATCCTGCAGCCGCCCATGTTCGACGCTGAGGCTTCCGATGCCGCGAACTACGGTGCGATTGGGGCTGTCATCGGCCACGAAATCGGCCACGGCTTCGACGACCAGGGGTCCCGCTACGACGGGGACGGAAACCTCGTCAACTGGTGGACTGACGAAGACCGGGCGGGCTTTGAAGAGCGCACCCGCAAACTCATCGACCAGTACTCCGCGCTGTCGCCGTGGGAAGTTACGGACGGCAGCACCGTCAACGGCGAACTGACGATCGGCGAGAACATCGGCGACCTCGGCGGTTTGGGAATCAGCTGGAAGGCCCTGCAGCTGGCCGCGGAGAACAGCGGACAACCGCTGAGCCAAGCTGACCGCGAAGCGTTCTTCTGCCAGTGGGCCGCTGCGTGGCGCTCCAAGTTCCGCGAAGAAGAGCGCAAGCGCCGCCTGGCCATTGACCCCCATTCGCCCGAAGAGTTCCGCTGCAACCAGGTGGTCAAGAACATGGACGCGTTTGCCGAAACCTTCGGCACCAAGCCCGGCGACGGCATGTACTTGGCCCCGGAAGAGCGCGTCACCATCTGGTGATGTGCTTCACCAGCACTGAAGAAACTCTAAGGACCCGCTTTTAACGTGAAGACTATGAAGAAGAACCCCCTGCTGTCCTCGGTTCGCCTGCCCTCGTTCCGCACTGCCGCCGTCATCGGCGGCTCGCTCGCACTCGCTCTCAGCGGCTGCGCCGTCAAGGAGGATGCGCCGAGCGAAGCACCCGCAACCCAGGAAGAACCTTCTGCCTCTGAAGAGCCGGCCGGCGGCATCGCCACGGTCGGCGGCGGGCAGGACTCCAACAAGTCATCCGAAGCGGCACGCACCGCTGTTCAAACCGCTGTTGCAGAAGTGAGCGACAGCGGCCAGGCCGTCGGCCTGAAAAAGGAAGACGACGGCTGGCTGGTGACCGTCTACGACGGCGGGAAGAACACACCGGTTCACGTCAGCGCTGACGGTGCGGAAGTGACGGCCAAGGACAAGGCCGAAAACCCGCCGTCAGGTGCCACGAACCAGTATTCGCTCATGCGTCAGACAGTCGACCAGGCCATCCAGTCGGCAACCCGCAACACACGCGGCGAAGTCGTTGAAGTCGGCCCGGACACAAAGGACGGCCAACTCAGCTGGAAGGTCAGCATCAAACAGGACGGCGCTGACAAGCCGAAGGACATCTACATCCACCACCGCTCCGGCGACGTCCTCTGACGGGTCAGCCGTACGCGGGTTGACCCCCACACTGACGGCACTGACTTAGTGCACGCACACAACGAAAGGACAGTGCATTCCTCATGACGAAGCTTTCAACCTTCCTTGCCGCATCCGCTGCTGCCGGCGCTCTCGCTTTGGCCGGCTGTGGAAACTCTGAAGAAGAACCGCAGATCGAAGATGCCCAGCCGACCACGCAGGCTGAGGGTTCAAGCAGCGAATCCGCTGCCGCCTCCGGCGAATCCCAGAATGAAAAGGGCGGCAGCCTGGAAGCCGCTCAGGCTGCGATCGACCTGGCGGAAAAGGAAATCGACGGCAAGGCGATTGAGATCGACTTCGACGACGAAAAGACCTGGGAACTGACTGTTCTCAAGGGCTCGGAAGAACACGAAGTTGAGATCAATGCCGAAGGCACCGAAATCGTCAAGAAGAAAAAAGACGACGACGAGGCTGAAAGGGAAGACGTCGACGCCCTGAAGAAGGCGAAGACTTCGCTGAAAGACGCTCTGAAGAAGGCCATCGACGAGCAGGCCGGCACCATTGATGAGGCTGACCTGGACACCGACGGACAGCCCACCTGGAGTGTTGAGATCTACCCCGAGGGCAAGACTGATTCGGTCGACGTCTATGTTTCGGCCATCGACGGCTCCATCGTCGACGAACCGGAAGACGACTGACGCTCCCGAACAGCTGGCTAAAAGCCGCTCTGCCGTCTAGGGCATACGCGGAGGAGAATCCAGTTTTTGCCTCAATATCTGCCCTGATCAGCAGAACGCTCGAATAACAAACGCACGAGGTGCCGCCCGGCTGGGACCTGGACGGCACCTCGGCTGTTTACTGGACCGGGCCCGTTCAGCTGCGTTCGGTGTGGAGCATGCGGATGAAGCGGTTGACCAGGTCGTTCCACGAGCGGATGAGCGATTCGTCTTCGCCTTCCGTGCTGGCGCGCAGCCGGCCCAGTGGGGCGTTGGGGCTGGTGACCATGTTGCGGAACAGCGCGTCGTCGGCAACGTCGTCGCTGAGGCTGACTTCCACCGAATCGACTTCCGACACGAGCGACTGCGGAACAGGGAGATCTCCCCCGTCAATCTGCGCTCCGGCGGCCACCTCCAGCAGTCGGCAGGCATCACCGACGGCAATGGTTGGAATGTGCGAGCTCATGGCGTCATCGAGGAACCCGATGACATCGTCGCGTGAGACCGTCCACCGCTGTTCGTCGTCACCGTCGGCAAAGCCGAAGATGATGACGCCCTGATAGCCGATGAGGCTCGGCAGCTGTTCGCCTTCGTGCAAGCGCACGAAATCGCAGTGGATTCCGCCTTCGGCCAGCTGGTCGAGCGTGCGGCCGAAGAAGAGGTCGCCGCTGGTCTCAACGATGACGATCGGGGTGCGCAGACCGTTTTCGCTCAGGGTCTGCCGAGGTGCCTGTTCGCCGGCCGTGATCGGTTCGCTGATCCGGTTCTCGGGTACGGGTGCGGGGCACGTGGCGAACGGGGTGAAGGCCATGGGGTAGTTGACGGCGCGGTTGAAGTCGACGATGACACGTCCCGATGAGTCGGGGGTGCCGATCGACAGGCGACGCCACTGCGAGGTGGTGCCGCCGTTGGTGCCGTCGTAGAAGTCCAGGTGGAGACCGGTTTCGGGGTGTCCCGTGGCCAGCAGTGTGTGCGTGGTTCCGTGCAGATCGAATTCGACGGTGCCCACAACATAGGTGTTGATCTGCAGGCCGGGAGCCGCCGTGTCGATCCGCCGAAGCTCCGGTTGGGCGTACGGGGTGAACTGGCCCTGAGCTGCGAAGCTCCGATCGAGTTCAAAGGCGGGTATGTCGATGAAGTTGCTCAGCAGCTTCGAACGGGAATCGCGGATCCGCAGACCCATGTAGCCGTCGCGGTTGAGGGCTTCGATGACAACGGGCCCGTCGGTCAGCCACATGAGCGAAGCGCCCTGCGGCAGCCAGACGGACAGCCGGCCGGTGTCGACGCTGCGCACGACCTGCACGCGCTCGGCCCGCGGGAAGGTGATGTCGTCTTCCATGACGTCAAGAGCTGAGGCCGTAGGACCTGCCGAGCTGCCCGGTTCGGGGTCGAAGTGCAGCCATTCGCTGCTGCGGGTGAACGTCCCGGGAATCTCACGGATTGTTCGCTCATCACCTTCGGCCAACCAGATGAGGCCCGTGAGCGAGAGCCACCCGTTCGGGGTCGCCAGACCGGCGATTCGGGAGTCGTGCCACTCCTCCCAATCTGCTCTGTACTGTTCCACTGATCACCTTCTGTTGAGCAGTTCTGCACGGACCAGGATCAACAATAGCGTCGATGGCTGCACGAGAACAGGGTTCTACGCCCGAAGCGAAGCCGCCGAAACATCAATCCGACGACGGTACATATTGAGGCAGCTGAGCGCAAAGAGCGAAGCGCAGGCACTCGAGGTTACAAGGAAGCCCGCCGAAGTGCCGTAGGCGTCGATGAGAGAGCCGACGATCGCGCTGATGAGCGCCTGGCCGACAACAACGCCCGTGGTCATCATGGCCATCACGGTTGTCACACGGCCCACAGGGGCGACCTCCGCGGCAATCGAGAACAGTGTCACGAGCGTCGGGCCGATGCCCACACCGCACAGAACCAGGCCCACGAGAACCGCGGGGAACACCGGCAGCACCGTAAACAGGAGGGTTCCTGTGAATGCCACCGCGGCAAACACCATCCAGCGGGCCGCGAAGGTGAAGCCACGAGGCAGAAGCACAACGGCAAAAGCACACAGCGCCGATCCCACACCCATGACGGCGTAGTACATGCCCGCGGCAGCCGCCTTGTCGAACTGCTCCAGGAAGCTGGTGAGGCTGGCAAGCGTCGAACCGAAGAACATGCCGATGCAGGCCATACCGGCCGGCGGCAGCAGAACAGACAGCCGGAAGATCTCGGAAGCCGGAGCAACAGCGGGAGATTTCTCCGCCTCGTCAGCTGTGGACTGCTCCATCAGGTTCCGAACGTGGCCGCGCACAAAGCGCGAAGACGGGTGCAGCGCAAAGCCGCTGATCCCGATGAGAGTGGTCAACGCTGCAACATCAAGCGGCACAACAATTCCGAAGGCCACCGCAATGGCGCCCACGATGATCGGTCCGGCGACAAAAACAGCCTCGTCGGTGAACGATTCATAGGGCAGAACGACCGAGGTGGCCTTCTCGGCTTGGGTGCCGGAATAGGAGCCGCGGATGGCCTCAAGCCAGCGGGAGCGGACCATGGACGCCGCCTGCGGGCTAGTGGCGCCGATTGCGAAGGCAGCGGCGTAGAGGACCCATGTGGGGGCGTCAGCCCGCAGCGCCCAGCCCAGGCCCCACAGCGAAGCCCCGTTTGTCACCGCGAGGCACAGAAGCAGCCCCCGCTGGCCGAAGCGGTCGGCAAACCAACCGAAGAACGGGCCGGAAAACGCGGTGGCCAGGCCCACGAGAGCAGAGGCCACACCGGCCTGCGTGTAGGAACCGCGTACGCCCACGACAGATGTCATGACGGCTACAACCGACATGGCATACGGTAGTTTTGCCAGTATCGCCAGGGGGAAGAAACCCCAGCCCACCAGCCGCGCTAGACCAGAGAACACCGTGCAAGGCTAACAGGCGGCTCTGAGTCCAGCGCTGTGACGACAAGCTCAGGAGGAGCGCATGTCCACCGCCGCTGAAAAGACAGCCGCGCAGAATTCCTCGGCGCAGGCCGCCGCCCAGTTGACCCAAGCGTCATTGACCCCAGCGCGGAAGACCGCGCTGGAACTCGGCGAGTATGCCGCGGCATCGCCGTCGTCCTACCACGCAGCCGACGAAGCCTCCCGCCGGCTGCAGGCTGCAGGTTACGAGCTGCTTGATGAAGCGCAGACGTGGAACCTGGTCCCCGGCGGCCGCTACGTTCTGGTGCGCGAAGGCGCCGTGGCCGCATTTGCCCTGCCGGCTGATGTTTCCGCTGATGCTCTGCGCTACCGGGTTTTCGGTGCGCACACGGATTCGCCGGGCTTCAAGCTCAAGCCGGGAGGGACACACACCGCCGCCGGTTTCACCCAGGTGGGCGTTGAAGTGTACGGCGGTGTGCTGCTCAATTCGTGGCTTGACCGCGAACTGTGCTTTGCCGGCAGACTGGCGCTGCGCGACGGCACGACCGTGCTTGCCCGCACGCCGGGCATTGCCCGCATCCCCCAGCTGGCCATTCACCTGGACCGGCAGGTCAACGACGGACTCAAACTCGACCGCCAGCAGCACACCGTGCCGGTTGTCGGCCTTGAGGTGTGCGGCGGCGACGTCCTCGCGCTGCTGGCCGAATCCGCCGGTGTTTCCGCTGATCAGGTAGTCGGCCACGATGTCATCACCGCACCCGTGCAGGAAGCCGCCCTGTTCGGAGCAGCCCAGGAGCTGCTGGCGTGCTCCCGCATGGACAACCTGTCCTCCACGTTCGCCGGCCTGCGGGCAATGGAAGAACTCGACACGAAGAACCTGACAGCCGTGTCGGTCTTCATTTCCAACGACCACGAAGAGGTCGGCTCAGAAACCCGCACGGGCGCATCGGGCCCAATGCTCGCAGACATTTTGGAGCGAGTGTCCATCAGCGTGGGAGCTGACAGGGAAGCACACCTGAAGGCTATAGCGGGCTCCATCTGCATCTCCGCTGACGCCGGCCACGCCGTCCACCCGAACTATCCAGAGCGCCACGACCCACAGGTGCGGCCGACCCTCGGTGAAGGGCTGCTGCTGAAACTCAACGCCGTACAGCGCTATGCAACGGATGCTGTGGGGACCGCCGAATGGGCCCGCCTGTGCGACGAGGCCGGTGTGCAGTACCAGCCGTTCGTATCGAACAACGCCATGCCGTGCGGTTCGACCATCGGCCCGCTGACGGCCACCCGCCTGGGCATGACGGTCGTTGACGCGGGAATCCCGCTTCTGTCCATGCACTCTGCTAGGGAAATGGCGGCGGTTGAGGATGTCGAAGCCCTCGTCAAGGTCGCCGCAGCGCACCTGGGATGAGGGCTGGCGGATGACTGAGGCCGGAAGCGCCGGACACACCAGCCGTTTGGCGGGGGCGACCTCGCCGTACCTGCGTGCCCACGCCGACCAGCCGGTCGATTGGTACCCGTGGGGCCCGGAGGCTTTTGCAGAGGCCAAACGGCGCGATGTGCCGGTCATGGTGTCGATCGGCTACTCCACCTGTCACTGGTGTCACGTCATGGCGCGGGAGTCCTTCAGTGACCCCGCAATCGCGGCGCAGATCAACGAACACTTCGTTGCGGTCAAGGTCGATCGCGAGGAACTCCCCGCCGTCGACGAGCAGTACATGAACGCGCTGCAGGCCATGCGCGGTCATGGCGGCTGGCCGCTGACGGCGTTTGCCGATGCCGACGGGGTGCCGTTCTTCCTGGGCACCTATTTCCCACCGCAGCCGCGCATGGGTCAGCCGTCGTTTTCCATGGTCCTGCAGGCTGTTGCCAACACGTGGCAGGAGCGGCGGGAGCAGGTTGCGGACATCACGGCGAAGATGCGCTCAACTCTTGAACAGCTGGCGGCTGGCCCAGAATCCGCGCAGACTCAAGCGCAAGCTGCACAGACCGGGGCACCGGGGCAGGCCTGCCCTGCTGACTCAGCCGCGCAGACCGACCAGCGGCACCTCGACCGCTCTTTCGCCGACGCGGTCTCCCCCGACATTCTGGGCGCCCAGCACTGGGCGCTCATGGACGAAGCCGATGCCACAAACGGGGGTTTCGGTTCCGCACAGAAGTTCCCGCCGCTCATGTCGCTCATGGCTCTCATCAAGAGCCACCACCGTGGTCCGGAACGGCTGACGTTCATCCGCCGCACGTTCTTATCGATGGCTTCACGCGGTCTGCGCGACCACGTTGCCGGCGGGATTTTCCGCTACTGCGTCGACCCGCACTGGTCGGTGCCGCACTTCGAGAAGATGCTGTACGACAACGCTCTCTACCTGCGGGCGACCTCCGCGTGGTTTGGGCTGGAAGAGTCGCTGGAGCCCGGTTCCCGCTGGGCTCGGCTAGCCCGCCGCGAGGCCTATGACACCGCCGAATTCCTGCTGCGGGACATGCGCCTGGATTCCGGCGGCTTTGCCACTGCGCTTGACGCCGATTCTCTCGATGCGCACGGGCAGCCGGCCGAGGGCGCCTACTATCTGGAAGATCACGAGGTGGAGCTCACCGGATCTCCCTACGCACCTGTTCTGTCGGAAGAGCTGGGCTTTGTGCTCCACGCTCCGGGAATTGAACAGTGGGCTGAGAATGTTGAGGCTGGCCAGAACAGCGATGACAGCCAGTCGGAACCATGGCTGACAGAGACAGCGCTGACTGCCCGCGAACGCCTGCTGCGAGCGCGCGAAGACCGCTTCGCCCCTTTGCGTGATGACAAGCTCATCACGGCGCACACCGCTATGACGGCATCGGCTTTTGCATTTGCTTCAGCTGTTTTTGTCGAGCCCGAATGGCTTAGCGCCGCTGAAGAAGCATTTGCCGCTGCCGCAGCTTTGCGCACGGACACCGGTTTGGCCCGCTCTGCCTTTCAGGGTGAGCCCGGTCCAGGTGCGGCGGGGCTTGCGGACTGGGCACAGCTGGCGGGAGCCGCGGCGGAACTGGGCAAAACCAGCGTGGCTCAGGAGCTTCTCACCGAGCTCAGCGAGCGCTTCCTCGAAGGCACCGTACGGGACTACGAACACGATCCCCTGCTGACCACAGTCGGGATGAGCGCATTTGATGACACCGAGCCGTCGGGTGTGGCAGCTGCCGCCCACGCGGCTCTGTGCTTGGGTCTGCTGGATGAAACAGCTGACGGTCCGCAGTGGCTGCTGACGGCACAGCGGTTGGTGCTTGCGGCATCGGACATCATGTACCGCGCACCGCGGGCGGCCGGCTGGCTGCAGGTGACGGCAGAAGGACTGCTCAACGCCGTACGGGTTGAAAGCGACGACCCCCACCTGCTGAGCATCGGCGCCCGCCACCCAGTGACGACCGTGCTCAGCAGGCAGGCCCCCGGAAGTGCGGCTGGCCAGCCGCAGACCGGCACGGCAACCGTGTGCCGTGGTTACGAGTGCAGCCTGTCCACAGCGGATCCGCAGCAGGTGCGACGGTTGCTGGACGGCACCTCGTCATAGAAAACGAGCGCCTCGTCATAGAAGAGCGGGCGAGGCAGATGGCCTGCCCCGCCCGCTCTGTACGCCCGAATGTCAGACCGTGGCGGTTTCAGCGGATTCGTCGAACACGATCACCTGGCGGATGGCGCGCCCGTCGGCCAGCTGGTCCATGGCCTCGTTGATTTCGGACAGGCGGATGCGCGAGGAGATCAGCTCATCCACCGGCAGCTTGCCCTCCAGGTACAGCTTCGCGTAGGTCGGGATGTCACGGGACGGCACCGCCGAACCCAGGTAGGAGCCCTTGACTTCGCGAGCCCCGGCGGTCAGTGCCAGGGGCGCAATTGTCGAGGTGGCTGCCGGGTTGGGCAGGCCGACCGTCACCATGGACCCGCCGAAGCCGATCGCGCTGTAGGCGGTCTCGAAGGCTTTGGCGTTGCCGGCAGCTTCGATGACCCTGTCGGCGGTGATGCCCTGTTCGGCGACTTCCTGAGGTGTGAAAACGCGGTCAGCACCGAGTTCCTTGGCGCGCTCGAGTTTTTCCTCAAGGGCGTCGACGGCGATGACCTCTTTGACGTCTTGAGCCAGCGCCACGATGAGGGCAGCCATGCCGACACCGCCCAGACCGACGATCATGACGGAGTCTTCCGGGCCGGGCTTGGCGGCGTTGAGCACCGCCCCTCCCCCGGTCAGCACGGCACAGCCGAGCACTGCCGCGATGTCTGCCGGAAGTTCCGGCGGCACAACGACCGCGCTGGCGGCGTCGACAACCGCGTGGGTGGCAAAGCCGCTTACACCCAGGTGGTGGTAAACGTTCTCGCCGTCACGAGTCAGGTGGGCCGAACCGTGCAGCAGAACGCCGTCGTTGTTGGTCTTCGAACCAACAGAGCACGGGAGTTTGCCGTCTGTGCGGCACTCGCGGCATTCGCCGCAGCGCGGCAGGAACGACATGCTGACCCGGTCGCCCACAGAAATGCCTTCGACGTCGCTGCCGATCTCTTCGACAATGCCCGCCGACTCGTGCCCCAACAGCATGGGTGTAGGGCGGGGGCGGTTGCCGTCGACCACCGAAAGGTCAGAGTGGCAGACACCCGCCGCTTCGATCCGCACGAGGATTTCAGTGGGTCCCGGGCCTGCCAGTTCGACCTCGGAAATGCTGATGGGCTGCGACTGCGCGTAGGGCCGTTCAGCATCCATGCGCTCAAGCACTGCGCCGGTGATCTTCATCGGGAACCTCCTGAATTCTGGGCGGTGGTCGCCGCATCCGAGCTCGGCGCCGGGCCGAAGGCTGCCCGGGCCAGAGCATCGCTGCCAGCGTCACCGGCACGAACTGGACTCGCCTCGAACTTCCCTTCGTGAGCGATGACCGGGCGACGGTCGCCGCCGAGTTCCGGATACTTCTCTTCGAGCTTTTCGCGTTTGCGCATTTCTTTGTGCCACCCGCGAACGAGGTCGCGGTTGCCGTTGCCGATGCCTCGCCACGTGTTTGGCATTTCATCGCGTGAGCGTCCCGCAGAGGCTGCGTTTCCTCTGTTGACGCGAGTAATCATGCGCCGAGTCGGCTCACCGCAGGTGCAGTCTGGTGTTGGCGAGTCCATGGTTTTGAGCATCGCCTCAAAACGATGACCCGCACCGCACTTCACGTCGTAAACGATCATCCTCGCCCCTTAGGAGTAGTAGCCGTTTGGCGAAATCTTCATGGTTTTGCGCTGTTCGGCATCGTGGCCGAAGATCATCTTGGCCCCGGTCTGCTCCTGGATCCTGCGGAGCTTGTCGACAGACTCGAGCCACTGAACCGAGTCCCACACGATGGCTGCGCCGATCGCCGGCGGCCCCCAGGAAGCCCCGAGGTACACCGCATCGGACGTGAAGATGTGTGTTCCATCATTGGGCAGATCAACGCGAAGGCTCATGGTTCCCCATGTGTGACCCGGTGTGTGGATGACCGAAACTCCGGGCGCGATTTCGTCGTCACCGTGAATCGCTTCGAAAGGCAGTCCGGCGAAGTCCGAAACCAGGTGCCCACCGGCACCTTCCCCCTGAATTGACTTCACACCTTCGATTTCATCGGCGTGGCACAGGATGCGCGTCTTGCCGTTGTTGAAGTCCTGAGCGTTGGCGGCGTGGTCAAAGTGGAGGTGAGACAGCACGAGGACATCAATGTCATCGGGGGTCAGTTCGAGATCAGCGAGGGCGCTGTCAAGATAGCCGGGACCCGCTGGGTCTTCTTGCACCGGGAAGAACTCCTGCATGCCAATAGGAGCCCACCTCTGTTCCCAGTCGCGCGCAACACCGGTATCCCACAGGATCTTCTGGCCGTCGGTTTCGATGAGGACCGCGTGCGTCGGAGCTTCGCCCCATGGCGGCGGGTCGTTCTTCTGGGATCGGCTCTTGATGGTGTTCCCACCTTCCAGCAGAAGCCAGGTGAGGTCGCAGTCCATGACACCGGTGGAAAGGAAATGAAGTTTCATATCGCTCATGACAGTGCTCTCTCTGTGATTCGGACGAATGTGACTGCTGTCGTCGCTGCCAGCAGTCACATTCACGCTATGACACAGAACACACTCCGCATATAGTAAGTCCTACATACTTTCTGCGGCCGAGTGGAGGTTTTCACATGTCGTCACCTAAAGCCCTGACAGCCGGACATGATCCTCACGTGGTCGATCTAGAAAAGAGCATTGCGTCGCTCGTTGAACGCAGCGAACTTCTCAACGAGGTCGGCGAAATCGCCCGCATGATGACCTCCACGCAGGACATTTCACTGATCATGCACGATGTCCTCACCAGAACGCGGCGCCTGACCGGTTCAGACATGGCCTACATTTCACTCAACCGAGGCCGCGAAACCTTTATCCGCTATTCCGTCGGCATACGAACGCAGGGATACCGCGACATCCGCATGCCACTGGGCACGGGTGTCCTCGGGCGGGCCGCGACCGGACGCGAGCCAGTGCGAACCATCAACTACCTAGAAGATCCACGACTTCTGCATCTTCCGGACATCGACAAGCGCGTGCGGGGAGAAGGCGTTCGTTCAATTCTGGGGATGCCGATGACTCTGCATGGCGTCACTCACGGCGCCCTCTTGATTGCAGACCGTCATCCCGTTGAATACAGCGCGGACATCAAAGCGGTGCTTGAGACCTTGGCACTGCACACGGCTGTCGCTTTGGAGTACTCGACTCGTCTTGACGAGGTCGAAGCCGCTCTAGACCGCCTGAACACTCGGCATGAGCTCGAGGCTGAGCGCGTGATTGACCTCCAGGAGGTCCTTCAGCTGGAAAGCAGGTTGCTGGAGTCGATTATGCGCGGTGACAGTCCTGAATCGGCGGCAGAAACAGTGCAGCAGCTGTTGGGTGCGCCCGTCACGGTCCTGCCGGGCACGGAGGAACCTCCTTCGCACCTGCATGAGCCGATTCAGACCGCGCGGCACTCCGCACAGCCGATAACCGTTGATGGTGTGACAGCCGCCTGCGGCTTGGGCGGAGGCGAACACCTGGCAACGCTGATAGTCGAAGCCGAACTTCCGGAAGGGCTGTTTCCAAGGCTGCAGCGGATCGCCACGTTTCTGGGCCTGGCAGTTCTCATGGAGCGAGCACAGAAAGACGAATCCGTCAGGCAGGATCGCGTTCTCCTCGACACACTTCTGGGCACGATCCCCCACAACCCAGAAACCAAGAGGGCGGTAGAGGAACTCGGCATTTCTACTGACCGCCCGTTCCGCCTGCTGAGCGTCTCAATCGAGAGCAGCGATGAACTCGAAGCCGAGCATTCCGCCGTTCTGCTGCAAAAGCTTCGATCTGCGCTGGTCCACACCGATCGCTCTGTCGTTGCCCGTCACCACGGCCACATCTGCGCCCTCATTCCAGAAGAAGCGTGGGTCAGGGGCATCGGCGAGCGCTGTGAAGAACTCGTGCGCAGCAAAGATTCCCAAGGGACGCGCCCGCGGATCACCGCGGGAGTCAGCAGCACGTTCACAGAGCCCGCCAGTGCCCACGAAGCTCATCGCAACGCAGAACGCGCCCGAAGCATGCTGAAGGTACTGGGGGCTTCGGGCCGAATTGCTGTCGGCGAAGACCTGGGAACCGTCGGGCTGCTCTCCGAAGCCCTCGCAAACCGACCGGATGCAGATTCACCGCTAAAACACATTGAGCCGCTCCGGGCCTATGACCGCGCCCACGGCACCAAGCTTCTGGAGACAGCATGGGCACTGGCAGAAACCGGTTCGCGCGTCTCTGAATGCGCGGAAAGGCTGCACGTTCACCCGAATACTGTCCGTCAGCGCATGGAGCGGATTTCCACCCTACTCGGAGCCGACTGGCGAGAGCCCGCGCGATTTCTGGACATCCACGTGGCACTGCGAATGTGGGCACTGGCCCACAACAGCTGAATCCCGCTCTTACAGCGTTCCGCCGGACTTTTCCTTCATCCGGGCGTCAAGACGGGCGGTGTGATCCTGATCGTGACGGCCCAAAACAAAGTGCAGGACAACGCCGATTGCCACACCCGCCAGAGCGGGCACGACCCAGCCGAGACCATCAGCACCCCACGGCAGCGCATTGAGGATCGAATCGATCACCTCGCCACCCAGGCCGGCTTCTTTCAGGCCGCCGAGCACACTGATGACAGCCGTGAAGATGACAGCCAGACGGTAGACCAGACGGTCACCTCGGAAAAGTTTCTCGAAGAAGTACAGGAGCACCAGAACCAGAGTAACCGGGTAGACCGCCATGAGCATCGGCAGAGCAAGCGCAATGAGCGCATCCAGACCGACATTGGCAAACAGGAAGCCGATGAACGAAAACACGACCGCCCACACACGGTAGGACACCTTCGGAACAAGGTCCGAGAAGAACTCCGCCATCGACGACACCAGACCAATCGAGGTGGTCAGGCAGGCCATGATGATGACAGCCGCCAGAAGAGCACCGCCGATGTCACCGAAAAGGGCACGCGACACCTCGGCAAGCAGAGCCCCGCCATTGTCCTGCTCACCCACAGCGGAACGGCTGGTGGCTCCGATGTAGCCCAGCGAAATGTAGACCAGTGACAGCCCGATCGACATGACGAGAACAACCCACGGCATCTTCCGGCGAATGATGGTCGGGTTGGTCACCCCAACACCGGCAAAGCCGGAAACAACAAGAATGCCGAGCACCAGGGCGGCAACCGCATCAACCGTCAGATAACCCTGCACAAAACCAGTCTGCAGAGCCGCATTTGAATAATCGCCCACCGGCTCACCGAACCCGCCCAGCGGGCTGATGAGCGCTTTCACGGCAAACACCGCAATAACCAGCACCAGCACCGGCGCGAGCATTTTGCCGATCCAGTCGACGATCTTTGTGGGGTTGGCGGCCAGCACCAGGGTGATGCTGAAGAACACCAGGGCATACAGCACCAGCGGCCACTGCGAATCACCCGCGTTCGGCAGAAGCGGGGCAACCCCCACCTCGTACGACACGGTTGCGGTACGCGGGATTCCGAACGACGGCCCGATCAGCAGATAGGCGATGATCGTGAACACAACACCGAAGGCGTGGCCGACCCGGGCGGACAGGCGCTCAAGCCCTCCCACTCGGGACACAGCCACAAGCGCAAGTGCGGGCAGACCCACACCGGTCAGAAGAAAACCGATCATCGCCAGCGGAAACGCGGTTCCGGACTGCTGCCCCAGAAGCGGCGGGAAAATAATGTTCCCCGCACCCATGAACACTGCGAAGAACATCAGCCCCAAGGCGATGACGGTTCTGAAAGGCACGGTCTGAGCAGTCTGATTCGGCACGGGATCTCCGTTGTTAGAGCGGGTCTGAGCTCCCCGGGGAAAAGGGTGTTTCCCCGCGGCACAGATTCGAGAACGAACACTACCCCTTTTGTGTCTCATTCCGCTTCCTGATGCCTTACTATTCCTCTCATGACAGATTTTCGTTCAGCGTTGAACAGGCATCTGGCAGGCATTGGAGCCTCCCCTATCCGCACACTCTTCGACCTTGCCGAATCCCCCGGCATCATCAGCTTCGCCGGCGGCCACCCCGACCCCGAACTGTTCGATGTTGAAGGCATCCGCGAAGCCGCGAACATCGTGCTCGACACGGTCGGCGGTGACGCTCTGCAATACGGCAGCACAATGGGCGAAAGCCGCATGCTGGCCGCAGCAGCCCGCGAACTGTCCCGCAAAGGACTGCCCACAGAACCCGAAGACGTCGTCATCACCTCGGGATCCCAGCAGGGACTCGGGCTGATCGCCCAGACCCTCTTCAACGAGGGCGATGTTCTACTGGTGGAAAACCCCACCTACATGTCCGCCATCCAGGCCTTCGGACTGCAGGGTGTGGACTTCCAGCCCGTTCGGGTAGACGAAGACGGCGCCGACCCGGACCACCTTGCCGAACAGATCCGCAAACACCAGCCGCGCGGGGTCTACCTGATCCCCACCTTCCAAAACCCCACCGGCGTGACAATGCCGCAGTCCCGCCGCGAACAGGTCGCCGACATCATCGCCGAAAGCGAAACCTGGCTGATCGAAGACGACCCCTACTCAGCCCTGTGGTTCGACCAGATTTCGGACCTCCTGCCCATTTCCGCCGACCCGCGCCTGGCCGACCGCAGCCTGCTGTGCAACACGGTGTCGAAAACACTGTCACCCGGTCTGCGAGTGGGCTGGGTGCGCGGACCGCGTGACGTCCTGTCGCACATCGGCCTGGCCAAGCAGGGCAGTGCGATGCAGACGGGAACCCTCGACCAGCTGATCACCGCCCAGTACCTGGACACCACCGACCTGGACGCGAAAATCGCCGTCCACCGCGCCGCCTACAAGCAGCGCATGGAAACCATGCTGGAAGTGCTCGGCGAAATCCTGCCGGAAGGGTCCGAATTCAACCGACCGACCGGCGGCATGTTCATCTGGGTTCGCCTGCCAGAAGGCTACCGGGCCTCCGAAATGGTCTACAGCGCAATCGAACACGGCACCATCTACGTGCCCGGAAAAGAATTCCACGTGGCAGACCACGACGACCGCACCCTGCGCCTATCGTTCGTTTCCCACACACCCGAAGTCATCCGCGAAGGCCTCAGCCGCCTCGCGCCCGTCTTCGAAAAGTACCGGGCACAGGGCTGATCCCTTCGTTCGCTTCTCTCCTATTCACTCTCCCCCGCGGGGCGCAGCTGCTGACAGGCACTACGCCCCGCCGGCATTTCCATGCCTTTTCCTGCCCTACAGTGGAACCCGTTCTACAGTGGAAGAAGCGAGCGCCGACAACAGACGCATCGTGTGACCACCTCATCCCCGTCAGGAACCTTGGGAGTCCCCTATGGAAGCCTTCAACGAACTGCTGTCGACCGTCGATGGATGGCTCGGGTGGGTCTTGCTGTTCGCCCTGCTGCCGCTGGGCCTGTACTTCACGGTGCGCACCGGGGTTGTGCAGCTGCGCCTGCTGCCGGAGATGTTCCGCGTCATCAAGGAACCGGCAGGTCACGACAAAGACGGCAACAAGAACATCTCGCCCTTCCGCGCCTTCTCGATCTCTGCCGCATCACGCGTGGGCACCGCCAACATCGCAGGTGTCGCGCTGGCAATTTCAGTCGGCGGACCGGGTGCCCTGTTCTGGATGTGGGTGACCGCAATCGTCGGCGGTGCCACCGCTTTCGTCGAATCGACCCTCGGACAGCTGTACAAAGTGAAAGACGGCGCGGCATTCCGCGGCGGACCGGCCTACTACATTGCGCGCGGACTCAAGAACCCGTGGCTCGGCTCCGTTTTCGCCGTCATCGTGATCGTCACCTACGGCATCGTGTTCAACACCGTGCAGTCGAACTCGATCGTGGATTCCCTGTCCACCTCGTTCAACATGGACACCCCCGGCTTCGGCTTCAAGGCAATCGTCGGCATCGTCCTCGGTGTCGCCGGCCTGGCGATCTTCCTCGGCGGTGTGCAGCGGATTTCCAACGTCACCGCGTTCATCGTGCCGGTCATGGCGGTCTTGTACCTGTTCCTCGGCATCCTCGTAGTGATCACAAACCTGTCGGCCGTCCCGCCGATGCTCGCGCTCATCGTCCAGCAGGCGTTCACCATGGAATCCGTGTCCGGTGCCGCAATCGGCGTCATCATCACCCAGGGCATCAAACGCGGTCTGTTCTCCAACGAGGCAGGTATCGGTTCGGTGCCCAACGCCGCTGCCACCTCGTCGGCCTCGCACCCGGCCAAGCAGGGCCTCGTCCAGGCCCTCGGCGTGTACTTCGACACGATCCTCGTGTGCACCATCACCGGTTTCATCGTCCTGCTGTCGAACCCCGAATACGACGAAGCAGTCGGCGCTCAGCTGACCCAAACCGCCCTGGCTGCCCAGCTGGGCCAGTGGGCCGTGCACTTCCTGACGATCGCGATCTTCTTCTTCGCGTTCTCATCGATCATCGGCAACTACTACTACGGCGAATCGAACCTCGAGTTCATCACCAAGTCCAAGGGCGCAATGCTCGCCTACCGCCTGGTGGTCATGGTCTCAGTGTTCATCGGCGCCGTCATTGCCCTGGAGGTCGTGTGGACGGCAGCGAACATCTTCATGGCGATCATGGCGATCATCAACCTGATCGCAGTGGTTATCCTGTCTGACAAGGCGTTCACGCTGCTGAAGCACTACACAAAGCAGCGCCGCAGCGGAGAAGAGCCGATCTTCCACCAGAAGGACTTCCCCGAGTTCGACGGTGTGACCGCCTGGGACGGCACCGACGAAGTCACCACCAAAGAATTCTGGGAGAAGCACCGCCAGCAGAAGGCCGACAAGACGAACGGCTGACCCTCCAACGCACAGAACAGCTGCGGTCAGCCGGCGATGTAGCCGCGAGCAAAGCGGCGCAGCTGATCGGCGGCAACGTCGAAAGCCGCGCGGTCGGACAGGAAGACGTCGTGCACGGCGTCCGGCACCCGGGCCAGCACGGTTTCCCGACCCAGCCTGACGGCGCGCCTGGCGATCCGATCAACGTCCAACACAATGTCCGAATGCGCCATCTTCGTGGTGTAGGAGGTCCCGCGGAAGCTTTCCTGGGAGATCTGCACGAGCACCGGCTCGCGGATGTTCAGGCCTGCCGCGACCTCCTTGTGTCCGTCGAACACCGCGCGCAGCCACTGCCCGTAAACCGGGAAGCCGTTTGGCGGTTTGAGCGCCAGATCCCACGGCGGGGCGCCGTGATTCTCGCTGGCCGCCTGCACGTAGAAGTTCGGGATGGCCAGCGGAAGCGCACGAGGCGCCCTCTCCTTGCGCTTGCCGCCTCCCAGGAATGGGGTGGTGATCCGCCGGGCCGCCGCAGAGAACTGAAACTCAAGCCACGGCGCATTGAGAGCCAGTGCTTTAAGACGGCCCGGATTTCTGTTGGCCCACAGAGCCGCAATGAGCCCTCCCGTGGAGTGCGCCGCAAGAACTGTCCGACTAGTCGGATTCTCTGCGCTGATGATCGCGAGTGCAGCTTCAATCTCTTCGTCATAGGCCGCCAGGTCATCGATGTAGCCGGGCATTTGGTCGGGATCACCGGGCCGCAGGTTACGGCCGTAGTCCCGCAGGTCCAAGGCGTAGAACCGCGCGCCGAAGCTCGTCCACAGGCGCGCCAAACGGCGGTTGAAGAAGTAGTCTGACCAGCCGTGCAGGTAGAGAACCGCTGTGTCGCGCAGGAAATTTTCCCCTGCCGGCTGACTTCCCGATTCGTCTTCGGGCACGCGCTCCGCCGCAAGTGCCGCATCAAGTGCCGAATCGCACCGGACAAGTGTCGCTCTCTGCCCGTCGGCAAGCGGAAGGGCGAGCTGCTGAAAACCGGGACCGAGGATGTCCCGCTGCCATTCGCAGGTTTCCATGACTCAACTTTACTGGAGGGTTTTTTGACGATTTTTTGAGGATTCGGCCACAGGTGTCCGTGACTTGCATTACTATCGATGCATCTGATGTGCTTCACATCACGGCACTGGTGCCGAGATTGAAGAACATCGGGCACCCCCTGTGAATGTCCCCGACACCAATGAGACCAGATGATCGCCTACATCCTTCGGCGGGTTGTCAACTACGTGATCCTCACGGCCTTGGCAACCACGTGCGCGTACATGCTGACCTCCAGCTTTATGGACCCGGCGAAGCGCTACCGCGGTAAGAATCCCCCACTTCCCGAAAGCACCATCACCGCCAAACTCGATGAACTCGGCGTCAACCCCGACACTCCGCTCATCACCCGCACCTGGAACTGGGCGACCAACATCCTCTTCCACGCAGACTTCGGTCTAACGGTAGGCGGGCAGCCCGTGCTGACCGAAATGCTCGGCCGCTCCGTTGTCAGCCTGCGCCTGCTGATCGTCGGCAGCATCCTCGGCGCCCTCCTGGGTGTGGCAATCGGCGTGTGGGGCGCGGTCCGCCAGTACAAAGCGTCCGACAACATCATCACCGCGCTGACCTACGTCATCAACGCAACCCCGACGTTCGTCTTGGGCATCATCCTCATGATCCTCGCGACCGGATTCAACAACGCGGTGGGCACACAGCTCATCAGATTTGTGGGGCCGGCAACGCCCGGGGTGCACGGCTTCTGGCCGCAAGTGGCCGACACGATATCCCACATGCTCTTGCCCACCATCGCGCTCGTCGTGTTCGGTGCGGCCATCTACTCCCGCTACCAGCGATCAATGATGCTCGACGTCCTGGGAGCCGACTACATTCGCACGGCCCGCTCGAAGGGGCTGACCCGCAAAACCGCACTGTGGAAGCACGGTGTGCGCGTCGCCATCATCCCCATGTCCACGTACTTCGCGTACAGCTTCGGCACCATGCTCGCCGGCTCGACGTTCCTGGAGATCATCTTCTCCTGGAACGGCATGGGACAGATGGCCCTTGACTCCATCACCGGCTCCGACATCAACGCGGCCGCCGGCACCACCTTCTTCGCGGCAGTGCTCGTTCTGATCTCCTCCACGCTGTCAGAAGTGCTCTACGCCGCGCTCGACCCCCGAGTGAGGTCATGATGAACAAGAAAACCGCGCACAACGCAGACCCCTCAATCAACGCAGCACCGACCGCAGACATCGAACGTCCGGCAGGCAACATCGGCGAAGATGCCCTGAAGACAGTTGCCGACGCCAAGCCGGTGTCCCGAACCCGCCTGATCTTCCGCAGGCTGTTCTCATCACCGCGCTTCTGGATCGGCGGTTCGATCCTTGCGTTCATGGTTCTGTTCGCCGTGTTCGGCAACATCTTCAACATCTACGGGCCGAACGATCAGGACGCCTTCAACCTCAACAAGGCGCCCTCGGCCGAACACTGGTTCGGGACCGACACCGACGGCTACGACATCTACGCCCAGGTGGTCGTCGGCCTGCGCAAGTCGATCATCATCGGTCTTGCCGCCGGCATCATCGGCACCATCATCGCGGCCATCATGGGCTCGCTCGCAGGCTACCTGGGCGGCAAGGTCGAAATGGCCATCAACTGGCTGATCAACTTCATGCTGGTGTTGCCGTCGTTCTTCGTCCTGCTGCTGTTCGCCCCCGCACTCAAGGGACTGTCGTGGGTCGCGATCATCATCATCGTGGCGCTGTTCGCGTGGATGGTCACCGCGCAGGTCGTGAAAGCACAGACCAAGTCACTGCGCAACGCCGAATTCGTCCAGGCTGCCCGCTACATGGGCCTTGGCACGCCCACAATCCTGGTTCGCCACATCATCCCGAACATCGCATCGCTGCTCATCGTCGACGCCACCCTCGGTGTGGTCGGAGCCGTGCTGGCTGAAACGTCGCTGTCGTTCTTCGGCCTGGGCGTGCAGTCGCCTGACATTTCAATCGGCACCCTGCTCTCGGCGGGAACCTCCGGCGCGGTCACCCGCCCCTGGGTCTTCCTGTTCCCCGCCGCCGCCCTCGTACTGCTGCTGACAGCAGTGTCCGTCGTCGCCGACGCTCTGCGCGATGCCATCGACCCCACCTCAGGAGTGAACCGTGGCTGACACCGAACTCTCCACCCAGACCACCGCCTCGGGCGGTGCTGTAGACGAGGCTCCCGTCCTCGAAGTCGAAAACCTTTCCGTCACTTTCCCCCAGCGGAAGTCCGCCCCCGTCCAAGCCGTCCGCGGAGTCAGCTACTCCGTGAAGAAGGGCGAGTTCCTCGCGATCGTCGGTGAATCCGGTTCCGGTAAGTCGGTGTCATCCACCGCGGTCATGGGGCTTCTGCCGTCAACCGCGCAGATCAGCGGTGACATCCGCTACAAGGGCGAATCGCTCATCGGCAAAACCGACCACCAGATGTCGCGCCTGCGCGGATCGAACATCGCGATGGTCTTCCAGGACCCGCTTTCGGCACTCAACCCGGTCCACCCGGTGGGCAAGCAGATTGTGGAAGCGCTCATCATCCACGACCCCAAGCTCTCGAAGGAAGCAGCGTGGGAACGCGCGGTTGAACTGCTGCGGACCGTCGGCATTCCCGACCCCGAAAACCGGGCGAACGCCTTCCCCCACGAATACTCCGGCGGTATGCGCCAGCGAGCCATGATCGCAATTGCGATCGCGAACGACCCCGACCTCATCATCGCCGACGAACCTACAACGGCACTTGACGTGACGATCCAGGCGCAGATCATGGAGCTTCTGCGCAAGGCACAGGAAATCACGGGGGCGGCCATCGTCCTCATCACCCACGACCTCGGTGTTGTTGCCGGCTACGCCGACAAGGTGGCCGTCATGTACGCCGGGAAGCTCATTGAGACCGGCAGCATTGACGACATCTTCTACCGGCCTCGCATGCCGTACACCATCGGCCTGCTGCGCTCCGTGCCGAACGTCGTCACCGCCGGCAAGGAGCGCCTGGTACCGCTTGAGGGTCGGCCTCCGCAGCTGAACGCGCTGCCGAAGGGCTGCCCCTTTGCGGAGCGCTGCCCGATTGCCGTCGAGGCCTGCCTTGAAGCCGAACCGGATCTTCAGGAGGTCCACGGCGAGGTGCCGGCTGCGGAATCCGCAGTCGACCCCGAGGGTCACTTCGCGTCATGCATCAGGGCGGACGAAATCGATTCGGGTGCGCTGAAAGCCCACGAGATCTTCCCGCGCCCCGAGCCGGTTGAAATCGTCGACCGCTCCGGCCGGGAAAAGGTGCTCGAGGTGACTGACCTCGTCAAGCACTTCCCACTGACGAAGGGCGCTGTATTCCGCCGCCGCGTGGGCACCGTCCGCGCGGTCGACGGGATCTCCTTTGAGTTGCAAACCGGGCAGACGCTCGGCCTAGTCGGCGAATCCGGCTGCGGTAAGTCGACTGCTGTCACGCAGGTCATGGAGATGAAGAAACCCCAGTCGGGCACCATCACCATCAACGGCATCGACGTCGAAAGCGCAAGCCCTCAGCAGCGCCGGGAAATGCGCAAGGACGTGCAGATCGTCTTCCAGAACCCCTCGGCTGCTCTCGACCCGCGCCTGCCGGTGCTCGACATCGTGGGCGAACCGCTGACCGCCCACGGCGTGGCAGCAGCAGACCGCGAAAAGCGGGTCGGCGACATGCTGGAACTGGTCGGACTCGACCGCAGCATGGCATCGCGCTACCCGCACGAATTCTCCGGCGGTCAGAAGCAGCGCATCGGCATTGCCCGAGCACTCATCACCGACCCGAAGGTGCTCGTGCTGGACGAACCGGTGTCAGCACTCGACGTGTCGATTCAGGCCGGTGTCATCAACCTGCTGGAAGACCTGCGCGACCGCCTGGGACTGTCCTACATCTTCGTTGCCCACGACCTCGCGGTTGTCCGCCAGATCTCCGACGTCATTGCCGTTATGTACCTGGGCCGGATCATCGAATACGGGCCCGTGGCAGATGTCTACGAAAACCCCAAGCACCCGTACACGCGTGCGCTCATTTCGGCTGTACCGGTTCCAGACCCGGAGGTCGAATCCAAGCGCACCCAGGTGCTTCTGGAAGGCGATCTTCCTGCGCCCACGCAGGAATTCACGGGGTGCGCGTTCGTGTCGCGCTGCCCCCTCTACAAGCTGCTCGACGCTGACGCCCAGGCCAAGTGTCGAGAGGTCAGTCCCGAACTGCGCAAGGTTGGGGAATCGGCAGCCGCGTGCCACCACACGGAAAACAGCGGGCTATTGGAGAAAAGCCACCCTACGGTCTGAACGACCCCGGAGAAAGGAAACTCATGGCAATCAAGAAGACGCGCTTGAGCGCCCTGGTAGCCGCAACAGCGGCGGCAGCGATGGTGCTGTCGGCATGCCAGAGCGGCGACAGCGGCTCAGCTGGCGGCGGCGAAGGCGGCGGCGACCAGCCTGAACTGCCAAACGTCGACATGACGAAGGCCGAAGCCGACGAAGTTCAGGACGGCGGCGAACTGACCCTCCCCCTGACGGAATGGCCCGGCAACTTCAACATCAGCCAGGCTGACGGCGCCCTCGTCGACGTTAACGACATGTACGGTCCGACCGTCAGCGGCGGCATCAAGCTCGACGCTGAGGGCAAGGCTGAAGCGAACCCTGACTACATCGAGTCGATGGAGCTCACCGGCGACGACCCGACCACGGTCAAGCTGAAGTACAACAAGGACGCTGTCTGGGACGACGGCACCCCGATCGACGGTGAAGACCTCAAGGCCTTCTGGGAAGCCACCAATGGCAAGAAGGAGGACTACCAGGTCGCTTCCACCCAGGGCTGGGAGAGCATCAAGTCCGTTGAAGTCGGTTCCGACAAGAAGGAAGTCACCATCACCTACGACGGTGTCTTCGGTGACTGGCAGAACTACGTGTTCCCGCTGCTGCCGAACGAAGTTTCGTCTGACGCCAAGAAGTTCAACGAAGGCTTCAAGGACGAATTCGTGCCGGCTTCGGGTCCGTTCAAGGCAACCAAGCTCGACAAGAGTGCCAAGACCGTGACGATGGAACCGAACGACAAGTGGTGGGGCGACAAGCCGAAGCTGGACAAGATCACCTACCGCGTGGTCTCGCAGCCGCAGCAGGGTCAGGCCTTCGCCAACAAGGAAATCGACCTCGTTAACATCGGCACCGACGGTGACGCCTACGAAACCGCTAAGAACCGCGGCGACGCGAAGATCTACAAATCGACCGGTCTGATGTACACGCACCTGACCATGAACGCCACCCGCCCGGGCCTGAAGGACGAAAAGGTTCGCGAGGCCATCGGTATGGCAGTCAACCGCGACGTCATCGGCCAGGCTGCTGTCGGTCCGGTTGAAGCTCCGGTCATCAACGTCAACAACTACACGTTCATGCCCGGTCAGGACGGCTACCAGGACAACACGGACGGCTGGGCACAGCACAAGCCCGAAGACGCCGAGAAGATCCTGCAGGACGCCGGCTACGAAAAGAACGACGACGGAGTCTACGAAAAGGACGGCGAAAAGCTCGAATTCTCGGTTGTCGTTCCGGCTGACACCGCTTCGAACGAAAAGCGCGCCAAGCAGGTCATGAACGACCTCAACAAGATCGGCATGAAGGTCAAGCTGGACACCGTTCCTGCTGACAAGTACTTCACCGACTACGTGACCCCGAAGAACTTCGACATGGTGACGTTCTCCTGGCAGGGCACCCCGTTCCCGATCACCACGAGCGCGAACCTGTTCTACCCGGCTGAATCGCAGCAGAACTACTTCGGTATTTCGAACGAAGACATCGGCAAGGCCGTCAAGGCCTCCCAGAACGAAGCGGACCCGGACAAGCGCCTCGAACTGGCCAACGAAATGGACAAGCAGTTCTGGGCTGAAAAGGTCATGATCCCCTTCTACGCCACCCCGACCGTCCACGGTGTTTCCGAAGACGTCGTGAACCTCGGTTCGGCGCAGTTCGAAACCACGGACTGGACCATCGTCGGCCACAAGAAGTGATCAGCTGAAGCGCCGACGCTGAGGCTGAGGCGCTGGCGCTGACACGCTTAAGCGGGGCTCGGGTAAACACCCGGGCCCCGCTTCTTTGTGCCGGTAGGTTGGCGGGTTGGCACAGCGCCCGCACGCCAGACTCACGCGCTAATGCAAACTCACGCCGTAAAGCGCCACATTAACGCGTGAAAACGCATTACACCGCAAATCTGCACCACCGGGCCGAACAACGAGGCGGAGGGCCGGAATTATCGGCAACGTCCGGCTTGGTTACCGGCGGGTTGGCTGCCAGAGGGCCGAACTCGCGGCGGCTGGCTGGGCTGCCGGCGGCTGAAACGCAGCCTTAGCGGTCCAAACTCACGCACT
>NZ_KV786025.1:119934-147045 GCF_001806795.1 Brevibacterium sp. HMSC22B09 | reverse complement strand
TGAGAACGCATTACACCGCAAATCTGCACCGCAAGGCAGAACGACGAGGCGGAGGGACGGAATTATCGGCAACCTACGGCTTGGTTACCTGCGGGCTGGCTGCCAGAGGGCCAAACTCGCGGCGGCGGGCTGGGCTGCCGGCGGCTGAAGCGCAGCCTTAGCGGTCCAAACTCACGCACTAATGCAAACTCACGCCGTAATGCGCCACATTAACGCGTGAGAACGCATTACACCGCAAATCTGCACCACCGGGCCGAACAACGAGGCGGAGGGCCGGGCTTGTTGGCAAGGCCGGGTCCGGTTGCCGGGCGAGCTTACAGCACCTGGGCAGCGACAACACTCACCGCAACAAGCCCCGCGCACACAGCCCACGGCACCCAGAGGAAGCGCACGCGCACACCGTCGGAGTCTTCCGACGCAGCCCCACCAGTCGCTTCAGCACCGTCGCGGGCGTCGGAGGCTCGGCTGCGAATGAGAGTCGCGGCATCGTGAGCGGCATCATCCCCCGCGAAGCGACGATTGCGCTCCGGCCCCGCCCACGCTGAATAGCTGCGGTCGTCGGTAGTCACTGTTACAACGGCACGAACCTGCACATCGCGAACAGCCGCATAGGGCACGGTGATTTCTCGCACCGGACCTCGCAGCACCAAATCCTCCTGGCGCAGGCGCAAGCACGGCTTGTAGATAAATTCCCACGCAGCCACGCACACAGCGAGCAGCGCCGAACCAGCAATGAGCCACAGAGCCGGTGTGCCCCGCAGCAGAGTGTCGATCATGAAAAAGCACGACACGAAGAAGACCATCTGAAACGTGAAGGTACTGAGCCTCGAGCGATATTCACCGTCACCCACAAGAACAGGCTTGCCAGGCATAACAGTCGCCCTCCCGCGCCAGTCGGCACCTCGACACCAAAAACCAACACCCTATTGTGCACCGGCAGCCTAGCCGCGCAGAATCACGCGCTCATGCAGATTCACGCTTTAATGCGCTGCATTAACCCGCAAAAACGCATTAAAGCGTGAGACCAGCGCCAACCGGCGGCCAATCCAGTCAACCAGCGCCAACCGCCAGCCCAACCATCAACACTCAACGACGTTGACGGCGAGGCCTCCCATGGCGGTTTCTTTGTACTTGTCCATCATGTCTTCGCCGGTGGCCTTCATCGTGGCGATGACTTCGTCGAGGGACACGCGGTGCGTTCCGTCGCCCCACATGGCCATTTTCGCGGCGTTGATCGCCTTGCCCGAAGCGATGGCGTTGCGCTCAATGCAGGGGATCTGCACGAGCCCGTTGATTGGGTCGCACGTGAGTCCCAGGTTGTGTTCCATGGCGATTTCAGCGGCGTTTTCCACCTGCATGACGCCTCCGCCGAGTACCGCGGCAAGACCGGCGGCGGCCATTGAGGAAGCTGACCCCACCTCGCCCTGGCAGCCGACTTCGGCACCGGAGATCGAGGCGCGCTCCTTGTACAGCACACCGATTGCCCCGGCGGTCAGCATGAAGCGGACGATCGCCTCGTCCCGGCTCATCGAGATTTCAGAGTTGATGCCGCCGTGGCGGGCTCCGCCTTCGACGCCGCGCACGTAGTTCAAGGCGTAGAACATGACGGCCGGGATGATGCCGGCGGCTCCGTTGGTCGGCGCGGTGACGACCCGCCCGGCGCTGGCGTTCTCTTCGTTGACGGCCAGCGCTACGAGGTTGACCCATTCCTGGTAGTACTCGGGCCTGCGTTCGGGGTCTTCCTGCAGCAGACGCTGGTGCCACTTGTGCGCGCGCCTGTGCACGTTGAGGCCGCCGGGCAGAATGCCGTCGCGGGCCACGGAGTTCCGCTCGCACTCCTCCATGACGGAGTAGATGTGCAGCAGGCCCGCACGGATCTCCTCTTCGCTGCGGTGGGCCTTTTCGTTCTCCAGCATCACCTGCCACACCTCGAGCCCGGATGTGCGGCACTGTTCAACGAGTTCCGCTCCCGAGGTGAAGGGATAGGGGGCTTCTGCTCGCTCCTCTTCCGCTTCTTCCTGGAGGCCGCCGTCGAGTTCAGACTGGCTGACGACGAATCCGCCGCCGACGGAGTAGTAGGTTTCTTCGGCAATCACACCGCCGTCGGCATCCTTTGCCTGAAGGGTCAGCGCGTTGGTGTGGTGGTCGAGCACGGTCAGGGGGCGTTTGACCATGTCTTTTTCGCTGAACTCGATGTCCCACTTGTCACCGAAGCGCAGCACGCCCGTCTTTTCGATCCGCTCGGTGCGCTCTGCGAAGTCATCCGGCTGGATGCGGTCGGGTTCGCAGCCTTCGAGGCCTGCGAGGATCGCATCGAATGTGCGGTGACCGGCTCCCGTTGCGGCAAGGGATCCGAAAACATCGACTGCGAGCGCTGCGGGCTGTCTGTCTCCGACCAGCTGCACGAAGCGCGCGGCTGCCCGCATGGGGCCGACGGTGTGGGATGACGATGGGCCGACGCCCACTTTGAACAGATCAAAAACGCTGACGGTCATGTTTCCTCCTGTTGTGCGACGCTGCACGGCCAAGGTGGTGTCGAGTTGGGGATGCTCGAGGTGGGGCGAGGGGGTGGGGATGCGTGCCCGGACCGAGAGGGGGTCCGGTCCGGGCGACCAGGTGGGTGGATCAGACGTGGTTTGCTTCTCCGTAGGCGGCGGCGTCCATGATGTCGCCGACCTCGGTGACGGAGACTTCGAACAGCCAGCCTTCACCGTAGGGATCGGAGTTCAGCAGCGACGGGTTGTCGTCGACGTCTTCGTTGACGGCCGTCACTTCGCCTGAAACGGGGCAGTAGAGGTCGGAGACCGACTTGGTCGATTCGACTTCACCGCAGACTTCACCGGCGGTGACGGTGTCGCCGACTTCGGGGAGGTCTGCGAAGACGACTTCGCCGAGCGCGTCAGCGGCTACTGCGGTGATGCCGACGCGGACGGTGGTGCCGACGATGTTATCGCCGGTGGCGTTGATCCATTCGTGTTCTGCCGAGTACGAGTAGTTCTCCGGCAGCGGGGGCAGTTCAGCCATTGTGGGTTCCTCTCAATCAGGTGGTCTGGGGGCGGGTGTTGTCAGCGGTGCACAAAGCGGGTATCAGTGGGCACCGCTGTTGTAGAAGGGTGTTTCGACGACGCTGAAGTCGTAGGACTTGCCGCGGATGTCGACGGTCACGGCGGTGCCGGGTTCGGCGTGTGCCGTGTCGAGGTAGGCCAGGGCGATGGGGTGGCTCAGGGTGGGCGACGGCTGGCCGGAGGTGATGACGCCGACTTCGGCGCCGTCCACGAAAACACCAGCACCGGCGCGTGCGGCACGGCGGCCTTCCGACGACAGTCCGACGAGTTTGCGCGGTGTGCCCTCGGCCTGGTCGGCGTCGCCCAGCTTCTGCATTGTTTCGCGGCCGTAGAAGTCGCCCTTGTTCTTGAGCGCTCCGCGGACCATGCCGCCGAAGCCCGCGTCAAACGGCGTGGTTTCGCGCGTCAGTTCGTTGCCGTAGAGCGGCATGCCCGCTTCCAGGCGCAGTGAGTCGCGCGATGCCAGTCCGCACGGCAGTGCGGCACCGTCGAATTCGGCTGCGTTGATGCTCATCAGGCGGTTCCACAGGGCTTCGGCGTCGGCGTTCTTGATGTACAGCTCGAAGCCGTCTTCGCCGGTGTAGCCGGTGCGGGCCAGGAATACCTCCACGCCGTCGACCGTGATGAACGTCCACGCGTAGTATTCGAGGTCTGTGATCTTGGCGCAGTCTTCGCGGTCGTCGCACTCGGTGCTGCCGCACACGGCCGCCAGCAGGATTTCCTCGGACTTCGGTCCCTGCACGGCGATGAGCGCTGTGTCGTCGGATTCGTTGCGCACTTCGAAGTCCGCGGCAGCGCCGGCTGCCTTGGCTTTTTCGGCGCGGTCTTCGAGTGCGGCCACGACGGCGGGGGTGTTGCCGGCGTTGGGCACGATGAGGAATTCGTCATCGCCCAGGCGGTAGGTGATGACGTCGTCGAGGATGCCGCCGGCCTCGTCGATGATGACGCCGTACTTTGCCTTGCCGTTTTTCATGATGGAGTAGCGCGACAGGAGCGCGTAGTCCATGAAGGCGGCCGCATCGGCGCCGGTGACGCGGACTTCGCCCATGTGGGACAGGTCGAAGATGCCGGCGAATTCGCGGACGGCACGGTGTTCGGCGAGTTCGGAGCCGTATTTGAGCGGCATGTCCCAGCCGCCGAAGTCGGTGAAGTTCGCGCCGAGTTCAGCGTTGATCTGGTGCAGGGGTGTCTGCTTGGTCATGGGGTCTCCTCTGTCAGGCTTCGGCGTCGGCCGATTCGATGTCGAAGGCTTCTGGCGGCGGGCATTCGCAGACCAGGTTGCGGTCGCCGTAGGCACCGTCGATGCGGCGCACCGGCGGGAAGTACTTGGTCAGCTTCAGACCGGGCACGGGGAAGACCGCGGTCTCGCGCGAGTACTTCTGGTCCCAGTCGTCCATGACGCAGGTGGCGGTGTGCGGTGCGTTCTTCAGCGGCGATTCTTCGTAGGTGTATTCGCTGCCGATTGCGCGGATTTCTTCGCGGATGGTCTTCATCGCTTCGATGAAGCGGTCGAGTTCGCCCTTGTCTTCCGATTCGGTCGGTTCGACCATGAGCGTGCCGGCCACGGGGAACGCGAGTGTCGGGGCGTGGAACCCGAAGTCGATGAGCCGCTTGGCTACGTCTTCTGCTGTCACTCCGGTTTCGGCGGTGATGGCGCGCAGGTCGAGGATGCACTCGTGTGCCACCAGCCCGTTCTCACCGGTGTAGAGGGTCGGGAAGTCCTCGCTGAGCGACTTCGCGATGTAGTTGGCTCCCAGCAGCGCAGAATAGGTGGCTTCGCGCAGTCCGTCCGGGCCCATCATCTTGAGGTAGGCGTACGAGATCGGCAGGACGCCTGCCGAGCCGTACTTGGCCTGGGAGATCGGCAGCGAGGTGTAGTCCTCTTCGCCGCTGACAGCGCGGCTGTCGCTGGAATCACCGGGCATGAAGGGGCGGAGGTGTTCGCGGGCTGCGACCGGGCCCACACCGGGGCCGCCGCCGCCGTGCGGGATGGTGAAGGTCTTGTGCAGGTTGAGGTGGCTGACGTCGCCGCCGAACTGACCGGGCTTGGCCACGCCGACGAGCGCGTTCATGTTCGCACCGTCGATGTATACCTGACCGCCGGCGTCGTGGATCGACGAGCACACGCGGCGCACATCGGCTTCGTACACACCGTGGGTGGACGGGTAGGTGATCATGATGCCGGCGAGCACATCACGGTACTTCTCAATCTTGGCGTCGAGGTCTTCAAGGTCGATCGACCCGTCTTCTGCGGACTTCACGACGACCACCTTCAGCCCTGCGAGGATGGCCGATGCGGCGTTGGTTCCGTGGGCGGAGCTGGGCACCAGCATGACGGTGCGCTCGGGCTGGCCGTTGGACACGTGGTAGCCGCGAATGGCCAGCAGGCCTGCCAGTTCGCCCTGTGAGCCTGCGTTGGGCTGGATCGACACGACGTCGTAGCCGGTGACTTCGGCCAGCAGCTCTTCGATGTTGTCAATCAGTTCGCGCCAGCCGGCGGTCTGGTCTTCCGGTGCCAGCGGGTGGATGGATGCGAAGCCGGGCCAGGTGATGGCTTCCATTTCGGCTGCCGCGTTGAGCTTCATGGTGCACGAGCCCAGCGGGATCATGGTGCGGTCCAGCGCGAGGTCGCGGTCTGCCAGCGTGCGCAGGTAGCGCATCATGAGGGTTTCGGAACCGTAGGTGTTGAACACCGGGTGGGGGAGGAAGTGCGTGTTGCGCTGCAGAGCTTCCGGCACGCGCGGTGCGGGAACAGCTGCCGGACCGAAGGCGCCGGTGCCTGCGGCTTCGAATTCTTCTGCGTCGATGCGGCCGGTAGCCCCGAGGGCTTCCAGGAGCGTGTTGGCGTCGGCAACCGTATGCGGTTCGCCGAAGCTCACACCCACGTGGGTGTCGTCGATCCGCAGGATGTTGATGCCGGCTTCGCAGGCGGCGGCGACTGCCGCGTCAGCGTCGGGCACGCGCACAGCAACCGTGTCGAAGAAGCTTTCCGACATAGATTCGAGGTTGCCGTCGAGCTTGTCGGCGAAGGCCACGGCCAGGCGGTGGATGCGGCTGGCGATCTTCGCAAGACCCACGGGACCGTGGTAGACGGCGTACATGGATGCGACATTGGCCAGCAGCGCCTGGGCGGTGCAGATGTTCGACGTGGCCTTTTCGCGGCGGATGTGCTGTTCGCGGGTCTGCAGGGCCAGGCGGTAGCCGGGCTTGCTGTCAGCGTCCTTGGACACACCCACCAGGCGGCCCGGGATCTGTCGCTTGAGCTTTTCGGTCACGGCCATGAACCCGGCGTGCGGACCGCCGAAGAACAGCGGAACGCCGAAGCGCTGAGCCGAGCCGACGGCAATGTCGGCACCCTGCTGAGCGGGGGTGCGCAGCATCGTCAGAGCAAGGAGGTCACACGCGAAGGTGACCATTGCGGAACGCTCCTTGGCACCTCGTACGGCGTCGGTGAAGTCGCGCACGGCACCCGAGGTGCCCGGCTGCGCACAGACGATGCCGAACACGTCTTCGCCGATCAGGCCCTGGGACAGGTCAGCGATCTGCACCTGGAAGTCCATGGCCTTGGCGCGGGCGCGGATGATCGCGATGGTCTGCGGGTGCAGTTCGGAGTCGAGAACAACCGAAGAGCCCTTTTTGTTGGCCCGGCGCATGAGCAGCACGGCCTCTGCGACTGCGGTGGCTTCGTCCAGCAGTGACGCATTGGCGATGTCGAGGCCGGTGAGGTCCTGAACCATCTGCTGGAAGTTGAGCAGACCCTCAAGCCGGCCCTGCGAGATTTCCGGCTGGTAGGGCGTGTAGGCGGTGTACCAGGCGGGGTTTTCCACCAGGTTGCGGCGGATGACGGTCGGGGTGATCGTGTCGTAGTAGCCGCGGCCGATCATCTGCGTCTTCTGCACGTTCTTCGCAGCGAGTTCACGCAGGTGGGCGAGCATTTCGACTTCCGACAGAGCGGCAGGAGTCTGCACACCGTCGTCCTGGATGTTCTCCGGAACAGCGGCACGCGCCAGGGCTTCAAGCGAATCGAAGCCGACCGTTTCAAGCATGGCGGCGGTTTCGTGAGCGCGCGGGCCGATGTGGCGGTCAGCGAAAGGGCGCTCGGAGTCACCGGTGAAGGAGGTGACGTGGGACAGAGCTGCGGTAACGGCTTCCGGGGCAGCGGTGCGGTTCTCGAAAGTCACAGGCGTTCCTTGGGTCGGAGTCTTGCTGGCCAGCTGGCGCAGCTGCGGCTTCCTCCCCGCTCTGTTGCCGTGCGGTCGGCCTCGCGGCGCGTTCCGACAGCGGTTTCAGAGTTGCCTCCGCTCTCCAGTACTGGGCCTGAGAGTTTCCCGGGGAGGGAATTGCACCTACGGCGCCGACGCGATGGCTTCGCGTGGGCTCTCCCGAAGAGCGTGATGACGGCAATTTCTGTGAGCCATGATACTTAATCGGCGCACATGAGTCAGCACGGGCGGGTCGCCCCGGCGACCTTGCTTGAGGATCAGCGGCTGAAGCGCACCTGCCCGCCGACAATGGCGGTTTCCACGCGGGTGTCGCGGATGGCCTCAGCCTGCTCGAACAGGGTGTCCTCATCCGGGTAGGCCTGTTCGAAGGACACTGCCCCGTCAGCACCCTCGCGGGCCAGCGGGTCGGTGTCGACGGTGATGAAGTCGGCTTCCATGCCCGGAGCAATCCGCCCCGACACGTTTTCCCTGCCGGCCGCGAAAGCCGCACCGGAGGTGTGGGCGGCGATCGCGCGGTAGGCGCTCATGCGCCGCTCCGGCTGGTAGGCACTCGACCTGTCACCGCTGATGTCTGCCCTGGTCATCGCCGCGTACACGGCGGCCCACGGAGTGCTCGGCTCCACTGGCGCATCGGATCCGAAGGCGAGCGCCGCCCCTGCGTCTTCCAGCTGCGTCCACGCGTAGCCGGCGAGTGCGGCATCCAGTGGGATCTGCGCCAGTAGGTGAAGGTCGGAAATGCAGTGGCGCGGCTGCATTGAGGCGATGACTCCGAGATCGGCAAAGCGCTGAATGTCGCCGGGCTGGACGAACTGCGAGTGCTCAATGCGGCGGCGCAGCGTCCGGCCCAGGCGCTTTTCGGCCGCGCTGTGTTCGCCCGCTGAGCGTTCGTAGGCGCCCAGCACCTGGTGGACCGCCTGATCGCCGATGGCGTGGACGATCGGCACGATGCCAGCCCTGTACGCCTCGACCATGGCGTCGGTGAGCGCGTCTTCCGAGATCACCTCGGCCCCGTAGTTGGGAGCCTCTTCGCCTTCTGCCGGCGGGAACGGCGAGGACATGTGGCACGTGTGCGAGCCGAGCGCACCGTCAGCGAAAAGCTTGAGTCCGCCATGGTGGAACCAACTGTCGCCTTCACCGGTTGTCCAGCCAGAGGACTTTGCCCAGGCGAGCTCCTGCGGACGGAGGTATTTGACAACGCGGATGTCCTGTTCGCCGCGCTGACCGAGTTCCAGCCAGGCGCGACGGGACAGTTCGCCTTCGATTTCGTGCAGGCCCGTGAGCCCTTCGGAAAGCCACGTGCGCTGCTGAACCTTCAAAGCGTCAGCCGCGGCCGAGGCGGAGGGGTCTGGGATTGCGGCTTTCACCAGTTCTGCGGCGCCTTCTCGGATGATCCCGGTGAGCCTCCCGCCTGGTTCGCGAACATACTCGCCGTCGTGCGGGTCGGGGGTGTGTGGGCCAACACCGGCCTCTTCGAGGGCGAGCCCGTTGACCCACAGGGTGTGGTAGTCGATCGACCACAGGGCCACGGGGTTGTTCGGTGCGGCTTTCTCGAGGTGAGCGCGGTCTGGCTGTGCGTCGAGGCCCCACTTGGTGAAGTCCCAGCCAGCGCCGGTGATCCATTCGCCATCCGGCACACCTGACGCGTAGTCGGCCAGCGCCGTCATTGCCTGTTCGAGGGATTCCGTGCCGAAAAGGCTGAGCTCTTCTGCCCCGAGTGCCTGCGAAAGACCGTGAATGTGGGCGTCGACGAAGCCGGGCATTGCGATGGCTCCGCCGAGGTCAACGGTCTCAGCGCCTGCGGTGTGGGCTCGCAATTCGTCGGCGCCTCCTGCGGCGACGATCTTTTCGCCCTCGACGAGGACGGCTGAGGCTTGCGGCTGGGACTTTTCGAAGGTGAGGAAGCGGGCACCGAGAAACAGGCGGCGGCGTGATGACATAGCGGCAAGTCTAGGTCCCACGGCGGTGCGACAAAGAACCGGCCATTAAGCTAGACTTTTCTTTCGCAAATACTTCCCCTATGCTGTGTTCGGGCCCTTTAGGTAAGCCTTACCTAATCTTCAACTTCCCGACGCATACACGAAAGAAACAGCATGAAGACTGCACGACGCCTCGCCGCACTCATCGGTGCGAGCTCCCTCGCACTGACCCTTGCCGCATGCGGCTCCGGCACCGCTGAAAACAGCGAATCCGGCAGCGCTGAAACCGTCAGCATTGAAACGAACGACGGCACCGTCGAGGTTCCGAAGAACCCGAAGAAGGTTGTCGCCCTGGACAACCGCTCCTTCCAGACGCTCGAAGACTGGGACATCAAGCCCGCCGCGGCTCCCCGCAAGATCGTTTCGAAGTCGCTGGACCTGCGCGAAGACGAATCTGTTGTCGACCTGGGCAACCACCGCGAACCCGACCTCGAAGCGATCGTGGCCGCTGAACCTGACGTGATCATCACCGGTCAGCGCTTCACCCAGCACACCGACAAGATCAAGGAACTCGCCGGAGACACCCCGATCGTCGACCTCGAACCGCGCGACGGCAAGCCCCTGGACGAAGAATTCAAGCGCCAGACCACCGCTCTGGGCGAAATCTTCGGCAAGGAAAAAGAGGCTGACGAACTCGTCAAGAAGTTCGAGGACGCCGAAAAGGCAGCCAAGGACAGCTACAACAAGGACGAAACCGTCATGGGGCTCATCTCCACCGGCGGCAACCTCAACTACTCCGCTCCCTCCCAGGGCCGCGGTGTCGGCCCGCTGTTCGACATGGTCGGCCTGAAGCCCGCCCTTGACGTTCCGGATGCCTCGGAAGACCACGAAGGCGATGACGTCAGCGTCGAAGCAATCGCCAAGTCCAACCCTGACTGGATCATCGTCATGGACCGCGATGCCGCCATCACCATGAAGGACGGCGAAAAGTACCACTCGGCAAAGGACGTCGTTTCGAACTCCGCTGCACTCAAGAACGTGACCGCCATCAAGGAAGGCCACGTGCTGTACATGCCGGAAGACACCTACGTCAACGAATCCATCCAGACCTACACCGAGGCCCTTGAGAACCTCGCGGAGGAATTCGGCAAGCAGTGACACGCCCCGCCCTGCTCACGTGGCGATTCGGCGCCGCAGTCGCCTTGACTGCGGCGCTGGTCGTTGCTTCTCTTTTTGTCGGCGTCTTCGACATCTTCGGCGAGGGCGGTGCCGAAATGTTCGCGATCACGCGCATCCCCCGGACCATTGCACTCGTGCTCTCCGGTGCGGCCATGGCCATGTGCGGCCTGGTCATGCAGCTCATGACCCAAAACCGCTTTGTCGAACCGACGACCACCGGAACCACCGAATGGGCGGGGCTCGGGCTGCTGCTCACTATGATCATCGCCCCCGATTCTGGACTGCTGGTCAAGATGGCCGGGGCGATCATCATGAGCTTCATCGGAACGCTCATCTTCTTCGCGTTCCTGCGCCAAGTGACTCTGCGCTCGTCCGTCATCGTGCCGATCGTCGGGCTCATGCTCGGCGCGGTCGTCGGCGCGGTCTCCACCTACATCGCCCTGGCAACCGACATGCTGCAGAGCCTCGGCATCTGGTTTGCCGGCTCTTTCACCTCGGTGCTGAAAGGCCAGTACGAACCGCTGTGGATTGTCGTCGCAATCGCCGTCGCGATCTTCATCGCCGCTGACCGCTTCACCGTTGTAGGACTGGGCGAAAGCGTGGCCGTCAACGTCGGCATCAACTACAACCGGGTCATCCTGCTGGGCACGGGCCTGGTCGCCCTGGCCACCGGTGTTGTCACGGTGGTCGTCGGCAATCTGCCGTTCTTGGGCCTCGTTGTGCCCAACATCGTCTCTATGTTCCGCGGCGATGACCTGCGGTCCAACCTGCCGTGGGTGGCCCTCATGGGCATTGCCGCCGTCACCGTGTCCGACTTGATCGGGCGGACCATCATCGCTCCGTTCGAAATCCCCGTCAGCCTGATCCTGGGCGTTGTCGGCTCGGTCGTGTTCATCGCTCTCCTGCTGAGGAAGAAGTCTCGTGCCTAACACTCCCCGCTCCCTGCCGCCGCGGGTTTCGGCCAATGAGCGCCTTCCCGCCGGCCACCCCATCCTGTTTGAAGAGTGCCTGGTCGCCGACTCCCTCCGGGCGGCCCCCGAACGCTTTTCCGGCGCCCTTCCCACCAAAGCAAAGAAGCGCCGCTACTGGATCATGATGAGCGTCCTGGGTCTGCTTGCCCTGGCGATCACCGCCGCCACACTCGCGTGGAAGAGCCCCGTGCCCATCAGCCATCCGGGCTTCTGGGTCATTTCGAAGCTGCGCGCCTCCACCCTGATCATCATCCTTGTTGTGGCCTTCGCGCAGGCCACCGCGACTATTGCCTTTCAGACGGTGACGAACAACAGGATCCTGACCCCATCGATCATGGGCTTTGAGTCTCTGTACCGGCTTGTGCAGACCGCGGCGGTGTTCTTCCTGGGCGCCGGCGGCACGGCCGCACTGACCGGCACCCTGCCGTTCTTGGTTCAGGTAGCCATCATGACTGCCATGTCCGGTCTGCTCTACGGGTGGCTGCTGGGCGGTTTCGGCAGAAAGCGCGATGTTTCCGGTCACGACCTGCAGATCACCCTGCTCATCGGCCTTGTCTTAGGCGGCGGCCTGGGCGCTATGTCCACCTTTATGCAGCGACTGCTGACTCCGAGTGAGTTCGATGTCCTCACTGCTCGGCTCATCGGCTCGATCGCCAACGCCGACGCGCGCTACCTGCCGTACGTTCTGCCCCTGATGGTGCTGGCCGGCGGCGGGCTGTGGTTCATCAGCCGCAAGCTCAACCTCATGGCTCTCGGCCGGGAAGCCGCCGTGAACCTGGGGCTCGATCACAAGCGGCTGCTGATCGGCTCACTGCTGATGATCGCCGTTCTCATGGCGATTTCCACCGCACTGGTCGGCCCGATGACGTTCTTCGGCTTTCTGACCGCGATGATCACCTACCAGCTGGCCGACACCTTTGACCACCGTCTGCTGTTTCCCATGGGCGTGCTCGTCGGCTTTGTGATTCTGGCCGGTTCGCACTTTGTTCTGAAGAACCTGTTCTACGCCGAAGGCAGTGTGGGCATCATCATGGAGGTCGTCGGCGGCACATTCTTCCTCGTCTACATCCTCCGAAAGGGGCGCCTGTGATCAACCTGTCCGACGTCGCGCGAAAATACGCTGATGACGTCTGCATCGGTCCGGTCGACCTGGAGATTCCGGCGCAGGGCATTACGGCACTCGTCGGCCCCAACGGGGCGGGCAAGTCGACTCTGCTGACGATGATCGGTCGGCTTATGGCCATGGACTCCGGTCACATTACGGTTGGCGGGCACGATGTGACGACCACCAAGAGCGACGAACTGGCGAAGATCGTGTCGATCCTGCGCCAGGAGAACCACTTCGTGACCCGCCTGACGGTGCGCCAGCTGGTGGGCTTCGGGCGGTTTCCCCATTCCAAGGGCCGCCTGACTCCGCAGGACGAAACCGCGATCAGCGAAGCCATCGACTTCCTGGGGCTGAGCCGTTTAGAGGGCCGGTACCTCGATGAGCTTTCCGGCGGGCAGCGCCAGCGAGCCTATGTGGCGATGGTGTTGGCGCAGGAAACCGATTACGTCCTGTTGGACGAACCGCTGAACAACCTCGACATGCAGCACTCGGTCATCATGATGCGCCACCTGCGCCGCGTGGCGAATGAACTGGGCCGCACGGTCGTCATCGTGCTGCACGACATCAACTTCGCCGCTGCCTACGCGGACAGCATCTGCGCTGTCAAAGAGGGCCAGGTTGTCGAATTCGGCACCCCGGAGGAGATCATGCGCAGTGAGATTCTCACTCGCGTTTTCAACACTCCCGTCCAGGTGGTCGATGGGCCAAACGGCCCGCTGGCCGTGTACTACTGACCAACCACCGGGCAGACCCTGCGCAAACAGCGCCGCGCAGACCCTCAAGCGTGCCGGCGCAGGAATTCCATGCGTTCGGCAGTGTCGGCGATGATGACCGGTTCGCTGCGGTCTGTGGGCAGCTGCACGTACAGGCCGGCTTCGCGGGCGATGACCGCTCCCCCGGCCCAGTCGTAGATGCCCAGACCACGTTCGAAGTAGGCGTTGACCTTCCCCTCCGCCGCTAGGCAGATGTCGATTGCGGCTGAGCCCATGCGGCGGATGTCGTCGAACTCCTGCAGCACGGGGCTGAGCCTGCTGACCTGCTCTGCGCGCCTTAGCGGCGCGTATCCGAAGCCGGTCGCGGCAACTGCTCCCGGCAGTCCCGCCGGGGTTCCGCTGATCCTGGTCGCCGAGGCGCCTGTTGTCAGTTCTGCTGCTTCCGGCAGTCCTGTGCGCACCCATGCGCCAGCACCGGGGCGGGCGTACCAGACGGTGTCCAGCACGGGTGCTGCAACGAGGCCGATTTCCCACTGGCCTTCAGCCGGGTGGCGGTCGTCGGGGTGACGAGCACCCAAAGAGATGCAGTGGGCGGGCAGTCGGCGCACGAAGTTGACGGTTCCGTCGATCGGGTCGACGTGCCATTCCAGTGGTTCGATCTCACGCAGACGCGTGGCAAACTGCGGGTCGTGAGCCAGGGTGGGAACCACGAGACCGGACAGAAGAGCGGCACCGTCCTCCACCTCGTGAGCGTTCAGGGGTGCGGCGGATTCTTCGCCCACGACCGTGTCCTGCGGGCGGAAACGGGCAAAGTAGCCGCGCACCAGGCCTTCGATTTCAGCGTCGGCTTCGGTGACGAGGTTGTTGGGGTCGTCTTTGGCTTCAACGTGTGCGCGGGACAGTTTCGAGGCCCACAGGCCCATGCGCGACCACCCGAGGAAAGCGGCATCGCGGGCGAGCGCCAGCAGCGGATCGATCATGCAGTCCACGTTACAGTGGGCACATGACGGTCATCATCGGCTATCTCCCCTCCCCCGAAGGTCAGGCTGCTCTCAAGGCAGGCTTTGCCGAGGCGAAGGCTCGCGACGTTCGCGCTCTCGTGGTGAACTCCCCGCGGCTGGGTGCGGCAAGCGAAGTGACAACCCTCGATGCTTCTGAAGCAGCGGCCCTGGAAGAGCAGGCCCGCAAAGCCGGGGTCGAGGCTGAGGTTCTGCAGCCGGAACACGAAGACAATCTGGTCGAAACCCTCAACCGGTGTGCCAAAGAAAACGATGCCAGCATGATTGTGATCGGCCTGCGCAAGCGCAGCGCGATCGGCAAGTTCATTCTGGGCTCTCAGGCACAGCGGATTCTGCTGGACTCCGATGTTCCCGTGCTGACGACGACACCGTAGACGCCGACGGCGGGGCTGTCTGCGGGATCAGGCGTGACGGCTACCATGAACTTATGGTCCAAGCCCAGTCGCCCGTGCGGATTTTTCTCGACGTCGACGGCGTTCTCAACTCCTATCCCGTGCCGGAGCCTCGGTTCAAACGGGAGAAGCGTCGGGCTGTTCACGCTTGGAACTACGAACTGCACTACCGACCGCACATTGTGCAGCTCATGGAGCGTTTTTTGCGCCGCCGCTACGCCCAGCTGGTGTGGCTGTCCACGTGGTCGCACCTGTGCACCGAGGAAATCGAACCGAAGCTCGGATTCACGCGCCGGTATGCGGTCGAAGCCATGCCGGATTCGTCATTCAACTACTACGCCGACGACCCACACACGTGGTGGAAAGCCAAAGCGGTCGAAAAGTTCCTGCGCAACAATCCCGACGACCGCGCCATCTGGATTGACGACGACCTCGTCCACACCACCACCCTGGAGCACTTCACGACGCTTTTCGGCGATCGCCTGCTCATGATCGCCCCGGAATACAGCACGGGGCTCACAGAGGCGCACTTTAAGCAGATGCGCCGCTTCACCCCACCCGCCCCCAGAACTCCGCACCGGACAACACCCGCAGGCCTCGGCACCTCGGGCAGCCACGCAGGGGCAGCCGAACCGACCGGGCCCGCGGGCCCCAGCGGCACTGCGGCCGGCAGCCCAGCCGGCGCATCCATCCCAGCCGGCCCCGACCCAGAAAGCCCTGCCGGAACAGCGCAGAACAACCCGTACTCGCTGACACCTCGACCCAGAAAGCTGCGGCTATGACCACCATCGGCGTCTTCGATTCCGGCTTGGGCCTCACCGCGTTCGCCCACGCCATCCACCGGGCCGCCCCGCAAGCCGACCTTGTACTGGCCATGGACCCGGACTTCGCCCCCTACGGCCGCCTGTCGGGTGCTGATGTCACCAAACGCGCACTGTTTTCAGCCCGCACCCTGGCCCAGCACGAACCCGATGCGATCGTCGTGGCCTGCAACACCGCCTCGGTCAATGCGCTGCCGGCCCTGCGCAAAGAGTTCAAGATCCCAATCATCGGCACGGTGCCGGCCATCAAGCCCGCGGCGGAAGCCGGCCGGCCGTTTGCCGTGTGGGCAACCCCGGCAACCACCAACAGCGAGTACCAAAACAAGCTGATCGGGAAGTTTGCGGCCGGTCTTGACGTTCACCAAACAGCGGCCTTTGGACTGGCGCAGGCCATTGATGCGGCTGACCCCGTGAGCATTCGCGCGGCAGTTGCCCAGGCAATGGCCGACACCCCCGAAGGCATCACCGACATTGTGCTCGGCTGCACTCACTACGGCCTGGTGGCAGACGTCATTCGCGCCGCCCGCCCGGGTATCAGGCAGCTGTACGATTCGCACGGCGCCGTTGCCCAGCAAACGCTGCACCGACTGGGACTGAAGCCCAGTCCCGAGGCTCAGCCCACCGGCCGGCTGCGGCACGTGTACCTGTCGGGACGACCGGGGAAACTCCCGGCCGCAGTCGGCGCCTACCCTGCCGGTCAGGCGCTTTTGGACATTGCTGTGTGAGGAAGGGATCTACCGTGGCAGTCCGCCCGATCAACCTGTTCTTAGTTCTGCAGGGCGTCTTCGCGCTCATTGCTTCGATTCTTCTGGTGGTGTGGCCCGGCCACAGCGCCGTGGTGTTCTCCTACCTGGTGGGCTTCTGGTTCTTGGCTGATGCCGCGCTCGCGCTGTTCGCCTCAGTGCGCCGCAAGTCCAGTCTGGCGCTGGGTCACACGATCCTGTCGGCGCTGTTGGGCATTCTCATTCTGGCGGCACCCAAGGCTCTTCTGGGCTTCCTCGTGGTGGTTATGAGCATTGCGGCCGTCCTGTTCGGCGCGGGTGTCATCCTTGTGTCTGTTCTCATGCGCAGCCTGGGTGTGCGCTCGTGGTGGTTGGGTCTGGTGCTCGGCATTGCCGCGGTCTTCGCCGGTTTCCTCATGCCCGTCTTCCCGGCTGACACCATCACGATCGGCATGTACCTGGCCGCGTTCCTGCTGGCCATCTACGGTGTTCTCAGCTTGATGCTGGCCCGCCGGATCACCACGACTTTCCGCGCCTTCCGCACGCAGAACGGGCAGGCTCAGGGGTGGACGGCTTCCGGTCGGATCGGCGGCCCGGGTGGTCGAGGCGGCAGGAACGGCCGAGGTGAAGGCCCCCAGGTGATCGAGGGCGAGGTCGTCGACGACGGCTGATCGGGCTTCCTCACCACCAGCGGTCAGTGTCGGCTTCGAGGATTTCCAGCAGTTCCCCGGCGAAGGACTGCGTGCCCACCGCCAGCACATCACTGCCGGCGGCCTGGGCGTTATGCACTGCTTGCTGGGTTGTTGTGTCGGCCTGTGATCGGCTGTAGTTGAGGTATTCGCGGCCCGCACCGACGAATGTCACGGGCAGCCCCTCAAGTTCGGCTATGCAGCCTTCGACGTCTTTGACATCCGGAAATGCAGCCAGCACCCGAAAACCGGGACGCAGGATCCCTTCGGCGCGAGCACGGATATCAGCCACACCTTCCGGGCTGATGGACGTGTCGATGCACCATTGCGCCCCACTGACCGTGTGCAGGGACGCGCGGCCGGGCAGAATCAGCTTTTCTGCGAGCTCTTCGGCATTCGGCAGGGCTGCCTGCTTCCGGTCTGGGAAGCTGACTTCCAGCAGACTGCACGCAGTTTTAGCGCCTACTCGGATATTGCGCTCCAGGGTTGCCCCTGTTTCAACGAAGTCTGTGCGCTCAGGCAGGCGGCTGTGTGCTTGGGGCGGCTGTGGTGAAAACGCCACGACCCGCTCTGTGGCGTCGTCGATGACTCCCAGCAGATCAGCCGCAACAGCATCGAGCGAACCGCCCAGAACATCCAGGTGTTCCGCAAAGATCTGCGTGACCCCGACAACCGGGTAGGAGAACAGCGAAACATCGTCGCTCAGACCGCCCAGGCCCTCCTCGACGACGAGGACATCGACCCCTGCATCCAGCAACCAGCTCAGCCCAATGAGGGTATACATGCCCGAAGGCGGCAGATAGCCGTCATCTGAGGAGGGCAGAGCCTCAAGCGCACGGGCGGCCCGATGGGACAGCGCTCCGTAGTCCGCTTGGGAAATCGCGCGGCCGTCAATGCGAATGCGTTCGCGATTGTGGCGCAGCGGCGGGCTCGTGATGGTTCCCACGCGCAGACCCGCGGCGTGCAGAGTCGCAGTTGCTGCCGCCACCGCGGTGCCTTTGCCCTTTGATCCGACTATGAGACAGGCGGGGACGGAAAGACCCCGGTGCAGTCCCAGGTGTTCCTGCAGGAGGGCTGAGCGCTTATGGGACCGTGTAATTGTCCGCTGGCCTCCGTTTTCGCGGCGGCGCGCATCGTTCCATTCACGGAAGAAGGGCTCGTCTGCAGGGTCGTGTCGCAACGTCACGGAACAACCCTAACCGTCAGTTCAGACGGTCAGAAAGCCTCTTGACAGTGAGCTTGAGGGCTTTCGCCACGCGCAGTTCGTTGTCAGCACTCCAGTAGTTGGCCGGCAGGACGATGGAAAGGGCCGCAACCAGCGAACCTGATCTGGGCTGCAGAGCGGCGCTGATAGTCCACGTGCTGGAATCGTCGCAGTGTTCGATGGCATAGCCACGCAGACGGACCGCACGAAGCTCTTCCAGGACCTTGGGCAGCAGGTCTTCGTCGATGAGTCCGGCAATCGCACCTTTGGGCAGGCAGGACAGAATCGCCTGGCCGGCGGCTGATGTTGCAATCGGCTCCATGTCACCGGGCCACGACGGGCACGCGGGCGCGTCAGGACCGCGGTCTGCCGTGAGGATCTGTGCTTCATTGCCGCGCAGCGTGGACAGGTGGACGCAGCCGTCAATGGCGTCTGCCAGCGCGCGCATGGCCGGAGCTGCCGCATTGACCAACGGCACGGAGCGCAGATACGCAGCACCCACGCCAGTAGATGCCGGCCCCGGCACGTAGCCGTTCTTGCGCTTGCTGACAACGTTGAGCTCTTCAAGGACCGCAAGGATGTCATAGACGGTGGAGCGGGGAATATCGAGTTCCCGTGACAGCTGTCCGGCGCTCATGGGCTCGTTGCTGAGGGAAACAGCGCGCAGCATCGCAACTGCGCGCCGCAGAGCCGGGACATCCGCCATTCCTGTTCCTTTCTGCGTATGCGCCTGTTACGGCGCAACGGGTGACGCCAAGTTCACCCTTACGAATCTCAGCCTACCGATAACCACTGACATAAAACCGGCCCGGCGATAGATGAGACGTATCTGTGCGCTTCGTGAACGTGTGATTCTGTCCGAAAAACCCATTCTGTACTGAATTCGTATTTTTTCAAAGCTTCCTCTCTCCTCACCGCCGGCTGTTTCGGTGCGCAGCGGAGAACTGCTCCGTAAACGAAGACTCAGCGCAGACGCACTGAGATTCCCTCAGCGGCTTCTACTGCCAGGGCGCTGACTTCCTTTTCACGGTCCTCCCCGCTGTCATCAGTGGGCAGCGAAATGCCGAACGCGGCAATCGGCCTGCCCGCGGCATCGACAATGGGGGCGGCAACAGTCCAAATGCCGTCGCTGATTTCACCGTGCTCAATCGAATAGCCGCGGGAGCGAACACCGGCCAATTCGCTGTTGAGTTCCCGCAGCGACGTGGGCCCCTGCCCCGTGCGCTGCGCAAAAACGAGTTCAGAAGAGAAGATCGCCACCACCTCGCGCCTCTCCAGCCGGGACAGGATCGCCCGGCCGGTCGCGGTGAGATAGGCGGGCATGCGGATGCCGGCCTCGGTGACGATCCGCGGCGCCCTCTTGGCTGACTCCTTCAGCAGGTACACCGTCTCCCAGCCGCGCAGAACCGCCAACTGGACGGAACCGCCGGCCGCTTCAGCTGTTTCGAGCGCAGCCGGCTGGGCAATCCGCTGCAGAGACGCGTGACGTGAGTGCGCGGCGTCGAGTTCACTGATACCGGAGCCCAGCACATAGCCGGTGTCGACTTTGCGCACCATGTCGAGCTCTTCAAGAACAGCCAGGAGGTCGTACAGGCTGGAGCGGGGAATGTCCAGGGTGCGTGCGAGAGCTCCGGCGCTGATGGGCCGCAGTGACGAGCCCAGATGGCGCAGAATCCCAACGGAACGCCTGAGTGCCGGAACTTCTGCCACGTTATTCCTCCTTGAAAAACCGTGTGTAGAGCCTCCCCAGCGGATCCTGTTCAGCGCTCTTAGGGCGAGAGCGGCGAACCCGGCCGGCAACGATGACGGCGCTGATATCCGCAGCGGTGGCCGACATCACCACCTGTTCTCCGCGTGAACCGGCGGTGCGAACACTTGCGTGCTCAACAGTGACGATGTCTGCTGGGCACCCTACCGCAATCCCAGAGCGCAAACCCAACGCCGAAGCCCCAGACCGCGTCAGGGCGGTGATGAGTTCGGCTGGGCTGAAGCGTCCCCTCTGGCCCGATGCCAGCCGCTCACCGGCTTCCAGTGCCTGCAGTTCCCGCATGGAGTCCAGCACAACGTGCTGGTCAGAGCCCAGGCAGATGACCGCTCCGGCGTCCGCGAGCGCACGTGCCGGCCCGATCCCGTCGGCGAGATCCGCCTCGGTCGTGGGGCACATGACGATGTGCACCCCGGCATCCCCCAGCAGCCGAATGTCGTCATCGCTCAGGTGAGTGGCGTGCACCGCCGACAGGCGCGGTGACAGGAGCCCCGCCTCGGCGAGCAGCCGCGTGGGCGTTTTCCCGTAGGCGGCGAGCGCCTGTTCGTTTTCGGCGGGCTGTTCGGACAGGTGGATGTGCAGGGGGCCATCGAGTTCAGCAAAGCGCGGAAGGTCTTCCGCGGCGACTGCGCGCACGGAGTGGATGGCCGCACCGACGGTGACCAGCGGGCTGAAGTCGGCGAGTGCCGCGCGCAGACTGGCGTGCCTGCGCATGTACCCGTCGATGCTGCCATCGCCGAAGCGCACCTGCTCGGGTGCGAGCTCTTTGCCGATGCTGCCTTGCAGATAGCACGTGTCCAGCAGGACCAGGCGGATGCCGGCTGTTGCTGCCGCTTCGGCCAAGGCGCGCTCCATGGCGTGGTCGGGGTAGGCGGTGCCGTCCGGGGCGTGGTGGACGTAGTGGAATTCGCCGACCGAGGTGTAGCCGGCCTCGATCATCTCCCCGAACACCGCCGTGGCGACTTCGCGGTACAGCTGCGGGGTCAGGGAGGCAGCTGCCGCGTACATTTCCTGCCGCCACGTCCAGAAGGTGCCCCCGTCATCGTGCGTCCTGCCGCGCAGCAGGCGGTGGAAGGCATGCGAGTGCGCGTTGTGCGCACCCGGGAACGCCGTGCCGGTGAAGACGTGGATGTCTTCTGACGAGGTGCCGGGTGGGGTGGCAGGTGAGGTGCCGGGGGCAGCTGGCACGGAGGCAGCTGGCTCCGGGGCGGACGAGGTGCCGCATTCGACGGCGGTGATGGTGCCGCTCGCATCAGCAGTGACGAGGACGTTGGAGCGAATGCGGCCGTCCACGTAGGCGCGGGGAAAGAAGAGCTTCATGCTGTGGCTTTCAGTTCCGCGGCCAGAACATCGGCAAGGGCGGCCGCTCCGGCGATCTGGTCGGATTCTTCGCACGCCTCTTCCGGCGCGTGGGAAACACCCGTGGGATTGCGCACGTAGAGCATGGCCGAGGGCACGTGGGCGGCGAGAATGCCGGCGTCGTGGCCCGCTCCTGACGGCATGCGCGGTGCGTTCGGCAAGACCGCCTGCAGCCTGTCGTTGAGGGCTGCGTGGAAGTCCACGGTCGGCGAATAGGATTCGCGCCGCACTTCGGCGGTGAGCCCCTCAACACTCGCGGCGAGGTCCTGGGCGCGGTCGGTGATGTCGGCGAGCACCGCCTCGACAACCGTGTCGTCAGGGTGGCGGATGTCCAGCCAGAAGTCCATGGACGAGGCGATGACGTTCGTCCCGCCGGGGTGAATGTGCGTCCTGCCGACCGTAGCGACAGAACCGCTGTGCGCCCCGGCGATCTGCGGAATCCCGCCGATCACAGAACTTGCCGCAGCAACCGGGTCAGCCCGGTGGCTCATCGGGGTTGTTCCGGCGTGGTTGCCCTGCCCCGTGAACCGGAAGTTCCAGCGGCCGTGGCCGATGATCGAACTGCCGATCGACACCGGCTGGTCGGTGTTGATGAGCCCCACGCCCTGTTCGACGTGCAGCTCGATGAACGATCCGATCTGGTTCAGGCGGTCACGGTCAGCGCCCATGTGCTCCGGTGTGAGGCCGTAGGCGCTGGCCGCCTGGGCGAACGTCACGCCGTCAGCGTCCTTGAGTGCCAGCGCCCTGTCACGGTCGATGGCTCCCGTCAGCAGGCGCGAACCCAGGCAGGCAACGCCGAAGCGGCTGCCCTCCTCTTCGGGGAACACGGCAATCGCCAGGGGCCTTTCCGCCCGTTCGAGGCGCCCATCGGCTTTCAGCTGGTCGACCGCAGCCAGGGCCGAGGCGACACCCAGCGGACCGTCGAACTCACCTCCGCCGGGGACGGAATCCAGGTGCGATCCGGTGACCACGGCGTTCGGCCCAGGCCTGGTCACCCACGCCCACGTGATGCCATTGGAGTCGATTTCGACGTCAAAGCCGCGCTTACGGCACTCGGCGATGAACCATTCACGCAGGGTGCGCTCTTCACGGCTGAAGCCGAAACGCCGATAACCCAGGCCAGACGGGTCGCGTCCGACATCGCGGATTGCGGCCATAAGCCCCAGAACCGACATCAGTTCACCCCGGTGAGCACCGTGCCGTCGACATCCGCAAGCGTGTGTTCGAGCGTTCCCGCCTCCGAAGCGGCCTTAAGGACAGCACCGCTGGTCACAAGCTCAACAGTCTGCGCGAGTTCGGGCGACATGAAGCGGTCCGAACCGGGGCCGGGAACCGTTTCGCGCAGCAGGCCGATGACAGCGCCGGTCACGGGGCTGGCGGCCGCGTCACGCAGATCCGCCGCCCGCGCTGCCGCATAGATTTCAACTGCCAGAACACGTGCAAGGTTGTCCAAAGACTGGCGCAGCTTGCGGGCCGCACCCCAGCCCATCGACACGTGGTCTTCCTGCATCGCCGACGACGGAATCGAATCAACACTCGCCGGTGTGGCCAGTCGCTTGGATTCCGACACCATGGCCGCCTGCGTGTAATGCGCAATCATCAAGCCCGAATCCACACCCGGGTCATGCGCCAAGAACGAGTGCAGGCCCTCATTGCGCGTCTTGTCCATCGCCCGATCCGTGCGACGCTCCGCAATTGAGGCGACATCGGCAGCCACAATCGCCAAGAAGTCCAGCTGGTGGGCAAGCGGAGCTCCGTGGAAGTTGCCATTGGAGGACACGGTGCCGTCCGGGAGAACCACCGGGTTGTCCACCGCCGACCGGATTTCGCGTGCGGCCACCTGCGCCGCAAACACTGCGGCATCCCGGGCGGCACCGGTCACCTGCGGCGAACAGCGGAGCGAATACGCATCCTGCACCAAATGCTCCGAATCCCGGTGGCTGGCCATGATCTCGGAATCCTGCAGAGCCGCGAACATATTGCCCGCACTCGTGCGCTGGCCCGGGTGCGGACGCAGAGGGTAGTGCAGCTCGGGCTTGAACACCTGGTCGGTGCCCAACTGGGACTCAACAGACATAGCCGCGCTGATATCGGCGGTCGTCAAAAGCTTCTCAAGGTCGTACAGCGCAAGGATAAGCATGCCCAGCATCCCGTCGGTTCCATTGACGAGCGCCAAGCCCTCCTTTTCCTCAAGCTCAACCGGAGTGATGCCCGATTCGGCAAGGACGGGGCCAGCATCGACGGGCTCACCGTCCGGGCCGTGCACCTTGCCTTCGCCCATGACCACGAGCGCACACGCCGACAGCGGGGCGAGGTCACCAGAACAGCCGAGCGAACCGTGCTCATGCACCCACGGGGTGATGCCGGCGTTGAGAATCTCAACATAGGTCTGCAGGGTCTCAACCTTCACACCCGTCCGCCCGGTGGCCAGAGTGCGGGCGCGCAGCAGCATGAGCGCACGCACCACCTCGACCTCTACCGGGTCGCCGATGCCCGCAGCGTGGGAGCGGATGAGCGACTTCTGCAGCTGCGCGCGACTCTCGTGCGGAATGTGGCGCTGCGCGAGCGCCCCAAAGCCGGTCGAAACTCCGTAGACGGGCTTCGGGTGGGCGGCCAGAGCATCCACCGCACGTCGGGCCTCTGCGACATCGGCGAGCACGGAATCGGGGATGGTGACCTGTGCGCCGTGCCGAGCAACAGCCACGACATCGGCAAACGACAGAGCCTGGGGGTCAAGAGCGACAGAAGTCGTCACGGGAGCTCCTTACATGTGAATGGGGATGGGTTCGAGGAGATGAGTGTGCCGGCGCGGTAGACCTCAGCGATCTGCTGCACGCCGGGCCGGTAGACCAAATGCCGATAGGACGGGGCATCCAGAATGCTGAAATCAGCCCGACTGCCCACGGTCAGCGCACCCACATCGGTCCGCTGCAGGGCGCGCGCACCGCCGGCCGTGGCCGACCACAGCGCCTGCTCGACCGTGAAGTGCATATCGCGTACGGCAATGGCCATGCAGAAGGGAATCGAATTCGAAAAGCCGCTGCCCGGATTGCAGTCAGATGCAATCGCCACCGTGACCCCCGCCTCGTGATACCTGCGGACATCCGGGTACGGCTGGCGAGTAGAGAACTCAATGCTGGGCAGCAGCGTGAGCACAGTCCCCGCCTCGGCAATGCGAGCCAGGTCCTCATCACTGACAAAAGTCGCGTGATCAGCCGACACCGCACCAACCTCAGCGGCCAGGGCTATGGCGCCCATATCGCTCAGCTGATTCGCGTGCAGGCGAGGCTTCAGACCGTGGGCGAGCCCCGCCTCGACAATCCGGCGAGTCTGCGCGATATCAAACGCGCCTTCCTCGCAGAACACGTCAATCCACTTGGCCAGGCCCTCCTGGGCGGCCCGCGGGATCATCTGTTCGATGATGAGGTCAACGTAGGCATCCGGTGAGTCCTTGTACTCTGCCGGCACCACGTGGGCCGCCATGAGGGTCGTCTCCTCGGTGTGGCGGCGGGCAATGCGCAGGGCCTCGAGTTCGCTTTCGACCGTCAGGCCGTAGCCGGACTTGATCTCACACGTCGTGGTGCCGCTGTGCTCCGCCTGCCGCAGCAGACGAACGAGGTTGTCTTCCAGCTGCTGGGCCGAAGCTTCGCGAGTCGCGCTGACGGTCGTGGCGATTCCGCCGGCTGAATAGGCCTGCCCGGCCATGCGGGCGGCGAACTCTTCCGAGCGGTCGCCGGCGAAGATCAGGTGATTGTGACTGTCGACAAAACCCGGGATGACAGCGCGGCCGGCAGCCGAGACCGCCTCGTCCGCGGCCGGCGCCTGCCCGGTGTCGCCGACCCAGGCCACCGTGCCGTCCTCAACGAGCAGCGCAGCGTTCTGCCGCACGCCCAGGAGGTCCTGCGCCTGCGGGTCGTTGGTGACGAGCTCAGCGATGTCGGTGACAAGCAGAGAAGTCATGACTTCAGCCTACGCGTCCTGCTCGGCGCGGCGGTTGAGATTTTCATCTGCGGGAACCCACAGTCCACGCTCAGCGGCGACATCGTGAGCACGCTCGTAGCCTGCATCCACGTGGCGGATGACGCCCATCGCGGGGTCGTTCGTCAGCAGACGCTCGAGCTTCTGCGCGGCAAGTTCCGTGCCATCGGCAACCGAGACCTGGCCGGCGTGAATAGACCGACCCATGCCGACACCTCCCCCGTGGTGCAGGGACACCCAGCTGGCACCCGAAGAGGTGTTGACCAGGGCATTGAGCAAAGGCCAGTCAGCCACGGCATCCGAGCCATCGCGCATGGCTTCGGTTTCGCGGTACGGGCTCGCCACGGAGCCCGAATCCAGGTGGTCGCGGCCGATGACGATGGGGGCCGACACTTTGCCGTCGGCAACCAGCTGGTTGAACAGCAGGCCCGCCTTGTGGCGCTCCCGGTAGCCCAGCCAGCAAATGCGGGCGGGCAGACCTTCGAACTCGACGTACTCCTGTGCGGCGTCGAGCCAGCGGTGCAGGTGGTCGTTGTCAGGGAAGAGCTCTTTGAGCGCTTCGTCAGTCACCCGAATATCTTCCGGATCTCCGGACAGGGCGACCCAGCGGAAGGGACCTAGGCCCTCGCAGAACAGCGGTCGGATGTAGGCCGGCACAAAACCGGGGAACTCAAAGGCACGGTCATAACCGGCCTTGCGGGCTTCATCGCGGATGGAGTTGCCGTAGTCGAACACGACCGCGCCCCTGTCCTGGAAGCCGACCATTGCGGTGACATGCTTGGCCATCGACTCCTGCGCGCGCAGGGTGAACTTTTCGGGGTTCTCTTCGGCTTCTTCAGACCATTCGTCCACGCTGACGCCAAGCGGCAGGTAGGACAGGGGGTCGTGTGCTGAGGTTTGGTCGGTCACGATGTCGACGGCAACACCGCGGTCCAGCAGCTCCGGCAGAATGTCCGCCGCGTTGCCCACCAGACCCACAGAAAGGGCGCGCTTGTCGGCCTTGGCCGCAAGAACCAGGTCGAGAGCTTCGTCGAGGTCCGAAACAACCTCGTCGAGGTAGCGCTTGCCCTGGCGGCGCTCCATGCGGGTCCGGTCGACGTCGATGATGAGGCACGCGCCTCCGTTGAGTGTGACTGAAAGCGGCTGGGCACCGCCCATTCCGCCGCACCCGGCAGTGACGGTGAGCGTGCCGGCCAGTGTGCCGTCGAAGTGTTCGTTGGCAACGGCGGCGAAGGTTTCGTAGGTGCCCTGGAGGATGCCCTGCGTGGCGATGTAGATCCAGGAGCCCGCGGTCATCTGGCCGTACATCATGAGGCCTTCGGCTTCGAGCTTGCGGAAGTGCTCCCAGTTGGCCCAGTCGCCCACGAGGTTTGAATTGGCAATCAGCACGCGCGGTGCCCATTCGTGGGTGCGGAGCACTCCGACGGGCTTGCCGGACTGGACGAGCAGAGTTTCGTCTTCGCGCAGCTCTTTGAGGGTGTCGACGATCGCATCGAAGGCTTCCCAGCTGCGGGCCGCTCTGCCGGTTCCGCCGTAGACCACGAGGTCTTCGGGCCTTTCGGCAACCTCGGGGTCGAGGTTGTTCATGAGCATGCGCATCGCGGCTTCCGTCTGCCAGCTGCGGGCGGTGATCTCAGTTCCGCGGGGCGCACGGACTGTGCGGCTGGGATCGTGCCTGGTGTAGGACATCGTCGTCGGCTCTCCAAGGGCTCGTAGGGGTTGTCTCCTTTTATGGTCAACCTCTACGAGCCCTGTAACCAGCGAAGCCCGTAAGTGTTGTCCAATATATTGGACAACACTTACGGGCTGTTTTTAGCGGCGCGCTGCCGCGGTTCGGCCCCGGCGTGAGGCGCCGGGGCACACCGGTTGGCAACCAATCCACGCCTTAGCCGAAGGGAGACCCCCTCCAGCAGCCAGCCCAACCAAACACCTCGACGCCTCGCCCCACTTCCAGCACCCAGCCACGCTTTAGCAACAAAAACTCCCG
>NZ_KV786025.1:0-119914 GCF_001806795.1 Brevibacterium sp. HMSC22B09 | reverse complement strand
CGGGTGTCCCCTTGCGGCTAACGGGTGGATTCGTGGCTAAAGCCCAGATCCCGGCCACCGGGTGCCCGCGGCCAGCAACAAGCCCCCTCCCACCACGAACACGAGGCGCCGCTCCCCTGACCACCAGCAACCACCTCCGCGACCCGGCACCTCGGCGCTTCCCCAGCAGCCAGCCCAACCTGACACCTCGTCCCACTCCCAGCAGCCAGCCACGCTTTAGCAACAAAAACTCCCGTTAGCAGTCACTGCTAAGCCGCAGAAACCGGCTAACGGGTGTCCCCTTGCGGCTAACGGGTGGATCCGTGCCTAAAGCGCAGAATCCGACCGCCGGGTGCCCCCAGCGCCAAATGACCCCAGGAATCCAGCAGCCCCACCAGCAGCCCCTCCAGCGCACAAGCAACACAAACCAGCAACCACCCCACCAAACCCACCCCAAACAGCACGAACAAAAACGAGGGGACCCCGACAAACGTCGGGATCCCCTCGCGAGTGCTCTCCGCTGCGCCTAAGCGCCGCGGTCAGAGCTCAAGAACGTTGAAGTCCTCAGTCTGCTTGATCAGGGCTTGCCTGCAGCAGCCTTGAGCTTCGAACCAGCCGAAAGCTTCACGGAGTAGCCAGCGGGAATCTGGATTTCCTCGCCGGTCTGCGGGTTGCGGCCCTTGCGAGCGGCACGTTCGGTGCGCTCAACGGACAGCCAGCCCGGGATGGTGAGCTTTTCGCCCTTGCTGACGACATCTGCGAAGGCGTCGAAGACACCATCGAGAACGTCGGAGACCTGCTTCTGGGTCAGGCCGGACTTGTCTGCAACTTCTGCGACAAGCTCGCTGCGGTTCTTAGCCATAAGAACGTCCTCCTCTAGGACTTAGGTTTCGGTATAACCGAGACGAACAGGAAAAACCTTACCAGCTCGACTTGGTAACGCCGGGAAGCTCGCCCTTGTGGGCCATTTCCCGGAAGCGAACACGGGAAACACCGAACTTGCGGAGGTAACCGCGCGGACGACCGTCAACCTGGTCGCGGTTGCGCAGACGGACCGGCGAAGCATCGCGGGGCAGCTTCTGCAGACCCAGGCGTGCTTCCTCGCGCTGTTCGTCGGTGGAATCGGGGTGAACCAGCTGACGCTTGAGTTCGGCGCGGCGTTCAGCGTAGCGCTCGACGATGGCCTGGCGCTGCTTTTCGCGTGCGATCTTAGACTTCTTAGCCATTGACTATCAGCGCTCCTCGCGGAATTCGACGTGCTTGCGGACCACTGGGTCGTACTTCTTCATGACGATGCGGTCGGGGGTGTTGCGGCGGTTCTTCTTGGTCACGTAGGTGTAACCGGTTCCGGCCGTTGACTTCAGCTTGATGATGGGGCGTACGTCCTGTGCTTTTGCCATCAGAGCTTCACTCCCTTAGCGATGAGCTCGTTGACCACAGCGTCAATGCCGCGCGCGTCAATGACCTTGATGCCGCGGGTCGAAACCGTCAGCGTGACCTTGCGGCGCAACGACGGCACGTAGTAGCGCTTCTTCTGAATGTTGATGTCGAACCGACGACGGGTGCGGCGGTTCGAGTGGGAGACGTTGTTCCCAAAACCAGGGGTGGCCCCGGTTACCTGGCAGACTGCTGCCATGACTCTCCTCCAGTTGACTTCTGCCGGCGGCGTTGTCCTCGCATTAAGTGCGTGAGGGCAGCCGCCGAGACATCTTCACAGTTCCACCGGGCTCGTTCCCCTGTCGGCGTTCGCGCCGACGTGAACACAGCGGTGGTTGCTCTTTGCCCGGTGAAGGGCTTGTGCGAAACCTTCGGGGTGGATAGTCCCTAGTTCCGACGATGTCTCACCAGCGTGTGTCAGGCCTGTGAGAGAAGGGCCTGTGCTCAGCATCGCTGTGTGAGCGCGTTGGGGCACAATTCGGCCACAACAGGGAATTATTCTAAACCGATGCGCGCCGATGCGCCAAATCGGACTGCAGCTCTGGTACAGCCGAGGCGCATCGGCACCGCACCTTAGGCCAGCATGACCGCCGGGTCTTCGAGTGCGCGGCCCACGTCAGCGAGGAACTTCGAGATGATCTCGCCGTCGACCAGCCTGTGGTCTGCAGACACTGCCAGCGTGGTGATTTCGCGCGGCACGATTTCTCCGTCGACAACCCACGGGCGCTGGCGCACCTGGCCGAAGGCGAGGATGGCGGCTTCGCCGGGGTTGATGATGGGCGTTCCGGCATCCACGCCGAAGACTCCGACGTTGGTGATGGTGATGGTTCCGCCGGTCTGCGCGGCCGGGGTGGTCCGGCCTTCGCGCGCGGTGAGTGCCAGTTCGCGGATCTCTCCGGCAAGCTGACCCAGTCCCATCGCGTGGGCGTCCTTGATGTTCGGTACGACCAGGCCGCGCGGCGTTGCTGCCGCGATGCCCAGGTTGACGTAGTGCTTGACGACGATTTCGTCGCCTTCCAGCGAACTGTTGATCCGCGGGTTGCGGGCAACAGCCCAGGTCACAGCCTTTGCGACAACGGCCAGCGGCGACAGCTTCACATCGCCGAGAACGCCGGAGGCCTTGAAGCGACGCACCAGTTCCATCGTGGCGGTCATGTCCACGTCGAGGAACTCGGTGACGTGCGGCGCGGTGAACGCCGAATCGACCATGGCCTGCGCCATGAACTTGGTGACGCCCTTGAACGGGATGCGCTCTTCGGTTCCCGGTGCGGCAGCAGCTGCCGAGGTGCCGGTCGCCGGGGCGGCCGCGGTGTTCGCCTGTCCGCTTTCCATGTACTTCATAAGGTCGGCGCGGGTGACGATGCCGCCTTCGCCGGTTGCGGGGACATCGGCGAGGTCGATGCCGTTGTCCTTTGCGAGTTTGCGCACGGGCGGCTTGGCCAGGGCGTGTCCGGCACGGGCCGGGGCCGCGGGCTCTGGCTGGGCTGCGGGCTTGGCTTCAGCTGCGGGAGCCGCTGCCGCCGGAGCTTCCGGCTGGGCCTGCTGTCCCTTGCGGGGACGGCGGCGCTTGGACTGCGCTGTGGTTCCGTAGCCCACGAGGTTGGGGCCGGAGCCTTCATCTTCCGCGCTGTCATCGGCAGCGTCCGCTGCAGGAGTGTCACCGGATGCGGAGCCATCGCCTTCGAACTGGAGGATCGGCGTGCCGACTTCGACGGTCTGGCCTTCCTCTACCAGCAGCTTGGCGATCACACCGGCGTGCGGGCTGGGCAGTTCGACGAGCGATTTAGCGGTTTCGATTTCGACGAGGATCTGGTTGACCGTGACGGTGTCGCCCTCCGCGACCTTCCACGAAATGATGTCAGCTTCGGTCAGCCCCTCGCCCGGGTCGGGCAGGAGAAATGTGTCTGTCATTGGGTTCCTTAGAAGTCCATAGCGCGGTCGACGGCATCGAGAATGCGGTCAAGGTCGGGCAGATAGTGCTGTTCGAGCTTCGAACCGGGGTACGGGGCGTGCGGTGCGCCGACTCGCAGCACGGGAGCTTCGAGGTGGTAGAAGCAGCGTTCGCTGATCCGTGCGGCGATTTCCGACCCCAGACCCAGGAACACGGGTGCTTCGTGGGCGACTACCAGGCGGCCCGTCTTCTTCACGGACTCTTCGATGACCGGGAAGTCGATGGGGTTGAGACCGCGCAGGTCGATGACTTCGAGGTCGACGCCCTCTTCGGCAGCGGCGGCCGCGGCGTCGAGCGCCTGCGGAACGAGCGGACCGTAGGCCACGAGCGTGCAGTCCTTGCCGGGGCGAGCGATCTGCGCGCTGTAGGCGGTGGTGGCGGGGTTCTCAAGGTCGACGTCGCCGCGCAGCCAGTACTGGCGCTTGGGCTCGAAGAAGATAACCGGATCGGGGCTCTTGATGGCTTCCTGGATCATCCAGTAGGCGTCGTTCGCATTCGACGGCGTCATGATCTTGAGCCCGGCATGGTGGGCGAAGACCGTTTCGGGGCTTTCCGAGTGGTGTTCGGGTGAGCCGATGCCGCCGCCGTAGGGGATGCGGATGACCACCGGCACATTGAGCTTTCCGCGGGTGCGCGCGTGGAGCTTCGCCAGCTGGGTCACGATCTGATCGTAGGCCGGGAAGACGAACGCGTCGAACTGGATTTCGACAACCGGACGGTAGCCGCGGATGGCCATGCCGATTGCGGTGCCGACAATGCCGGATTCGGCCAGTGGGGCGTCGATGACGCGCTGTTCGCCGAAGTCCTTCTGGATGCCTTCTGTCACACGGAAGACACCGCCGAGCTTGCCGATGTCCTCACCGATGAGAACGACCTTGGAGTCTTCTTCCATGGCCTTGCGAAGGCCCGCGGTGATGCCCTTGGACAGGGGCATCTTCTGGATCGAGTCGAGGGTGGAAGCTGCGGTCACAGTGCACCTTCCTCTGCGAACGAGTCGAGGTATTCGAGGTACTCGCGCTGTTCGGCTTCGATGAGGGGGTGCTTTTCAGCGAACACGGAGTCGAACATTTCTGACGGTGCCGGAGGCTCCATGGCCATGCAGGCCGCGCGGATGCGGGCTGCGAGAGCATCCGCTTCTTCGTCGATCTCATCGAAGAACTTCTGGTCGGCGTAGTCCTCGTGGTGCAGGAAGCGGCGAACCCGGTCGATCGGGTCCTTTTCGAGCCACGATTCCGTCAGCGCGTCTGAACGGTACTTGGTGGGGTCGTCAGCCGTGGTGTGTGCGCCCATGCGGTAGGTGAACGCTTCGATCAGCATGGGGCCCAGGCCTGCGCGAATCGAGTCGGCGCTGGCCTTCGCCACGGAGTACATGGCCAGAACATCGTTGCCGTCGACGCGCACACCGGGCACGCCGAAGCCTGTTCCGCGCTTGAACAGCGGTGCTGCCATCTGTGCGGAGTTCGGTTCCGAAATGGCGAACTGGTTGTTCTGAATGAAGAACAGGACGGGTGCGTGGAAGACCGCTGCGAAGTTGAGGCCTTCCGAAACGTCGCCCTGGCTGGTTGCACCGTCGCCCATGCAGGCGACCGAGATGGTGTCGCGGTCGAGGTCGCCGGTTGCGACGTCGCCGTCGAACTTCACGCCCATGGCGTAGCCGGTGGCGTGCAGAACCTGCGAGCCGATGACGATCGTGTAGGTGTGGAAGCGGTTTTCCTGCGGGTCCCAGCCGCCGTGGTGCTGGCCGCGGAACATGCCGAGCAGCGTTTCGGGTTCAACCCCGCGGCACCATGCCAGACCGTGTTCACGGTAGGTGGGGAATACGAAGTCCTGTTTGCGCAGTGCGCGACCCAGTCCGATCTGTGCGGCTTCCTGGCCTTTGAGCGGTGCCCACAGGCCCAGCTGTCCCTGACGCTGCAGGGCGTTGCCCTCAGCGTCTACTCGACGGATGAGCACCATGTCCCGGTAGAACTCCATCATGTCCTCGCCAGTGAGGTCTGCGGCGTAGGAATCGTACTCTCCGGAGCGAACTCGCTTGCCTTCCGGCGAAAGCATCTGAATCATCGGACGATCTGAATCTTGTGCAGTATTGGTGTTGCCTGCGAGATTCGAAGTCATAGCTTCTCCTCTAGTCGTGGCCGAGTGGCTTGTGGCCTCTTTGCCATACCAACCGAGCGCTCGGCTGTTCGCCTAGGCGTCGGTGATGCGTTTCACATTGTGAACACAATCTAACGGAAGTGACGACCTATGCCAAGATAAGCGCCTTATTTTTCCTTCCGGACCCCTTCGAATTCGCGTGACTCTTCGACCGTGCCGTCCAGAAAATCACGGTTGTCTTTCGAAAACTGCACAACATCGGGCTGTCGACTCTTCTCGAGATCGCGGATGACCTCAGTGTACGCGTCAGATGAGTGTGCACCCAGCGGACTGTCGACGGGTGGGGAGTCGGCGATGATGGTGGTCCAGCTGCGCTTGTCTGGGTTGTCAGTGCCGTCGAGTACCGGAATCACGTCCCGGTCCTGTTCGATGGACAGCACCTTGGTGTTGCCGACGTCGAAGCGCCCGATGGGACTGCCGACCGTGACCACCTGCCTCACGTTCGCCTGCTTGCGGAATTCGGGATCGGCGGCCAACGATGCCGCAACAATCCCGCCCTGCGAGTAGCCGACGAGCATGATTTCGTCATCCGACCCGATGCCGCTTTCCCTTATTGCCGTCCTCACCACGTGGCGCATGGCGGATTCGCGCTGGGCCATGGTCTGCACGTTCGTAGCGGTGTCCGTTGTGTTGCGCCCTCCCTTAACACTCCAGTCAGTTGTTGCGGGCACATACACGATGTAGCGCTTCTTCCCGTCCGGCCCGCGCACGGCGTCCACCCGAACCCTGCCGTTGTCGCGTCCGGAGTGCGCAGCGACTTCACGTTCGTAAAGACCTGACAGGGAGCCCGGCGACCCACCGGGCGTCGCCTTGTAGGAGCGGACCTCCGGCGGTTCTGTCGGGAAGGCTCCGCTGGCTTCGCCCGTCCTGGCCAGAGAGCGCGTGAGCGGTCCGGCTCGCATCGCGTCGATGATCGGAGGCAGCGGGGGCAATCCGAACAGGCCGGTGGCGAAACCGGAAAGTCCCGAATCGAGGACTCTGCTGAAAGCGCTCGTGTTGTTTGCCAGCGCCTGTTCAAAGATCCCGCGGGCTGCTGCCATGGCCTTCTTGCCGAATTCGGGGCTGTTGCCGGTGGCAAGCGTGACGAGGCCGTCGGCCACCGCAATCCATCCGGCCGCTGTCAGCGCTGCGATGACCGCCGGCACCGCCCATAGGGGTGCTGTCACCCGCACTGCGACACCCAGTCCCCAGCCGGCGGCCCAACTGCCGATCTGCTGCGCCGCTCGGGCCGCGGAATCCGCCGTTTCATAGCCTGCTGCCGCCAGCAGCGCCTGCGTGCCGAGCTTCGTAATGCTGTCACTGAGCCCGCGCGTGCGCATGAAGAACGCAGTGCAGGCGTATTCAACCTTCGCCCACGTCACTGGCGAATCCAGCAGTGAACTCACGCCCGGCGGCGGTGGGGTTGCCCGTACAAGGTCTCCGACGGTTCCGCCCAGACTTTCCAGCGCACCTCCGGCACTGCGAATATTTTCCAGTCGGGCAGAGAATCCACGCTCACCTCCGATGACCCTCATGATTCGACCCATTCATAAGCCGCGGCGAGCGCTGCGTCGAGAACCGCGACAGTGGCAGCGGGACGGTCGGCGGCAGTGAATTCGACGTGCTCAAACACATGTCCCGGCTGGCCTTCAGGCGTAAGCACACCCACGGCGAAACGGCCGTCGCTGTAGCCGGCGGCGAGTATGTCGCCGAATATCTGCGGAAGGTCGCCCAGATCGCAGAAGGTTCCCCGCAGCAGACGGCCGCGCACGGCCTCACCCAGGTCTGCCGGAACAGCGTCGGCGCCTAAATCACCGCTGTCCCGACGCACGATGACCGCGGCGGTTGCCGGATCGAACACAGCGTTGATGACAAGCATGCCCGGCGGCCCGCACGCATAGGCGGAAAAGACAAAGGGGCTCGAGGCGAAGGCCACTGCGAACGCAAGCTCGGCACCGTCGACGGGCTCCCCAGGGGAGCCCTCCCCACCAGCACCCACTCCACCAGCACCCGAGGTGCCACTCCCCTCCCCCGGAACCGGCACCTCGTCAGTTGGATCACCAAGATCCGGTTCCATCAGAGTCGGCACGACCCCGGTTGGCAGGAGCGCCACGAGGTCCGGCGGCAAATAGGCAAAAGCGCGAGGGTCAAGATCGAGCCACGTCATGGCGCCACCTGCCTGACGTGCTCGGCGAAGGCGAGCACGACCTCGCCCGCCATGCGTTCAGCCTCAGAGCATGCTCGTGCGCGTTCCCGCAGCTGCCAGCGGAAGGCGTCAGCGGCCGCGCCCTCCCAGTAATCGGGGTCGGCGGCGGCGACAGCCCGTGCCAACCCTGCCCATTCGGCGCTGACGGCTTCCCATTGCTTCATCATTGCGTGCAGTTCGTCCATGGCCCGATCTTCTGCACCGCCGGCACACAGCCACCAGAGCCCGCGACACCCTGTGGACAAGCGCGCAGTTGTCCACAGCCGGTCGACACTCAGCCGCGCGCCCCCGGGCAACACGGATAGGGTGTGCCCGTGACTGCCGAACAGCGAACCCCTGCCGAAGTTCTCGATTCCGTCTTCGGCTATTCGTCGTTTCGGGGGCAGCAGGAGGAGATCATCAACCACCTATGCACAGGCGGTGACGCGGTAGTCCTCATGCCCACTGGCGGCGGGAAGTCGCTGTGCTACCAGATTCCGGCCCTCGTGCGTCCCGGAACCGGCGTGGTCATTTCGCCCCTCATCGCGCTCATGGAGGACCAGGTTGTGGCCCTCGAAGCGCTCGGGGTCAAGGCCGCCTACCTCAATTCGAGCCTGAGCCCGGAAGAAGCTCACGAGGTGCAGGCCCGGTTCCGCTCAGGTGCTTTGGATCTTCTGTACTTGGCTCCCGAAAGGCTCGTCCAGGAAAGGACGCTGCGCCTCCTCGAACAGACAGAGGTTTCGCTGTTTGCCATTGATGAGGCGCACTGTGTGTCCCAGTGGGGTCATGATTTTCGGACTGACTACCTGGGTTTGTCGGTTCTGCATGAGCGTTTTCCCGCCGTGCCGCGTGTCGCACTGACGGCAACCGCCGCCCCGGCTGCCCATGATGAACTGACGCGGCGGTTGGCCATGGGTGAGGCGCGTCATTTTGTTTCGAGTTTTGATCGGCCGAACATTCAGTACCGGATTGCGGAGAAGACGTCCCCGCGCCGGCAGCTGGTGGAGCTGATCAAGGATGAGCATCCGGGTGAGGCGGGCATTGTCTACTGTCTGTCGCGCAAGTCGACGGAGCAGTTTGCGGATTACCTGTGTGAGCAGGGAATTGATGCGATGGCGTATCACGCGGGTTTGCCGCAGGAGGAGCGTTCGGCCCGGCAGGCCCGATTCCTGCGGGAGGACGGCGTTGTCATGGTCGCCACGATTGCGTTCGGCATGGGCATTGACAAACCGGATGTGCGCTTTGTTGCCCACGTGGATCTGCCGAAGTCCGTTGAGGGCTATTACCAGGAAACGGGCCGTGCTGGCCGTGATGGTCTGCCGGCGACCGCGTGGATGGTGTACGGCTTGGGCGATGTGGTTGCTCAGCGCAGGCTGATCAGTCAGTCGGAGGGTTCGCCGCAGCACCGACAGAACTTGAGCCGGCACTTGGATTCGATGCTGGCCCTGTGTGAGTCGCTCACGTGCCGCCGTCAGCAGATTCTGCAGTACTTCGGCGAGGAATCCGGCCCGTGCGGCAACTGCGATACGTGCCTTAATCCGCCGCAGGCGTGGGATGCGACGGTGGCGGTGCAGATGCTGCTGTCGGCCATCATCCGCTTGGAGCGCGAGCGCGGTCAGCGGTTCGGCACGGGGCAGATCATCGATGTGCTGCGCGGCAAGAACAATCCGCGCTCGGACGAATCTGACCACAAGAGCCTGTCGGTGTGGGGCATCGGCGCTGATCTGAGCGAAGCCCAGTGGCGTTCGGTGTTCAGGCAGACCACGGCCCGCGGCTGGACCGTGCCGGTCGGCGAGTACGGCGTGTTCATGGTCGATTCTTCTGCCGACCCGGTGCTGCGCGGTGAGGTCAGGGTCGAACTGGCCAAGCCGAAGAGGCAGACCAAGGCGAGCTCCGCCTCGTCAGGGAGTGTGCGGAAGTACCACCTGACAGAAGACCAGGAGGAGATCTTCAACCGGCTGCGCGCCTGGCGGAAGACCACCGCCGCAGACTCAGGTGTCCCCGCCTACGTGGTGTTCCCGGATGCGGCGCTCATGCACATTGCGATTGCCCAGCCGCAGTCGCTGGCTGCTCTGCGGAAGGTCAGCGGGGTCGGCGACAAAAAGCTCGAGGCGTATGGAACCGAGGTCGTGGAAATCGTCACCGGAGCCTGAACTCAACTGAGCGGGGCCGCCCGCACCCGCCCCGCCGCAGGAACCGCACCCGCCCCGCTGCCCCTCTCGGGCTCCGGCGCTGTCGCACCGGAGCGGACGTGGGATGATGGGGCTATGACTCGCGTGACTTTGGCTGATCTTGACCCCGCTATTGCCCTGAGCCCGCTTGATGGCCGCTATCGTGCCGATGCGGCGGGCCTCGTCGACTATCTGTCTGAGGCCGCACTCAACCGCGACCGCATCCACGTGGAAGTGGAGTGGCTGATCCACCTGTCTGAAAACGGTGTGATCGACGGTGTGCGCGCTGTGACGGAAGAAGAGAAGGCCGGCCTGCGCGGTCTGGTCGAGAACTTTGACGCTGACACGATTGCCAAGCTCAAGGACATTGAGAAGGTCACGGTGCATGACGTCAAGGCCGTCGAGTACGTCATCAAGGACCGTCTGGCTGAGCTGGGCGGGGATGATCTGCGCGAGTTCGTGCACTTCTGCTGCACGTCCGAAGACATCAACAACCTGTCCTACGCCCTGGGGCTCAAGGGCGCGGTTGAGAACCAGTGGCTGCCGCGGGCTGAAGCGCTCATTGATCAGCTGACGGACATGGCGCAGGAACTCGCGGACGTTCCGATGCTCGCCCACACGCACGGTCAGCCGGCCACGCCGACCACCATGGGCAAGGAAATCGCGGTGACCGCACACCGCCTGGCCCGCCAGTTCAAGCGGATCAAGGACACTGTCTACCTGGGCAAGATCAACGGTGCGACCGGCACCTACGCAGCCCACTCGGTCGCGGTTCCCGGCGCTGACTGGCCGGAGATCGCCCGCAGCTTCGTGGAAGACCGCCTGGGGCTTACGTTCAACCCGCTGACCACGCAGATCGAATCGCATGACTTCCAGGCGGAGCTGTACTCCGACATCGACAGGTTCAACCGGATCGCCCACAACCTGGCGACGGACTTCTGGACCTACATTTCGATGAACTACTTCAAGCAGATTCCCGTTGAGGGTGCGACCGGTTCGTCGACGATGCCGCACAAAGTCAACCCCATCCGCTTTGAGAACGCAGAAGCGAACCTCGAAGTGTCCTGCGCTCTGCTGGACACCCTGGCTGACACGCTTGTCACCAGCCGCCTGCAGCGCGACCTGACGGACTCCACCATGCAGCGCAACATCGGTGTGGCGTTCGGCCACTCGATCCTGGCGATGAACAACCTGGTCAAGGGCCTGAAGATGCTCGACATCAACCAGGAAGAGCTCAACGCCGACCTCGAAGGCAACTGGGAAGTGCTCGGCGAAGCCGTCCAGTCGGTCATGCGCGCGGCCTACCTGCGCGGTGTTCCCGGCATGGAAAACCCCTACGAAAAACTCAAGGAGCTCACGCGCGGCCACCGCATCGGCCAGGCTGACCTGCAGGAATTCACTGCGGGCCTGGGTCTGCCGGAAGACGACGCCGAGCGTCTGAAGGAACTGCGCCCGCAGACGTACATCGGTCAGGCCCGCCAGCTTGCCGCCGACCACGCCGAACGCTGGAGCGCGCTGAAGAACGGCTGACCGTTCCACTCACTCCCTGCTGACCCCAGCACAAACTGACGAGGTGCCGCTCACCTGGAGCGGCACCTCGTCAGTTTTTCTGTGTGTGCGGTTCTGTGTGTTTCGGTTCCATGCGCGAGAACCGGATCACGAGGCCCGGCGTGCGGCCCGCTCCACGAGGAAGCGGTCATAGGCCAGCCGCACGAAAGACTCCGTGAAATCTGGGTGGTCGACGGTTTCGCGCAGCATGTCGGCGATTTCGTGGAAGTAGTCGGCGGCGTGCAGCGGAACAACCGCGAGTTCTTCCGCGACAGCGCGCGTGAAGACCGTCGTGTCGAAAGTCCGGCCATCAGTGAGCTCGACGCTGTTGCGCAGCCACTGCCACAGCTGACTGTGGGACAGTTCCGCCGCGGCGGTGCCGATGATGCGGCCGTCTTCGCGGTACTCGCCCAGCCCCGACAGGTAGGTGTCGGTGTAGCCGAGCACGCGGCGGATGTTGGCGTGAACATCGTCGATGCTGATGTTCGGGGTGCGAGCGCCCACGATGAGGGCGGTGCGGCCAGGATCTGTGGTCGGCTGGGATTCGCCGGCGGCCACGTGGGCGCGGGTGGTGTTCAGGAGTTCGCGGGCTTCTTCGACGAGGGCGGGGTCGCCCACGCGGATGCGAGTCATCTCAGGCCGCGTGGAGTCGTATTCAGCGCTGAACAGGGCGCCGTGTGCTGCGCTGAGAGCTGCCGCGCGGTCTAGCAGAGCGGTGACGGACGGTTCGTCGTAGTTAAGCGTCGTCCAGTCGTCGAACGAAATGTCTGCGAAGTCGCGGGCTGCGGAAATGAGCGAGGACATGTAGGCGCGCACACCGGTTGTGACGGTTTCGCAGTGCTCGCGCAGGGCGAAGAGGATGTCCTCAAGGAAGGACGCACCGCCGAAGGTGTCCACCTGGACGGTGGCGCGGATGAAGCCGCGCTCAAAGCCCATGCGGTCTTCCGCGTAGGCGAAGACGCTGTTCCACAGGGCGGCTTCCGCTGCGGTTTCGATGCCCGGCAGGTGCACCCGCAGGTGTTCACCGCGCATGTACAGGCCCGCTGCGTTGTGGAAGAAGAACAGGCCGAAGTCAACCAGACCGGCAACTGAGCGGACGCGCCGACCGGAGTCGGACTCCCACACCAGGTGAGCTTCGCGGGCGTGGAGGTCACGCGGGCGGATGCTCACCTTCGGCATCTGCCGAGTGCGGATGCTTACCCGGTGACCGTTGTGCGGATCGACGGCGAAAGCCTCTCCCCGCACAACGGCCCTCAGGTTCTGCTGAGCGGTGACGACGTTCCTCCACCGGTGGCTCAAACCGGTGTGGAAGTCAGCCACCCACAGCTGTGCTCCCGAACGCAGCGCGTCGGAAATCTGCTGACCCAGAGCAGGAGCAACCACCTCGACAAAGCCGGTGCTGCGGCTGTCAGTGCCACGGGAGGTGTCGCCCGAGATCCCGGCGGTGCGCGGGACGTCCGCGTCGGCATTGCCAGCCGGGGTGTCTGGGGAGGAACAGACATCCTGACCGGCACCGACAACGCGGGAGCCCGGCATCGTGCGAGGATCTTCGTCGGACTCTCCCGAGGCGGACTGGACCGAGACCGGCTGCCCCGAGGCGGGCAGGCGACCCACGTCTGAACGCGACCGGGAGACCTGCCGACCGTGAAGCACTGTGCGCAGTTCGGTCTCGAACTCACTGTGCAGAGCCGCAGCGAACTCGAGAGCCGGAGTGGAGAGCACTCGGCCGAACTCGGAAGTCTGGGTTCCGCGGACAATCATGCGAGACACGGTGTGATCCTTTTCTGGGTTGACGTCGGCCCTGGCAGGGGCTGTGGCTTGGCTGCCTCCGTGGCTGCCAGAGCCGACGTTCTAGGGGTTCTTCTGACGTGGGTCAGAACTGAGCGGACTCGGTGGAGCCCTTCATTGCGGTGGTCGAAGACTGCGGGTTGATGATGTTGGCAACCTGGTCGAAGTAGTCCACACCGACCTCGCGCTGGTGGCGGGTTGCGGTGTAGCCGCGGTCTTCCGAACCGAATTCGCGTTCCTGCAGTTCGACGTAGGCCTTCATCTGTTCGCGGGCGTAGCCGTGAGCCAGATCGAACATCGAGTAGTTGAGCGCGTGGAAGCCGGCCAGGGTGATGAACTGGAACTTGTAGCCCATCGCACCGAGTTCGCGCTGGAACTTGGCGATCGTGGAGTCGTCCAGGTGCTTCTTCCAGTTGAACGAAGGCGAGCAGTTGTAGGACAGCATCTGGTCCGGGTACTCGGCCTTGACGGCTTCGGCGAACTGCTTGGCGACTTCGAGGTCAGGCGTCGAGGTCTCCATCCAGATCATGTCGGAGTACGGAGCGAATGCCTTGGCGCGAGCAATGCAGGGCTCGATGCCGTTCTTCACACGGTAGAAGCCTTCCGCGGTGCGCTCACCCGTGATGTAGGGCTGGTCGCGCTCGTCAACGTCCGAGGTGATGAGGGTCGCTGCTTCCGCATCGGTGCGGGCGATGATGAGCGAGGGCACGTTCTCGACGTCGGCTGCAAGACGGGCCGTGTTGAGGGTGCGGATGTGCTGTGCGGTCGGGATAAGCACCTTGCCGCCCAGGTGGCCGCACTTCTTTTCCGAGCCCAGCTGGTCTTCCCAGTGGACGCCTGCAGCACCGGCGTTGATCATGCCGCGCATGAGTTCGTACACGTTCAGCGTGCCGCCGAAGCCTGCTTCAGCGTCAGCGACGATCGGAGCGAACCAGTCTTCGACGGTCTTCTTTCCGTCAGCCGTTTCGATCTGGTCGGCGCGCATGAGGGCGTTGTTGATGCGGCGCACAACGGCGGGAACCGAGTTGGCCGGGTACACCGACTGGTCGGGGTAGGTCTGACCTGCGAGGTTCGCGTCAGCCGCAACCTGCCAACCGGACAGGTAGATGGCCTTCAGGCCTGCCTTGACCTGCTGGACGGCCTGGTTACCGGTAAGCGCGCCGAGTGCGTTGACGAAGTCTTCCGTGTTGACCAGTTCCCACAGGCGTTCGGCACCGTGGCGGGCGATGGTGTGCTCTTCGATGAGCGAGCCGCGCAGCTTGACGACGTCTTCAGCGCTGTAGTCGCGTTCGATGCCCTTCCAGCGGGGGTTTTCGTCCCAGTCCTTCTGGATTGCCGATGCGTTGTGCAGGTCAGTCATGGTTTCTCCTTTATGAGCCGTTGTGAGCCGTTGCACCGGGGAAGCGGTTGCCTCTGGGGCTGTGCCGTTGTGGCTGTGCCTTGGGCGGTGCTGCCGGTTCCGGTGTTGGATTCAATCTTTCTCTGTGATCCAGGCCGCAGGAAGACTTTTTCAAGAGAATTTCAGCCATTTTTCTGCCATATAGAAATTACTGGCTTATTTTGCATTCGGTGCGATACTGGGTCTATGTCGAGCTCACCTGAGAACAGTTTTCTGCCCACCGGGTCCAGCCAGTCTGACCGTTCGGAAGCTGACGCCCTGTCCATTGGCCTCAACCTGCGGCACTACCGCGGGCAGGCCGGGATGACGATGGCGGAACTGGGTGCGCTCGTGGGGCGCGCGGCATCGCAGATCTCCGCTTTTGAAACCGGCAAACGCGCACCCAGCCTCGACATGCTCGGCACTTTGGCCAGCGCACTGGATGTTTCGGTTGACGACCTCCTCAACCCCACCCCGGCTGATCCCCGCGCAGCGCTGGAACTCGAAGTTGAGCGCCGCCAGAATTCTTCGCTGTACTCCGTCCTGGGCCTGCCGACTGTTCGGGCCAAATCACTGGGCAATGACGAACTCCAGGCGATTGCCTCATTGCAGCGAGCCCTGGCGACAGTCTTGGAACAGCGGGCCGCAACACCAGAGGAGGCTCGCCGAGCCAACCGAGTGCTGCGCGAAGAAATGCGCGCCCAAGACAACTATTTCCCGGACATCGAAGCCGCCGCAGCACAGCTGCTTGGCGCCATTGGGTCGGGCGACGGCCCCCTGTCACAGGCACAGACCGCCGCAATCGCCAACCACTTGGGCTTTTCCCTGCACTACGTGCCAGACCTCCCGGAGTCCACGCGGTCAGTGTCGGACACGCGCAATAAGAGGCTGTACCTGTCGAACGATTCACAAGCTCTGGGCGATCCGCGCTCCCACGTGCTGACCGCTTTGGCGTCGCACGTGCTTGGCCACACGCCGCCGAAAAACTTCCAGGATTTCCTCCGCCAGCGCGTCGAAGTGAATTATCTGGCCGCAGCGCTGCTCGTGCCAGAAAAATCAGCCGTTGAACAGCTGCAGAACGACAAGAAAAACCGGCGTATTTCTATTGAGGAGCTGCGCGACCGTTTTTCGGTGTCCTACGAAACGGCCGCGCACAGGTTCACGAACTTGGCCACGCGCCACCTGGATCTTCCGGTGCACTTCATGAAGGTCGCCAAGACGGGAACCATCCACAAGGCGTACTCAAATGATGGGCTCCCCTTCCCCCAGGACCCACTGGGCTCTGTCGAAGGGCAGTTTGCGTGCAAGCGGTTCACATCGCGTGCCGTGTACCGGGTGGAAGACCGTTTCAGCCCGTATTTTCAGTACACGGACACCCCGGAGGGAACCTTCTGGTGCACCGCTCGAGTGCTGCCCGGAGGTGAGTACTCGATCAGCGTCGGCGTGCCGTTTGCCCACGTCAAGTGGTTCATGGGGCAGGAAACGCCCCACCGGTCGGTATCGAAGTGCCCGGACCCCAGCTGCTGTTCGCAGCCCCCTGAACAGCTCAGTGCCAAGTGGGAAGACGCCTCGTGGCCGGCAGCCCGAACCCACGCCTCGCTCCTTGCCGCGGTCCCACCGGGAGCGTTCCCCGGTGTTGACCGCACCGAGGTCTACGCCTTCCTCGAGCGCCACGCGCCGACGGACACGGCAATCAATGCGAACAATGCAAGCGCGCCGATGGACCAAAGGATCACGTCGAGGTAAGTGAAGTCGTAGAACTGCCCGGGGCCGCCATAGGCTGTGATGGGCAGAGAGAAGATCGACATGAGCGTCGGCAGTGACAGCACTGCAAACAGGGTGAACAGCTTCCACGGCTGCGCGCAGCCGCTCAGTTCACGGGCGCGCAGGGCGCACGTGAGCGCCGCGGTCATAAGCAGCAGCGCCAGGATCTGGGAGGCAGGGAAGGCCACATTGTTGTTGAGGATGCCTTCGAGGAAGACCCCGAACACAGTCACGGCAAGCACTGCAGCATAGAGAATCGCGCACAGAAGCCAGGCCGAAGCTTCGGCAGACAAGGCTGCGGCCAGGCAGATTGCTGCTGCAATGATGAGTGCCGGCAGGGCCACCAGCATGAGGAAGCCGGGAAATTCGCCGAACAGCGCCTTCTCTGCGCTGGTGTCAAGCAGCACAAGGACACTGCCGATAACCGCGGACAATCCTAAGCCGATGAGCGCGCCCTTGCGTCGCGAGGATTGGCCGTGCTGCTGCCCCGGTGCGGCGAGGACCATTGCGAGACCTGCCGCTGCGAACACGGCAGTTCCGATAAGGGCGAATCGGTAGGAAACAACGTCGAGGAGCCCATCACTGAAGCCGTTGATGCTTGCCGCAATGACAAACAGAGCCCCGGAAACAAGCCACAGTGAGCCACCGGGCTTTCTACTCGAATCACGCATTGATTTCCCTTTCCATACCGGGGAGCGCAGCTCTGGTTCGGTGCTTCCCTGCACTCAAGCTGCGCTTCTCAGCGGCGTTTCTCAGCGGCCTCGGCGCTCCTGTGCTGCCGAAGTCAGATTCGCTCAGCTTAACCTGCAAGCGGCGAGTCAGCCGCGTTTTGCGGCGACGATTTCGCGAGCCTGAGCTACAGCGTCCGGCAGTGACGCGATGATGTAGTCGTCTTCGCGCAGTGATGACAGGACGCCAGTCGAGGTCGCCAGGTGTTTGTGCCGTTCTTGCAGACCCTTGACGATCACGGTGATCTTGCGCCTGCCGAAGACTTTGATGAGTTCGGCGAGCACGCGAGCGCCAGAAGAGTCCATGAACCGCAGCTGGGACAGTTTGAGGATGACGACGTCAACGTCGTTGATGCCCTCAATTGCTTCGACAGCGGTGAGGATGCGGTCGCCGATGCCGAAGTACAGCGCACCGTCGAAGCGGACGATCGCAATGTGCTTGTCTTCCGGCTGGTGGGGTTCGGGAATCTCTTCGTGTTCCACGGCAGCGGTTTTCGACAGGGCGCGCAGTGCGAAGACTGCGGTGACCGCAATGCCGATGAGCACTGCGAAGATCAGGTCGAAGGACACCGTGATGAGTGCTGTCAGGGCGAAGATGAACGCGTCCTGCCGGCTGCTTCGGATGATCTTGCCGGCGTTGTGGTAGTCGACCATGTTGACGGCTGTCACCAGCAGAACACCGGCGAGCGCGACCATCGGGATCTGGCTGACCAACCCTGAGGCCAGGTAGACGACCCCGGCGAGGAACAGTGCGTGGACGATGGCGGCCAGGCGGGTGCGTGCTCCCGCGCGGACGTTCACGGCGGTGCGGGCGATGGCACCGGTGGCGGGCATGCCGCCGAAGAAGCCGGAAGCAACCCCGGCCAAGCCCTGGCCGAGCAGTTCACGGTCACCGTCATAGGCTCCGGCCGATGTCATGCCGGAGGCCACGCGGGCTGACAGCAGGGATTCGATGGCGGTGAGTGCTGCAACCGCGAATGCAGGCCCGATGAGTGCTTGCAGCAGCGCAAGATCAGCGTCCGGCGCACTCGGTGCGGGAAGTGATGTGGGCAGTTCCCCGATCACGGCGAGAGGCGCCTCGGCAACCTGAGCAATGACCGCTACCGCGATGATCGCGAGGATCGAACCGGGCAGACGTTCGTGCAGGCGGGTTGACCCGACCATGATGATGGCCACGACGGCGACCATGGCCAGCGACCACAGCATCTGGGTGGTGTTGATGTGGGCGAAGGATTGGACGGCCGCGATGATGGCGTTCGTCGACTCTCCCGGCTCTGACCCCAGGGCCGCGGGCACTTGCTGCATGAAGATGATGATCGCGATGCCCAGCGTAAAGCCCTCGATGACGGGCCACGGGATGAAGGCGACCACGCGACCCAGTTTGAGCACGGCGGCGGCGATCACCAGGATTCCGCCCATGATGGCCACAATCGGCAGTGCCTGATAGCCGAATTCGGTGGCGATCGGCAGGAGGATGACGACCATGGCACCGGTCGGGCCGGACACCTGCACGTGGGAACCGCCGAAGATTGCGGCGACAAAACCTGCCACCACCCCGGTGATGAGCCCCATTTCGGCGGGTGCTCCACTGGCAATTGCGAAGGCGAGTGCCAAGGGGATCGCAACAATGCCGACGGTGATGCCGGCCATGATGTCGCGCAGCCAACTGGAGCGCAGCTCAGCGTAGTCAGACAGGCGTGGGGACAGACGCGTCAATCGCTTTGCCGCTGCTTCTGCCCGCTGTCCCATGAATCTGCTCCTTGTGCCTGCATGTTGAATCCGCGTGTCTGCACTGTATCCGCGCGTCGAATCCACTGAGGGCCCTGGTGAGGGACCCTCACCTGGAGTTTATAGGCGGACCGGGCAGGCACCTCGTGATGTGCGGTAGAAAACCACGAGGCGCCAGATGGCTCGGTCTTCTTTCACGGCCGGGTGCGGGCCTGCTGGTAGCGCGCCTGGTGGTGGGGCCAGTCGTCGATGGTTTCGGCGGCCTAATCGCCCTCCGGTGTGATCCACTGCAGCGGATTGGAGTGCCACGAGTTTCCAACTGAAACCATGACCTTGCCCGCAATGTACTTGTCGATTGACCACTCCAAACGACGCCCGGAAGGATCGCGGGTCACTCGTCGATGGACAAGAAGGGCGGCACCCTCAGCCACACCCAACAGCTTGGCGGTCGCAGCATCTGCAGATTCTGCACCAAACCTGTGTTCTGCATGGCTGAAGCGCACACCGTGCTCATCCGCCAAAAGCCTGGTCACCGAACTGGCGTTGTCCGGCAATGACGTAATGATCTGGCCAAGCCACTCCGGGTAATGCGTTTGCTCCAGCATGACGTTCTCGCCATCAAGCAGACGCTGACGCACAACAGAAAGCACGCGCTGGCCTTGAGCGACTTTCAGCAGCTGTTCGTCTGAAGCATCGGCTATCTGCCACTGCATTGACACCACCAGTCCACCCGGCTGGTGCCCCGCCTTCCATGCCCACTGGGCAAAGGAATGGAACTCGGAGAACGATGCCATCGGACGGGGCTTCTTCACCACTCGCTTACGTCGGCCGCGAGTCCCATCAACAATGCCTTCTGTCACCAGCTGGTTAACCGCAACGCGAACCGTGCCAGGCGACACATTGAACCGTTCGCTCAAAGCCTTTTCAGATGGCAGTGAATCCCCCACGGCGTACTCACCCGAAAGGATGTCCGCCTTCAGCGCTTCAGCAATCTGCTCAAAAGCAAAGTCCTTCGACGCCGCGGCACCGGAACTCGGTTCGGTCACCTTGCGCCTCCTACGCGTGCTCGCCACGCATCCATAATTTGGAATCTGTCACAACCATTGTCTGTCTGAACATCACCAAGTTGGCACGAAGAACGGCGCAGCAGATCCAAAGTTCATCTTTAATTCATCCTCACTAGTGAACTTATACACCGAAACGCGAACTTCACTAGTGATATTGATCTTGGCGTTCACAACCCCACTACGTACAGTGAAGGAGAGCTTCCGTGAAAAAACGAACCCTCACGTTTCTGGCTGCAGGCCTGGCAGCCGGTTCACTCGTTCTGTCGGCCTGCGGCGAATCTGGAGCAACAGCCACAGAAGGATGGCGCGACGCAACGTCAGCAGCCGACGGCGGCGGCATGGACAAACTCATCGAAGATGCCAAAGCTGAAGGCGCATTCAACGCCATGGGACTCTACGAAGACTGGGCAAACTACGGCGAACTGCTTGAAGCGTTCTCTGAAAAGTACGACATCGAAATCAACAACGACACCTCAACCGGAAGCTCCCAGGACCTCATCAACGCAGTAGTCAACCGCAAGGGCCAGGACGATTCCCTTGACTACCTGGACACCGGCATGAGCTTCGCGCAGACCGCTGACGAAGACGGACTGCTGGCACAGTACGCACCCGAAACGATCGATACCATCGACAAGCAGTACATCGGCGAAAACGGCACGTGGATCAACCACCTGGGCGGGACCATGGCTATCGGCTGTGACGCCAACGCCGTTGACAACTGCCCAGAATCCTTCGCAGACCTTAAGAAGCCCGAATACAAAGGCAAAGTTGCCATTACCGGAAACCCTACAACCGCTGAGGCTGGATTCATGGCAGTCCACGCAGCAGCCGTCGCCAACGGCGGCAGTGTTGACAGCATCCAGCCGGGCCTGGACTTCTTCGCAGAGCTGAAGAAGAACGGCAACTACCTGCCCGCTGAAGCAAATGCCGGAACCATCGAAACGGGCGAAACCCCGATCGTCATCAACTGGGACTACCTGCTCAAACCGATTGCTGAAGACCTCAAAGAATCCAACGGCCACGAACTGAAGATCATCGAACCGTCTGATGGCACCGTGTCGTCGTTCTACGCTGCATCGATCAACGCCGACGCACCGCACCCGGCGACCGCACGCCTGTTCTACGAATTCCTGTTCTCCGACGAAGGCCAGAACCTTCTGATGAAGGGCTACGTCACCCCGGTCCGCCTGAGCTCCATGCTTGATGAAGGCACGGCAGACCAGGAAGCTGTTGACGCTCTTCCGGGCGAAGACCCCGAAATCACCGCTCCTATGCCAACGCTTGAAGAACGTGCCGCGAACCAGAAAGTGGTCGAAGCCGAGTGGCCTAAGGCGATGCAGTGACGCAGACAATAGCCGCGGCCGCTGCGGATGAGGTCAGCATCGGGCACACACCCGAAGCACCCGATGCTGACCAACCCCGCAGCGCCTCGCACAGCCGACTGACCAAAATCCTCAAGGCATTGAAGTCACCAGCTGCGACGTCCCTTGCACCCTTGGCACTCATCATCGCAGCCTTCTTCGTGCTGCCGATTGTCGTGATGACGGTGCTTGCGTTCACCGTGAAAACTGACGGCTCAACACACTTTGGGCTGGGAAACTTCGCTGGATTATTCGATGCTCACCGCAGTGCATTTCTCAACTCGGCGCTTGTATCCGGAGTCGGTTCGCTGATCGCTGCTGTTGTGGGTTCAATTACCGCACTGTGCATTGCACAGATCAAGTCAAAGCGGCTGGACTCCATCACCGCCGTGTTTTCCTCTGTCCTGGCAAATGATGGTGGCGCACCACTGGCGTTTTCGTTCATCGTGACACTGGGCAACAGCGGCGTCATTTTCGCAGCGCTCGGGCTAGAGAAAATCGGTTTCACACTGTATTCATGGCAGGGGCTCGTGGCTATGTATCAGTCATTTCTGATTCCCACCATGATCATGGTGACGTTGCCAACTTTCCGTGGGCTTCGCCGCGAATGGGCCGAAGCCAACACATCCTTGGGCGGAAGCCCCTGGACCTACTGGCGCCGAGTGGGCATCCCCGTTTCGCTGCCCGCGCTGTTGGGCGGATGGGTGCTGCTTTTCGGCTCCGCCTACGCCACCCACGCCTGTGCGGCAGTTCTTTTGGGATCTGGCGGTTTCCAGCTGATCCCGCTGAACATTGCATCACAGCTGAGTTCGGGAACCTCAAGCGGCGGCGAAGCTGCGGCAATGGCTCTCGGTGTTTCCATGATCGTCATTGCGATCATCACCCTGTTCCTCTTTTCTCGCCTGCAAAGGAGGAGTGAGAAATGGCTAGCATGACGCAAGCCCCAGCTCCCGCATCGACGCCAAGATTCTCGGCCGTCCGCGCACTCAGCTGGGGACGCTGGCTGCCGGTCTTGGCAGTTGCGGCCTACGTGATCATCCCGCTGATCTGCTCGATTGCGTTTGCAGTGTTTCCCGGCGGCAGCTTTTCGCTCGATGCGTTCCACGTGCTGGGTTCTGACGCGAAACTCTCCAGCGCGATTGTTCGCACACTGCTCATTACGGCTGTCACAATCGCTGTGCTCATTGCAGCACTCGTTCCAGCTGTTGTCGCGGTCCACCTGTGGGCCCCACGCCTGCGCACCGTACTTGAAATTCTGTGCACGCTCCCGCTGGTGGTCCCACCCATCGCGCTGGTCGCCGGCGTTGTAGCAATCCTTCGGTGGGGTGCACAGCAGGGGCGCGGCAGCACTCCCAATGCCATCAGCCAGTTCCTGCAGAACCAGGACCTTCCGCTGATCCTGGTGGGAACATACGTTGTTTTGTGTCTGCCGTTTACTTTCCGCTCTATCGATGCAGGCCTTCGAACCATTCCGCTGAAAGCAATAGTGGAAGGTTCTCAAGTGCTCGGTTCCAGCATGTGGGGAACCATCTGGCGTGTGGTGCTGCCCAACATGCGGGGCTCCATTCTGTTTTCGGTGTTCTTCGCCACCGCACTGTGCTTCGGCGAATTCACGATCGCTGCAACGCTGAGCCAGCAAACAGTACCGGTATGGCTCTACACCGTGTCCTCAACCCAGTTCCGTTCCTCAATCGCAATCGCAGTGCTGTTGAACCTCATTACATGGGCCCTCATGTTGATCGCCACCTTTGCAACAGCCAAGGCAAACCGCACCCGGGATTGAGCGCCCGTGATCCACGTGATCGCACACGGATGAATGCCACCTGACGGCAACCGATACTTCTGGAGATAGTTGTGACTGATAATTCAAACGGCGTTGTGTTCGACAGCGTTTCAAAATCCTTTGGAACGCATACGGTTCTGAACAACCTCAATTTGTCACTTGCCCCTGGGGAACTCGTGACTGTCCTTGGGCCATCGGGCTGTGGAAAGACCACGGCTTTGCGTGTGCTTGCTGGTTTCGAACGGCCGACGTCCGGCCGAATCCTCATTGACGGTAAGGACGTCACCGCGGTTCCTGCGAACAAGCGTGGAATCGGCATGGTGTTCCAGGCCTACAGCCTTTTTCCGAATCTCAGTGTTCTAGACAATGTCGAATACGGTCTGCGTATTCGTCGCGTTGACCGGGGCGAGCGCCGTCGCCGCGCACAGGAGTTGTTGGAAATGTGCGGCCTTGGCCCGTTTGGTGAGCGTTTCCCGCATCAGCTGTCCGGTGGTCAGCAGCAGCGAGTCGCACTTGCCCGAGCTCTGGCCGTTCAGCCTTCTGTGCTGCTGCTGGATGAACCGCTGTCGGCTCTTGATGCTGCGGTGCGCACCCAGATCCGTGATGAGATCCAGCGCTTGCAGCGGGAATTGGGGATCACCACGCTGTTTGTTACCCACGACCAGGGTGAAGCCCTAGCGATTGCCGACCGAGTTGCTGTGCTGAACAAAGGCATTGTGGAACAGCTGGATGTTCCACAGGTTATTTACCAAAAGCCCGCTACTGAGTTTGTGGCGCGGTTTGTTGGGACCGCTACCGAACTGGAAATCGGTGGGTGCAAGACGTTTATTCGTCCAGAAGATCTCAAGCTCGAAGCGGATCCCCATGGCGCATTCACCGTTACCGGTCATTCTTACACCGGTGAGCGCACCACCATTCGCGCGGCTGGAAACACTCGGGAGACGGAAGGAATTGAGCTTGTTTCGTCTGCGTTCCTGGCTGAAGCCCAGGGTCTGCCAGCCGGGGCACGCGTTCGGTGGCGGCTCAGTGGGGAACCCGCATTCACTGCGGAAGGCAGCGCTGCGTGAGCGCCGAAATTACTCTCACCACCCCTGACCGCCCAGTTAAATTCCTTGCGGAGGGAGCTGTTTTCGACTGTGATGGTCTGCTGTTTGATTCTGAATCCGTGTGGCTTGACATGATTTCGGATTGGCTGGCTGAGCACGCTCTGGAGTTCCCGGATATCAAGCAGCTGATCGGCGTTGACGCCACGACTGCCGCTCGTATCCTGGTGGATCAGCTGCAGGCTGCACAGCACCCGCGCTTCAGCGCTCTACGCTCAAGAACGCCTTCCCCCACACTCCGCAACGCTCTTCGCATTGAGATCACCGATGAGCTCGATGCTGACTACTCCGCACGCTTGTCATCCGGTGTACCGGTCATGCCGGGAGCAGCTGACCTGCTGAAGCAGCTGTCAAGCATCATCCCGGTGGCAGTGGCCAGCAACGGGCGCCGGACAGATGTCATGGCTATGTTGCGCTCTGCCGATTTGGACCACCTTCTGCACAGTGTGTGCACCGTCGAAGATGTTGCAGAAGGCAAGCCTGCCCCCGATTTGTACGTGCGCGCAGCCGCCTTGATCGGGGTTGCGCCTAAAGACTGTGCTGCTTTTGAAGACTCCCGAGTGGGGACACAAGCAGCACGGGCTGCAGGAACAACTGTTGTCGGAGTCAATGCAGACCACAATGCCGCACTCGTGTGCGATTACCGTCTAACGTCCCTACGCCACGTCAGTGCGACGCCTGCTGGCAATGTCGCACGACTGGCCGCCAACACCAGGAGTTAAACCTCATGAGCACAGCCGACCTTGTCAAGAAAACGAACGCCGGTCACGTGACGAGCATGTCCTCCCAAGCAACCCGCGCCGCGGCAGATCCCGCCAACCCAGTCGAGAGCATTTCTGTGCTCAGCTGGAACCTGTGGTTTGGCGGTCTGATGATGGCGGATGGCCAAACCAAGCAGATGAACTTTCTGCGTGAGCAGGCCGCTGACATTATCTGCTTACAGGAGTCCGTGCACATTGCGCCAACTGTGCTTGCGGATGAACTTGGCTACAGCCTTGCGCAGCAAGGTTCGGATACCGCGATCCTCAGCCGCTACCCCACCCAGCTCCTAGCCACTGAAACCGCACCGTTTGCGACTGCGGCATTCGTGAAACTGCCCAGCGGTCCCGTGCTGGTGTGGTCGGTTCACCTGGAGCACTCTGACTATGGGCCGTACCGCACCCAGGATCTCGAACACCACGCAGATCAGGTTTTCGGCCAGGCAGGTGAGCAGCTCCGCGACCAGCAGATTGCCGCGGTCCTACACGAAACCGAGCGTCTCACGGCAGATTCGGCTAACAGCATTCCGGTCATCATCAGCGGTGATTTCAATGTGCCTTCGCCCCTGGACTGGAATGGCGTGACACGCCCACAGGCCGCCTGGCCTGCGACTTCCCGTATGGAAACAGCGGGCTACACCGATGCTTTCAGGGCTATCCATCCCGATCCGGTGGCGGCACCTGGGCTCACGTGGTCGCAGATCCACACGTTGGAAGACGAACCGCGCGATCGCATCGACTTCGTCTACACCCTGGGGTTTCCCGTCGAAGACTGTGTCCACATCGGTCAAACCGCCGACGCTGACGTATCCGACACCGGTCTGATCGAAACCTCCGGCACCGTCGCGCACATCCCCCACCACCGCGCGAACGACTTCGCTTCCGACCACCTGGCGGTTCGTGCCACTCTCGCAGTTAATTAACGAGGCGCCTTCCCGGTCCCGTTCATACGGAACCTCAGGCGGCAACCCGATGGGGTTTCCGCCTGAAATGAGGTTTCCCGCAATGTGCTGGCTGACCGAATGATCCACAAACGTGCGGACCTGCTGGTAGCGCGCCTGGTGGTGGGGCCATACAGTGAGGGCATGGATCCCAGAATTCACTTCTCAGCAGAGTCGCTGGCGAAGATCAAAGAGCGTATGAGCAGCTCTGAGCCGGACACTCCCCGACCGTCGGCCACCGTGATCTTGCTGCGTGATGGCGAGCGCGGACCGGAGGCGTACCTGCAGAAGCGCCAATCGTCGATGGTGTTCGGAGGCCGGCCCGTTTTCCCTGGTGGGAAGGTCGACGCTGCTGACAGTGCAGAAATTGATGCGTGGCATGGGCCCTCGCCTGAGGAATGGGCGCAGCGGCTGGGTGTCAGTGCGGATGAAGCGCGGGGCCTGCTGGTTGCGGCGGCGCGGGAGACTTTCGAAGAGTCCGGTTATCTGCTGGCCACGGCGGTTGATGGCAGTGAGCTGACGACGCTGAACACTGATGAGTGGCGGGCTGACCGGGAGGCGGTTGATGCCCGAGAAATGTCCTTTGCTGATCTGCTGCGCAAGCACGGCTTGGTTCTGCGCACTGATTGGCTCACCCCGTGGAGCGTGTGGGTGACACCCGAGGTTGAGCCGCGCCGCTTCCATACGTGGTTCTTCTTGGCCGCCTGTCCTGTTGGGCAGGAGGTTCTTGGGGTGTCGGCTGAGTCGACTGTCGACGGGTGGATCACGCCTGAAGACGCTGTGCGCAAGAGTGCCGCCGGTGAGCTGCAGCTGATGCCCCCTCAGCTGTGCACTTTTGTCGAACTGTACGGGCACGCTGATGTTTGCGAGGTGCTTGCGGGCAATCGTGACGTGCTCGAGGTGCGGCCGTTCGTTGTGGAGAACAGCGACGGGTCGGGGCACCTGGAACTGCCGGAAAAGCTCATTCGTCTGGCTGACGAGGTGGGGCGGGCAGTTCTGTAGGGACGGGTCTGCCGGGCTGGGGTTGCCGGCCCGGTTTACCTGTTCTTTTTTGCCCTCTTGGCTTCTCGGCGCTGGCGGGCTCGGGCGCGCTTCTTCTTGCGGATGTCGACAACCCAGCGAGGCACAAAAGGCCATGGCAGCGGGATTCCCAGGATGCCGGTCATGCCGATGATCGCAATGACGAAACCCGCTATAAGCGGAACAGAAATGATCGTGTCGAGCGGCTCAGGGATGCTCATGCCTCCCAGCAGCATCATCATCCCGACAACACCGAAGAACAGCGAACCATAGGGAACCAAATACAGGGAAGCATCACGGTCCGTGACACCGCTCTCCGCCCCATTAGCCGAGTCGTACCACTTTTCGGTTTCAGGGTGTTTTCGTATGGCTTGCATGTAGAAGGTCCAGCCAAGACCCCCGCCGAGCACCGAGCCGATGCCAAGCAGCAGATCGGTGGTATCCAGACTCATAAACGGTGGCCTCCGGCAGATGCTTAGGACGGTGCTGAACAAAAACCTACCAGCGTTCGGCGAGGGCCACCTAGCCAGAAGAATCAGAGCGCCGCGCCCTCCCGCCACAGGTGCGCAATGGAGAGGCTCGCCAGAAAGTCGACGTTCTTCATCGACTCACCGTGGGCCTGCTCGATCTGGCTTAGGCGATACCGCACGGTGTTCGGGTGAATGGACAGCGCTTCTGCGCACTTATCAACGCTCTGGTCATGCTGAATATAGGCGCACACCGTGGAGACCAGGTCCTGTTTGTCGGCGATGACGGCTGCAAACCGGTCGAACTGCGAATAGTCCAAACGCGAAGGACGCTGTGCCAGCAGCCACTCCAAAGGTCGAAGCTCAACAACGGTCTGCACTTTTCGCCCCCGGTTGATCGCCATCCGCTCAGCGCGGATTGCCGCGGCCGCATGATCCGAAACCGTGCCCAGGTCGTCGAACACCTCGGAAATCCCTGCCGATTCCACACCCTCGATCTCACGGAGAGCGTCCACAATGTTCAGGTCAGCGCTGATGAGCATGCGAAAGGTGGAGCGCTCATCCCCGCTGATTGACTGATGGATCAGCGCGATTCCCCCGTCAGCGGCCAGCTTCTCGGTTTCTTCGACAAGCGAGGCCGGTTCGACATTCACCGTGCCGCGCACGTAGACCACGGGAGAGTAGACCGTGAACCCCAACCGCTCCAGACTGTCCCAGTAATACGGCACGCGCGCTGTCAGAACACCCGATTCCAGCTGGCGGAGAATCTGCTCGGACCAGCGCACACGCTCATAGGCAGCAAACGCGGCAACACCGTCAAGACTTGCCAACACTGCCTCAAGACGCTCAAGCAACCACAGGCCGTCATCCTGCATAAAACCTTCGTCCGACCCAACGAGAACCGCACAGTAGCGGCTGCCGCGAATCGTCACAGCGCGCACCAGAGCACGCCACCGCCCCAACTGCAGCTGCCCCTCGGCAATGCCGTTCTCCAGGGACGCCGCGAGCAGGTGAACGGGTGCCCTCCCGGCCGCACGGACGGGATTGCCCGAATGGTCGAAGATGATTGCCCCGCCGTCGACATAGGCATTGAGCTGGCGAACTACAGCGCCCAGAGGATCGGGCGAACCCATGGCCCGCAGCAGGGCCTCAACAGCGGCAAGCCTTTCTTCAGCGTCCATGGCACCTCCCCTTTCGACGTCTTTGGAGAATCTACAAAAACGGCCGAGGAAGACTTCGTTTTCACCATTGAACCACGGTGTGCTCCGAACCACACTGGGAGGCACATCATGAAACAAAGGAGTATTCGTGAAACCACTTCGTGTCGCTGTCGATGTCGGAGGAACCTTTACCGACGTCTGTATTTTTGACGAAAAAACCAAGTCGATGCGCGTGACAAAAGTCCCGTCGACTCCCTCAAACCCCATGGAGGCCATTCTCAACGGCGTGAAGCGCGGTGAGATCAACCTCGAAGACGTTGAGCTTTTCTCCCACGGCACGACCGTGGCAACCAACGCGCTCATCACCCGGCGGTTCCCCGAGGCCGCGCTTGTCACCACGAAGGGCTTCCGGGATGTCATTGAGATCCGCGACGGCACAAAGGACGACCTGTGGGACGCCTACAAGGACGTGTCCCCGCCGTACATTCGCCGCCGCGACCGCTTCGAAGTCACCGAACGGATTGACTACTCCGGCCGTGTTGTCACACCCCTGGACGAAGATGAAGCCGTCGAACTTGCCGGCCTGCTGCGCCGCCGCGGGGTGAAGACCGTTGCGGTGTGCTTCATCAATTCGTACGCGAATGCGGAAAACGAAAATCGGATGGTCGAAATCCTCCGTCGTGAACTTCCCGACGTCGCGGTGACGAACTCGGCGGAAGTGCTGCCGGAGATCTTCGAGCACGACCGCTTCACCACCGCCACGGCCAATGCGCTGCTGGGCCCGCTCGTGTCGGACTACGTCGAACAGCTTGACGAAAAGCTCACTGACGGCGGCTACGACGGCGACCTCCTGCTGCTGCACTCCGGCGGCGGATCCATGACTCCCCCGCTGGTGAAGAAGCTGCCGGTGCGCCTTGCCGCATCAGGCATTGCCGCAGGCGCCATCGCAGCCCAGCACGTCGCCCTGCAGTGCGGTTACGAAAACGCGGTCGGGCTCGACATGGGCGGCACCTCGACCGATATTTCTCTGGTCGACCGCGGCAACCTGCGCACCACCCACAGGTGGGAAGTCGAGTTCGGCCACCCCATCGTGTTCCCCAGCATCGAGGTGCTCACCATCGGCGCCGGAGGTGGATCCCTGGCTCACATCGACATCGCCGGCTCCCTGCGCAACGGACCCCAGTCGGCCGGTGCTGACCCCGGTCCGGCCTGCTACAGCCTCGGCGGTGATGCCCCGACGAACACGGACGCCAACCTGTTGCTGGGACGGTTGGGCACAGACCTTGCCGACGGCGCTATGTCACTCGACAAGAGCCGCTCGAAGACCGTCATCGAGCGTGACATCGCGAAGCCGCTGAACATGGACACGGACGATGCCGCCGAGGCGATCCTCCAGGTTGCCAACGCCAACATGGCTGATGCTGTGCGCCTGGTGTCCATCCGCCGCGGGCTCGATCCGCGTGAATTCGCGCTTGTCGCATTCGGCGGTGCGGGTGCACTCCACGGTGCTGATGTTGCTCGTGAACTCGGCATCCCCGCCGTCATTGTTCCCCCGAACCCGGGCGTGCACTCGGCTATGGGCTGCCTGCTGGTCGACATCCAGCACGACCTGTCGGAGATGTTCGACGCTGACGCCAAGAACGCAGACACCGACGAACTGTCCGCCGCCTACGGTCGTTTGGAAGACGAGGCGTGGGAGCGACTGCGCGCTGAGGGTGTCGCTGCCGAAGACTCGACAATCCAGCGCGGCATTTCGATGCGCTATCACGGCCAGTGGCGTTCGCTGCAGGTGCCGATCACGCAGGAAGGCGGCCTGGCTGAGGCCATCCAAACCTTCCACGAAGAACACGAGCGCCGCTATTCGTTCCGTCAGGACGACAAACCGGTTGAGATCTACCAGATCCACGTCAAGGCCATTGGACGCACACCCAAGCCGAGCTTTGTTCCCGAAAAGGAGAAGACCACCTCGACTGCCGAACCGGTTTCCACCCGTCAGGTGCGCTGGAACGGCGAATGGACCGACACTCCCATCTACAACCGCGATGAACTCGGTTGGGGCATGGTGATCGAAGGTCCAGCCATCATCGATCAGCTGGACAGCACCACGGTCGTTCCGCCGTACTGCACGGCTGAAATCGACGAATGGCACAACATCCGCATCACTTTGGACAATGGAGTTGAAAAGTGACCACCGCACAGCACGAACTCGATCCAGTCACCTTTGAGGTTCTGAAGAACGCTTTTGCAACGAGCGTTGACCTCATGAGCGAGCAGATTCTTCGAACCTGCTATTCCTTCGTCATCTATTCGCGCGACTTCAGCTCTGCTCTGTGCGATGCCGAAGGCAACACGGTCATGCAGGGAAGCGGCGACATCGCCGTGCACGTCGGGACGCTGCACTTCCAGTGCAAGGCGGTGCTCGAACAGTTCGGCGATGACATCAACGAAGGCGATGTCTTTGCCGTCAACGACCCCTATCGGGGCGGCACGCACTTCAATGACGTGAGCTTCATCCGCCCGATCTTCGCAGAGGGCAAGATCATCGGCTACGCACAGAACAAGGGCCACTGGGCGGACATCGGCGGCAATGTGCCCGGTTCGTTCGACGTCAATGCAACCGAGCACTTCAGTGAAGGCCTGCGCATCACGCCTGTGCGCGTATGGCGCAAGGGCGAGTTCCTTCACGATGTTGCGCAGCTTCTGGTGTCGAACACCCGTGATCCCGAAAGCGCACTCGGCGACCTGCGTGCCCAGTCGAAAGCAACCGACGTGTGTGCCCGCGAAGTGATTCGCCTGGTCGACAAGTACGGCTTCGACACGGTGAAGGCTGCCATGCAGGAAACCCAGGACTACGTGTGCCGCACAGTTCTGGAGAACCTCAAGCAGCTGCCGCAGGGCACGTGGGAGACGACTGACTACCTTGACTTCGACCCGGCCCACGGCGAGGGCATGGTGCCGATCACGGTGAAGCTCACGCTTGATGACGACGGCATTCATTATGACGTTTCGGGCGCACCTGCCGTGTCGACGTTCCTCAACTCCGGCTACGGCACCACGTTCTCGGCCATCTATGCAGGAACCAAGTCCTTCTTCCCCGAGGTGCCGCTCAACTCCGGCTTCTATGAGGCGGTGACCGCCGAGATCGGCGAAGAGGGCACTGTGATCAATGCCGGCTGGCCGCACGCTGTGACCGGCTTCTGCTCCGGTCCGTATGAAAAGGTCATGAACGCCTGCTTCGAACTGTGGTCTCAGGTCATGCCGGACCGTGCCATGGCATGCGCGTTCAACCTGGAGTATCTGCTGGTCGGCGGCCATGATGCGCGAACCGACGATGACCAGTACTTCATGTGGTACGACTGGATGGCCGGCGGCTGGGGTGGGCGCTCCACAAAGGACGGATCATCTGCCACCGCACCGGTTTTCGGCACGGGTCTTGCCGTGCAGCCGATCGAAGGCCAGGAGCGTTTGAGCCCGGTGCTCACCACCGAGCACGCAATCGCCACAGACTCCGGTGGGCCGGGGCAGTTCCGCGGTGGATGCGGTATTTCGAAGGGCGGCATGCTCACCGATGCTGCACGCACTGTTATGAGCTACTGCTGTGACCGCGGACGGTCTGTCACGTGGGGAATCAACGGTGGCCTGCCGTCGATTCCGCACGGCGTGTGGCTCAACCCTGACACTGAGGACAGCCGCTACCTGGGTGCCACGTTCTCGAATGTTCCGGTTGGTCCCGGCGACACGTTCACCCGTCCGTCTGCTGGCGGCGGCGGCTTTGGTGACCCGCTGAAGCGCAAGCCGGAGGACGTGCTCGAGGATGTTATCGACGAATATGTTTCACTTGAGCGAGCCGAACTCGACTACGGCGTTGTCATCACGCCGATCGACCCTGAACTCGACAAGTATGAAATCGACTTCGATGCAACCGAAGCTAAGCGCGAAGAAATCCGCTCGCAGCGCGATGGCTGGTTGGAAGAAGACGCTTCGTCTGTGGCAGAGCGCTACAGCAAGGGCGATCTGAGCGTCCACGATGTCATCCGCCGCTACGGAGTTGTGCTCGACTGGGGCACCGGTGAGCTCTACCCGAAGACAACAGAGGAATACCGGGCACTCATGCGCAAACGCTCACAGACTCACTGGAGCTGACAGATTTGGAGCTGGCTTGGCCGGGATGTCCTCTGAGGAGGATGCCCCGGCCAAGTCGGTTCCACCTCGGCCGCCCTACTTGTTCTTTTCTGCCCTCTTCGCCGCCCTCTTGGCTGCTCGGCGCTCGCGGGCTCGGGCGCGCTTCTTCTTGCGGATGTCGACGACCCAGCGCGGCACAATAGGCCACGGCAGCGGGATTCCCATAATTCCGATCATGCCGATAGCCGGAAGGGCGGCAGCCACTGCGTACACACAGAAAAGCACCGGTTTGACCGAGTCTGGGATAGTGAAGCAGGACAGCAGCATTAGGAACCCGAAAAGAAAGAAGAACAGTGAACCGAAGGGAACCAAATACAGGGAGGCATCGCGGTCCGTGACGCCGCTCTCCCAACCATCAGCCGAGTCGTACCACTCTTCGGTTTCAGGCTTTTTTCGTATCGCCTTCATGTAGAAGGTCCAGCCGAGACCCCCACCGAGAAGCATGCCAATGCCAAGCAGCAGAGCAGTCGGGTCCAGATTCATAGACGGTGACCTCCAGCGGATGCTTAGGGCGGTGCTGAACAAAAACCTACCAGCGTTTGGCCTGGGTCAGTGTTTCCAGAGGAGCAGCTTATTCCAACCTGTGGGCGCACCCATGTGGCTTAGGGAAAGCAACTTAGTGCGAGGGTAGGTGGTCAATATGCTGGGCAAAATTGTTGTGTCACCAACGCCAAGTTCCGCCAAGAGATACTGAATGAGAGTGAGCTGTCCGAACGATCTGTTGATTGCATTTGCCGCTGGGGCAAGTTCAGGCACGTCCTGCTCGGCAGGCAACTTCGGCTTCAGTGCATAAACCCGATTGAACATCCGAGCATGATGTGCTGAATAGTTACGAACAATATTCAGTGCTCTAAGCCACGAACCAAGCTGTGCTGCAGTTAGCCGAATTCGGGAAGCAATCGTGTCTCGTACGCCTAGCGGTGCGAGTTGATACAGATACGACAACGCTCCCCAGTCGATGACCTCGACAGCAGCCCAGATAGGCAGTTGTCCCGCGTACTTCTCCTGGTGATGAACAACGAAGTCCTCACGCGAGCGGGACAGTTCCTTGTCAAACAACCGCTTCCACTTCTTGTAGGTCCGAGAGGCTTCAGTGGAGCGGCCAGGATCTCTGGCAACAGGGCCGAGCAGGTTGGGTTTCAAGTGGATCAGAGGATCGATGCGTCCAAGCTCGTGTCCCAAGGTCGAACGAAATGCCAGTTCGATGGGAGTCAGACAGGTGAAAACCCCAGCCCGCAGCCGCTCATCAAATTCATATAGTGCAAACACTTCTTCAAACGAAGTGCCATTGACGAACCCGTCGAGTCGTTTGCCGTCGTTTGAAGACCTTTCACGGTAGGGGTACCAGTATCCCGAAAGCCGGTAGTAGTTAACGCGCTCGAGTGCCCGGCGGGCTGCAGCCTCATCTTCAATGTGCATACCGCGTGACCGCAGGAGTTCGATCTGTTGGCCATGAGACTTGAAGTTTTTCGCCGGCTGCGACACGTTAAGCCCCTCGGAGGTCCGAAGAAAAATGAGGACCGGCCCTGGACTGCTACGAAGAGCAGCGGAACCGGTCTTGATAAGCCGTATTTTACCGAACTTACCGCCCGCACACAACGCCCCGACGAGACTCATGGAAAGTCCCCGGGTGAACAGGGGCCGTGCCTCATGTATTTTTCCCCGCGAAATTTGTGGGTGTATGGCGACCATGGGGTATGGATCGTGAGGGATTGTCATTGAAGGCCAGGTATGAGGTGACTAAGAAGTACGCTGCGGCTTATGCAGCGGCTTCGAAGAAGGAGAAGACCATCATCTTGGACCAGGTGGTCGCGGTGACCGGGTGGAACCGGGACCATGCCCGGCAACAGCTGCGGGCGCGGTTGCGTCAGCCCAAAGGCCGGGCTGCTGCCACGATCGCGGTGATCGATCGGCGCCGCACCAAGGCCTATAAGTACTCCTACGATGCCCGTAAAGTACTCCAGAAAGTCTGGGCGGCCAGTGGTGGAATCTGCGGGAAATACCTCGCGGCCTCTATGGGTGACTGGCTTGACCAGATGGAAGCCGAAGGCGCTCTCACCCAAGGAAGCGACCGCTACAGCCACCAGGTTCGTGAAGAACTCTTAGCAATGTCCGCTGCCACGATTGACCGCTACCTCACCCCAACCCGGGCCAAAGATCCCATCCGGGGCAAAACAACCACCAAACCAGGAACACTGCTGCGTAACTCGATCACCATCCGCAAAGCCGGTGACGAAGTCGAAGCCGAACCAGGATTCTTCGAAGTCGATACCGTCGCCCACTGCGGACCAACACTCAAAGGCGAGTTCTGCCGCACCGTGAACTTCACCGACATCCACACCGGATGGGTCTTTACCCACACCATCCGCAATAACGCCCACCAGCACATCCTCACAGCATTCAACCTCCTCACCACCACCGTGCCCTTCGATATCACCGGCATCGACTGCGATAACGGCAGCGAATTCATCAACCACGACCTCATGGGATGGGCCAACGAACACAAAGTGTTCTTCACACGCTCACGGCCCTACACAAAAAACGACCAAGCCACCATCGAGTCCAAAAACAACCACCTCGTTCGCCGCTACGGCTTCTACCACCGCTACGACACACCAACAGAACTCGAACTGCTCAACAAACTCTGGGCCCTTACCTACGACCGACTGAACTTCCTCACCCCAACCAAAAAACCCACCGGCTGGAGCACCGACACCCTCGGCAGACGCAAACGCACCTACGACTCACCCCGCACCCCCTACCACCGACTCCTCGAAGCAGGCATCCTCAACCCCACACAACAAGCCGAACTCACCGCATACAAAACCACACTGAAACCAACAGCCATCGCCCGCGAAATAACCCGCATCCAAAACGAACTGAACCGACTCGCCGCAACCAAAACCCGTAAACTCGAAGAACAACTCCACCCACACACCCCACCAACCACAGGCATACGCCGCGTCAGCTAAACCCCACACCCACTACGCGGGGAAAAACACATGAGGCACGGACCCCCACTACGCGGGGACTTGACAATGAGGCACCACGCCCACAGCCCACACACCCACCCCATGGAATGTTCTGGCGGGTGTCGTCGTTGCCCCGGTAGACCCACCAAACCGGCGACACACGCCAACTCGGTGGGCACCCGAAACTCAATGCCACGGCGAAGCCCCGCACGGCATCGCCTGAACTTTAGGAGGGCTCATGGCTACGACGACCATCAACGTTTCCGGCCTCACCTGCAACCACTGCGTCAATGCAGTCAAGGACGAAGTCGGCGCAATCGACGGCGTGCAGTCCGTCAACGTCGAACTCGTCGAAGGCGGAATCTCTCCGGTCACCATCGAATCGGCCACACCGCTGGCCGAAGCCGACCTCAACGACGCAATCGACGAAGCCGGCTACACCATCGTCAAATGACCCCCACCCCAGCCGAACACCCAGACCCGATCGGAAGCTCCACCTCGGCAACACAAGTCCGGGAAGTCGACCTTGCCATTACCGGCATGACGTGCGCGTCATGCTCGTCACGGGTGCAGAAAAAACTCAACCGGCTTGACGGGGTCGAGGCGGTGGTCAACCTGCCTCTGAACTCGGCTCACGTCGAGGTCAGCTCAGATGTCACCGACGAGGACCTCATCGCAGTGGTCGAAAAGACCGGCTACGGAGCGTCGGTGCAGTCCTTTGAGGACCCAGCAGACGAACCGGATCTCGCCTCCCGCTTCCGTACCCGCCTGATTATCAGCGCAATCCTCGGAGCGCCGGTCATCGCCATTTCGATGGTCATGTCGTGGCATTTTCCAGGATGGCACTGGCTGATTCTTGCGCTGTCGCTGCCGGTTGTGACGTGGGGTGCGTGGCCGTTCCACGAGGCGGCGTTCAAGGCCGCACGCGGTTTTTCCTCCACAATGGACACCCTGATTTCAGTGGGTGTCATCACCGCGACCCTGTATTCGCTGTGGACTGTTTTCGCGCAGGCGGCGGCCGGAAATTGGGTTCTGCCGCACAATGCGCACGTGTGGTTCGAGGCCGCCGTCGCCGTCACAGTGTTCCTGCTGGCCGGGCGCGTGCTGGAGCACCGCGCCAAGTCGAATGCCACAAAGGCGCTGCGTGAACTCATCAACCTGGGCTCAAAAGAGGCGCTGCTGGTTGAAACCGACGCTGACGGCCAGGTTACTGAGCGCACTATCCCCGCTGATCAGTTGCGTGTGGGCGATGTTTTCCGCGTCCGCCCCGGCGAAACAATTGCCGCTGACGGCACAGTTGTCGGCGGCACTTCAGCCGTTGATGAATCCATGCTGACAGGCGAATCCGCACCCGTCGAGGTCACCGAGGGTTCGAAGGTCACGGGCGCAACCATGAACACCTCGGGCACTTTGACGGTGCGGGCCGACCGCGTCGGTTCGGACACCACTCTTGCCGAAATGTCCCGCCTAGTCGCCCGCGCCCAAACCGGCAAACCTGCCGCGCAGCGCATTGCCGATTCGATTTCCGCAGTTTTCGTGCCCACGATTTTGGGCATCGCCGTGCTCACCCTGCTGGGGTGGGGCATTATCGGCGGCGACTGGATTTACGGTCTGCACGCCGCGATCACGGTCGTCGTCATCGCCTGCCCGTGCGCGCTGGGGCTGGCCACACCGACCGCGCTCGCGGTGTCGTCCGGCCGCGGTTCGCAGCTGGGCATTCTGGTCTCCGGGCCCGAGGCCATGGAGGCAGCCCGCACGCTCGACACCGTCGTGCTGGACAAGACCGGCACTGTCACCGAAGGCCGCATGCGGGTGGTTTCGCACGATCTGGCACCTGCCGATCTGACGCTCGCCGCCGCTGCCGAGGGTGCCAGCGAGCACCCGATCTCCCGCGCTGTTGTTCAGGCCGCTTCCCACATTGACGAGGCGGAGGCTGGCTCAGATTCGCCTGTTTCCGTTAGTCGTGAAGTCACCGATTTTGCCAACATCTCAGGTGGCGGGATCACTGCCACAGTTGATGGGCACAAGGTTCTCGTTGGAAGCTCGGCGCTTCTGGCTGACCAGGGTGTTTCTGTCCCGGAGGTTGATGACCACCCGGCTGCGACTGAGGTTGCTGTTGCGGTTGATGGTGAATTCCGGGGTCGGGCCTGGGTGGCCGACACGATTAAGAACTCCGCCAAGCCTGCCATTGACGAACTGCACGAACTCGGTCTGCGCGCTGTTCTGCTCACTGGTGACAACCCGGTGTCCGCACAGGCAGTGGCTGACGCCATCGGCATTGACGAAGTTCACGCGGGTGTGAAGCCGGAGGACAAGTACGCGCACGTTCAGGCCCTCCAGGCTGAAGGCCGCAGTGTTGCGATGGTCGGCGACGGAGTCAATGACGCCGCTGCCCTGGCCGGAGCGGATCTGGGCGTAGCGATGGGCACGGGAACCGATGTTGCGATTGCGGCTTCGGACATTACACTCATGCGTTCGGACCCACAGCAGATTCCACAGGCTATTCGCCTATCCCACCGCACTGTTCGCAGCATTAAGCAGAACCTGTTTTGGGCATTCATCTACAACGTGCTGGCTGTGCCCATCGCGGTATCGGGCAAACTCGACCCCATGATCGCAGGGGCCGCCATGGCGTTCAGTTCAGTGTTTGTTGTGCTCAACAGCCTGCGGTTGCTTCGGTTCAAATAGCCGGTTGCACCAAGGATTAATCCGCACTGCCGGGTTTCGATTCACTCACCCCAGGTGAGTGAAGCGAAACCCGGGGAAGAAAAAGAACGGGGCAGGCGCCTCGTTCTTTTTCTTATTCAAATCAGTCCATCACGGGCGAATCGGGGTCGTGAACGGTCTTGTCCTTCGACACGATGTAGTTCATGAGTGCCGCCAGTCCGGTGACCACGATCGCCGTGATCACGGTGTAGAGAAGCACCAGGCCGAAGCGCTCAAACGACTGCCAGCCGCGGGTGAAGATCATTGTCAGCACGAACACAATGAGGCCCGTGATGATGCCGAAGGTGTACGTGTCCTTATAAGACACAGCCTTGGACGAACCCGAATTCTGCGAAACCGACGTGTCTTTTGCCATGCCGTCCAGTGTACGCGCGTCCGAATGGCAAGCACCGTTCGGCCGTGTCAGTGCCCCTGTCTAATATGTGACCCAGATGACAAAGCAGTCACAGAAGGGACACCATGACTCAGCACAGCACAGCCGGCGGCAACACGGAAACAAGCCAGCACACAAGCACAGCCGGGCCGCTGGCCGGACTGAAGGTCGTTGAGTTCACAGGACTGGGCCCGGGTCCGCACGCCGCGATGATCCTGGCTGACCTCGGCGCTGATGTTGTGCGAATCGACAGGCCGGGCAACGCTAAGAAATCTGACGTCACGGCGCGCGGCCGCCGAATTGTCGAAGCTGATCTGAAAGACCCTGCGGCTGTCGAAGGTGTGCTCGAACTGCTCGATCGGGCCGATGTGCTCATTGAGGGCTTCCGCCCCGGTGTCATGGAGCGCCTTGGCCTGGGGCCGGATGTGCTTCTCGAACGCAATCCCGGCCTGGTGTACGGCCGTATGACCGGCTGGGGGCAGGACGGCCCGCTGGCAGACCGTGCGGGTCACGACATGGGCTACATTGCGCGCACCGGCATGGCCTCGCTCATCGGCAGCGCTGACAGCGGCCCCGTCCCGCCGCTGAACCTTGTTGGCGACTTCGGGGGTGGGTCCATGTTCCTGGTCACCGGCATCCTCGCCGCCCTGTTTGAGCGCAGCTCCACTGGCCGCGGCCAAGTGATCGATGCCGCTATCGTCGACGGCACAGCAACACTGGCCACCATGCTGTGGGCCCTGAAAGACACGGGCATGTGGCAGGACGCTCGCGGCCGGAACTTCCTCGACGGATCGCAGCCCTCGTACTCCTACTACCGAACCTCCGACGGCGAATACCTTGCCGTGGCACCGCTGGAACCGCAGTTCTTCGAAGAGCTGCGCGAACACCTGGGCCTGCCCGAATGGACCCAAAAGGGCCGCTTCGACCCGCGGAAGTTCGCGGAAGTCCACCAGCTCATCGCCGATGCCATCGCACAGCACCCGCTGGCGCACTGGACTGAGATCTTCGACCCCACCGACGCCTGCGTTGCCCCCGTGTGGTCCATGGAACAGGCACTGGACGACCCCCAGCTGAAAGCCCGGGGCACTTACACGGAAGTCGACGGCGTCACCCAACCGCGACCGGCACCTCGTTTTTCTGCCCACGGCCGTCTGGACCCCCGCCCGGTCAGCAAAGAAGCTCAGCCGATCGACACAGTGGTCCGAGGGTGGTCTGTCGACTAGAACTCAGTAGAATACCCATCGGAAAGGGGTGGGCATGCATATTGTCTTGGTCGAAGACGACGAAGTGATCCGCGAAACCACACAGTTGGCTCTGGAGCGCTTCGGCTACACGGTCACGACATTCGCAGACGGACGCGACGGCTACGAATACGTGGCCGAACACGGCGCTGACGCCGTTCTGCTCGACCTCATGCTGCCCACCATGAACGGCGCGTCCATCACTCGTGCCATCCGCGAAAAGTCGACCGTGCCGATCATTGTGATCTCTGCGCGGTCTGACCCAATCGACATCGTCCAGGCGCTCGAAGCCGGGGCGGATGACTACCTGACGAAACCGTTCGACATGCAGGTTCTCAACGCCCGCATCCGCACTATCGTGCGCCGTTTCGTCACCGCGGGCACCGGGGCGATGGGCTTCGGCTCCGCCCCCGTCGGACAGGACCCCGTTGGATCCCCCAGCCCGCACACAGCTCCCACTGGCGGCACAAACACAGCGACCGCCCAGCAGTGGGAGGGCGGCCGCAACGACACAGCGCCCATCCTGGGCGCCAGCGCGATCCCGGAAGTCCTGGGCCCCACCCCGGGACTGCAAGATCCGTCGAGCACCACCTCGGGAGGTGCCTCGAGCCCAACTGTAGGCCCCGATGCGCGCTCCACGACGACCAAGCTGGGTTCCCTCGAACTCGACAACAGCCGCCTGACGGTCACGGTCGACGGAAAAGAAGTCCACCTGACCCCCACCGAGCTGCGAATTCTTCTGCTGCTGACAGAAGACCCGAAACACGTCTACTCACGCGAAAAGATCGCGATGACCGTGTGGGGCGGCGAATGGGCTGGCGATTCGCGTGTTGTCGATGTCCACATTCAGCGGCTGCGCAAGAAGATCGGTGCCCGCATGATCGAAACCGTCCGCGGTTTCGGCTACCGCTTTGCAGGCTGAGCCGTGTCACTGCGGCTGAAACTCGTCCTCGTTCTGTTCGCGGGCGTGGTGCTCACAGCGCTCATGCTCGGGGCGGTTGTGCGCAATACGTCGAGCAACACTGACGATGCTCTGTTGCGCAGGCAAGCCCAATGGAAGCTCGAACAGGCACACAGCGTCTACCGCGAAACGGGCCAACTGCTGCTGGACGCCCGCATCAACAGCCCGGAAGCCCCCGAAGCCGCACGCGAATCCGCCCAACAGGGACGGACCGCCACCGTGAAGGGGACGCTGCCCGAAACCGGTGAACCCGTCATGTGGGCGGCCATGCCGATCACCGTCGGTGGGGAAACCGAGGTGCTGTCGACCTACCATTCGGCGGTCGAATACGAACAGATGCGCAAGAAGTCCAACACGACCATCATCATCGCGTCAGTCATCGGAGCGCTGCTCGTCGGCGGCTTCGGAGCGCTCACAATCGGGACGATTTCCGGCCGACTGACACGCGGGGCCGAAGTGGCCAGGCAGATTGCCGCCGGCGACACCTCGGTGAAGATCGGCGATGTCATCACCAGCGGCCACGACGAAGTCGCCGACTTCGCCGATGCCGTCGATTCCGCTGTGGCCCGGCTGTCAGAGCGCATCGACACCGAACAGCGGTTCACAGCTGACTTGGCGCACGAACTGCGCACGCCGCTCACCGGCCTCATCACCGCCGCCGGCCTGCTGGAAGAAGACTCCCGAGCAGCGGAACTGGTCAAGGAGCGAGCCCGCCGAATGCAAGAGCTCGTCGAGGACCTCCTGGAGGTCTCCCGGCTGGAGGGCGGAGCCGCACGCGTCATCGTCCAGCCCATGCACGTTGCAACCACACTGCACGCGCTCATCAGCAATCTGCGGTCATCCGGCGCGGTGGGCGACCACGTCATCAACTCCGACTTCGCACTGGCAGACGTGACCATCAACACTGATCAGCGGCGCTTTGAGCGGATCGTCACCAACCTGGTCATCAACTCCATCAGGCACGGCGCCGATCCGATCACGGTCACCGCAACAGACACGGCCGTGCGCGTAGAAGACCACGGTCCCGGCTACCCCACCGACATCCTGACCATCGGCCCCACGCGCTTCTCCAGCGGCGGGGGCGGCGGCATGGGACTGGGCCTCGTGATCGCTCAGGGACAGGCGAAGCTGCTGGGCATGGACCTGGGGTTCGGCACCGGACAGGCAGGCGGCGCAAAGACCGACCTCAAATGGGGCAAAGACGCGCTAGCCGGCTGACGCGGGCACCCCGCGGGGCACGCCTGCACTGAGCGCGTGCGGGCTCCAGTCTCACTCGCTCAGGGCGATTGCCGCCTTGATGTGTCCGATGTGGCTGTAGGCCTGCGGTGTGTTGCCCAGGTGCCGTTCGGCAACGGGGTCGTATTCCTCTGGCAGCATGCCGGTGGGGCCGATTAGTGCTTCCATGCGGTTGAACAGGTTGCGCGCATCAGCGGTCCGGCCGACCATCTGCAGCGATTCGATCAGCCACGACGTGCAGATGTGGAAACCACCCTCAAGGCCCGGCAGGCCGTCGTCGTAGCGGTAGCGGAACACGGTGGGTCCTTCGCGCAGGCTGCGCTCAACGGCGTCGACGGTTGCGCGGAAGCGCTCATCATCAGCCGGCAGCATGCCGGACAGTCCGACGAACAGACACGCGGCGTCGAGATCGTCTTCGCCGTAGGCAACCGTGAACGCGCCGACCTTGGAGTTGAAGCCCTTGGAGCAGACGTCGTTCTTGATGTCCTCGCGCAGCTGTTCCCAGTCAGCACCTGCGGGACGGCCGAACTCTTCGGCCGCTTTGAGCGCCCTGTCGACCGTCTGCCAGCACATGACCTTCGTGTACACGTTGTGCTTCGGTGCCCGGCGGGCTTCCCAGATGCCGTGGTCGGCCTGGTGCCAGCGGTTGGCGACCGCCTGCACGAGGTCTTCCAGCAGCTTCCAATGCGAATCCGACAGTGTCCCGTCAAAGCGGGCGAGGCTCACGATGAGGTCAGCAACCGGACCGAACACATCCAGCTGGACCTGGTGTTCAGCGGCGTTGCCCACGCGCACGGGCCTGGAACCGGCGTAGCCGGGCAGGTGTTCGAGAACGGCTTCTGTGACCAGCTGCGAACCGTCGACCGCGTACAGCGGGCGGAGTTCTTCAACTGTCATGTCCTGTTCGGCGGCCTGCGCGATGATGGCGTCAAGCCACTGCAGGAAACCGCGGGCCTCAGCCGCAGAGCCAAGATCAACAAGCGCCGAAGCGGTGAGCGCACCATCGCGCAGCCACGTGTAGCGGTAGTCCCAGTTGCGCACACCGCCGATGCCTTCGGGCAGCGAGGTGGTCGCAGCTGCCAGGATGCCTCCGGTGGGTGCGTGGCACAGCCCGCGCAAAGTCAGGGCGGAGCGCCCAACCCGATCGCGCGCCTTGGTGGGCAGGCTAAGCGCTTCAACCCATTCGCGCGATTCTTCTTTCACTGATGCGCGAACGGCGGCTTCGTCTTCAAGGACCGCAGCCGCAGTGTTTTCGGCTCCGCCGAGGATGAGCGCGAGCACAACCGGTGCATCCTCTTTCAGTTTGACGCGGGCAATCGCGGTTTCGGATTCGCCGTCCTGGATGACTTTGAACTGCACGCCCGGTGCAACCAGCTCAACGGCTTCTGCCACACCGCGCACCCGCACACCGCGGTCGGTGAGCTTCAGACGTACGGGGTAGGCGCCGTAATCGGGCCGAGGTGCAAAGCGGATGAGCGCTTCCCCTTCGCCTTTGAGGGCGCGCACCAGAACGGCGGAGCCGGCTGGGTCGCCGTCGGCCACGGGTGCCAGGTAGTCGGTGACGGAAACCTGCTGCCAGCGGGTTTCGAGGATGTGCGTGGCGTCGCGGTAGCGCTGGGAAATGGGCAGTGCATTGGGTTCGCGGGCCGGCACCACGGAGAAGTAGCCGGCGTCGTCGCTGCCGAGGATTTCCGAGAACAGGGAATCTGAGTGCGGCAGAGGGTGCGGCAGCCAGGAAATCTGTGCGGTCGGGTCGACCAGCGCGGTGGTTGTCCCGTTGGACAGCAGGGTGTAGCGCTCAATCGGCACGGCTTCTTTGCCGAACAGCCACGCGCGGCGCAGCGCAACAACCGAGGACAAGACGAGTGCCACCTCGTCAGGTCCGCTCAGCAGGAACCGAGCGGCGGTTTCCACACCGTTCCCGTTTTCGCCGTGTCGGTTTTCGGCTGCGGCCTCTGTGACTTTCAGCCCCAGGTCGTCTTCGCCGAGTGAAGCGAAAGCCGGTTCGTCTGATGCGTCGTCGCCGATGTACAGCACGGTCGGCTGATCCAGGCGGCGGCGCAGTTTGTTCAGGGCGTCGCCCTTGGTGGAGTCGACCACTGTGAGGTCAACGACTTCTTTGCCGCGCACCGAACGCACGCCCGACAGCGCTTCGAGGCGTGCCACGGCGTCTTCTGCCTGGCGGCGCTGGGCTCCTTCGAGGCCGCGCAGGTGGATGGCCGCACCGGAGGGTTTGGGTTCGATGTTGAGCGCAGGCATGGCCGCCTGGACCGAGGCCAGACCGTGGCGCAGGGTGGACAGCGCGTGCTGTTCTGACCGACTGAGCGATTCTTCGAAGTCCGTGTCGGTTTCCCCGCCGTGAGAGCCGACCAGGTGGACTTCGCGTGGAAGCCGCGACATGGCGGCGAGGTCCCGCAGGGACCTCCCGGAAATCACTGCCGAGGTGGTGTTGTCGAGTTCTGCAAGAGCCCGCATGGCCTGTACCGATTCTTCTTTCGGGTAGGCGTGGGCGGGTGAATCGACGATGGGGGCGATGGTGCCGTCGTAGTCAGTTGCGACGAGGAGCTGTTCCGCGCGGGCCAGCTGCTGGATGATCCGGAAGAGCTCCGGGTCGAGTTTCCGCAGAGCGGTCTGTACGCCGATGCCGTGGGCGTCGGCTGAGCTGGTACCGATGTGCGCGTGGTTGCTCATTCCCCATCCTCGCTGATTGCGCCGGTGTTTTTCCTATTGTTGCGCGTAAAGCCGCCGACCGCATAGACCATGCCGATGATCGTTGCAGCCGCTCCGGTAAGGCCCATTTCCGACAGTGCCTTCATGTTCGATCCGGCGATCATGGCGATGGCCAGAAGCAGGTAGACGGTGGCGGCGATTGCGAAGTCGGTGGACATCCGCTGGTGTTTCACGCGCAGGTAGATCCACGCTTCGAGCAGTCCGTGCAGCAGCGCCCACACCATGATCGCCGCTCGCACTGCGCCGGCTTCAGACGCAAACAGCAGGAAGCCGGCTGCCGGCAGAACAACAACTGCTTGGCCCAGAAGCTGGGTGCGCAGGGCCGGGGTTTTCGCCGCCTGGCCCAGCAGCATGAGGGCCTGCACGACGATGTAGGCCAAGATGAGCAGCGCTGCTGTGCGCACTCCGACGGCAGTGTTGAAGGGACTGTCGATCTGCACGCGCGGCCAGAACACCACGACGATTCCGAAGATGACCGACCACAGTCCCCGGGCGATCATCCACGTGGCTACGCGCCCGTAGTGGGTGAACTCGTTTTCTTTCGCCGCGGATGCGCGAACTTTCTGTGAGCCGCGGGTTTCTTCCGGGCTCGAAGCGTCACTTTCCGGAGACATGCAGCGTGTCGCCGTCCTGGGTCAGCTGAGCTTCGTCAAGCGGTTTCTGGGCGGCACCGGAAATGAACGAGCCGTCCTTGGAAGAGAAGTGCGATGAGTGGCAGGGGCACACGATCTTTTCTTCGTCCACCTGGTTGACCAGGCAGCCCTGGTGGGGGCACACGGCGGAGAACGCTTTGAACTGCCCCTTCTCAGGCTGCACAACGACGAAGTTGTCCTTGATGATGCCGGAGCCTTCCGGAACGTCAGCAACGTTGACTTCGATTTCACCGAGGTCCTGGCTGGAGCAGGCCGCCAGAACGGTTCCCGTGGCTGCGACAGTTCCGATGACACCGGCGCTCTTGAAGACATCGCGCCTGCTCATGGTGGACATAGATGTTCCTTCCCTCGAAGTGTGTTATGCCCAGCTTCGCACAGCCGGGTTCACGAAACCTGAGAGACCCCGCCGATGCTATTCGGTGAGATCCCCCGGTTTGTGCCCCAGGATCTCCTCTGCCCCGGCAACGCCCCTGAGCAGCTCCGGGTCGACCTGCTCTCCCGTTTTGATGACGGTGAACTGGCCGGTCTGCTCAAAGATGACACCGCGGACGTTCTCCGGCTGAAAGATGCCGTTCTGCCGCAGAGCGGCGTAGAGGTCAACCCGGGCCAGGTGGGCTCTTTTGAGCTGATCTTCCAGAACTTCGCCGTTGGCCATGACCACGATGGGGTGCGGGGCTGTTCGCGATTGGGCGCCGAATCTGCGGTTGATGAACCGCATGAACGAGGCGAGCGTCAGGATGCACACCAGCGCGATCACACCGGTGGCCAGTGTGGGCTTATTGCCGAGGATGACGCGGCCGGCAACTGAGCCGAGCATGATGACTGCGATCGTGTCGGTCATGTACAGCGATGACAGCGAGCGCGCCCCGTAGAGCCGCACGAGCAGCGCCAGAATGAAGTAGATGCCGATTGCCGCACCGATGATGAACGGGATTCGCCACAGTTCGATGCCGAGGTTCGCCGCGGTCTGCGACCACCAGCCAACGGGAGGCGTCATTCCTGTTCCTCTTCTCTGTTCAGGGTGCGTTCGCTGTTCAGGGTGCGGCGGGTGATGGGTCGGATGGACCAGCTGCGCATGGATGAGGGTGCTCGCCAGCCGAAGCGCAGCGCAAGCAGGCGAAAGATGGTCACCATTGCGATGACGCCGACCTCAGACCACCAGGTGATGAGATCAGCCTGGTGGAGCCCGGCGGTGACTGCCGCACCGACGACGGCGGGGATGACGTAGAGGTCGGAGCTTTGGAACACGACGGGGACGCGGTTGGCGAAGACATCGCGCAGCATTCCGCCGCCCACACCGGTCATGAGTCCCAGCAGAACGGCCGACAGCACCGGCATGCCGTAGTGCAGGGCTTTTGTGGTGCCGATGACGACGAACACGCCCAGGCCGATCGCGTCGAAGAACACGATTCCGCGCTCAGCCTGCACAACGCGCGGACCGATCAGGTAGACGATGATGCCGGCGGCAATCGGGATGAGCAGGTAGACGGGATCTTTGAAGGCCGCCGGCCTGGTGGCCAGGATGAGGTCGCGGGCGATTCCCCCGCCGGTTGCGGTCAGCATGCCCAGCACGATTCCGCCGGTCAGGTCGATGTTCTTTCGCGACGCCAGAAGGTTCCCCGACAGGGCGAATGCGAGAACGCCCACCAAGTCGAGGATGTAGATGTACATGTCTGTCGACGGCATAGCGCCTCTATTATTGCTCGCTCGCCCTTTCGGTGCCGCCTGTCTCGTCCTTGAAGATCAGGCGGGAGGCGGGCGGCACCTCGACGGCTGTGTCGTCAGCGAAATCCGGTGGCCTAGTGTGTGGTGTGACGCACACAGCAGAAAGGCAGCAGAAAGGCAGCCATGTTCAAGCAGTCGGACAAGCTCAAAGACGTGCTCTATGACCTGCGAGGTCCCGTCCTGTCGGAAGCCCAGAAGATGGAGGCCGCGGGGCACAAGATCCTCAAGCTCAACATCGGCAATCCGGCTCCGTTCGGCTTTGAAGCACCCGATGCGGTGCTGGTCGACATGATCAAGCACCTGCCGGAAGCGCAGGGCTATTCAGATTCCAGGGGTCTGCCGTCGGCTCGCCGCGCGGTTGTGCAGTACTACGAAACCCGCGGGATCGAGCACCTTGATTCTGACGAGGTGTTCTTGGGCAACGGTGTTTCTGAGCTCATCACGCTGTCGCTGCAGGCGCTGTGCAATCCCGGTGACGAAATCCTGGTGCCCAGCCCCGACTATCCGCTGTGGACCGCCTCGGTCGCCCTTTCCGGCGGCACCCCGGTGCACTACCGGTGCCTTGAAGAAGACGGCTGGAACCCTGACCTTGAGGATCTCGAGGCGAAGATCACCCCGCGCACCAAGGGCATTGTGGTCATCAACCCGAACAACCCCACCGGTGCGGTGTATTCGCGGGAGACGCTTTCGAAGATCGTGGAGCTGGCCGAAAAGAACGGGCTGCTGATCTTTGCCGATGAGATCTACGAAAAGATCACCTACGGCGATGCCGAAATGATCAACATGGCCTCCCTGACCGGCGAAGACGTGCTGTGTCTGACGTTCTCCGGACTGTCGAAGGCCTACCGGGTGGCCGGCTATCGTTCCGGCTGGCTGGCGATCACCGGGCCCGACTGGAAGGCCCAGGACTACATTGCCGGGATCAAACTGCTGGCGGATATGCGCATGTGCGCCAATGTGCCGGCCCAGTACGCGATTCAGGCTTCCCTTGGCGGACGTCAGTCGATTGACGACCTCGTGCTGCCACAGGGCCGGCTGGGCGCGCAGATGGAATTGGCCACCCGCAGGCTCAACGAAATCGACGGCGTGGACTGCGTTCCCGCCCAGGGTGCCCTCTACCTGTTCCCCCGCTTGGACAAGGACCGCTTCGGCATTGTCGACGACGAACAGTTCGCGCTGGATCTGCTGCGCGAACAGAAGATCCTCGTCAGCCACGGCACCGCTTTCAACTGGGAGGACACCGACCACTTCCGCCTGGTCACCCTGCCCAGCGTCACCGACCTCGCAGAAGCCCTCGACCGGCTTGAAGAGTTCCTGTCCAGCTACGACCAGAAGAGCATGCACGCATAAGCCGAGCGGCACCTCGGCGGGGGCTGCTCGACTATTCTGTACGGGAACTATTTCGAGGAGGCCCGATGTCCTGTTTCACGGTCGGTGTTGCCGGCGGCACCGGCAGCGGCAAAACGACGCTGACGCGAGCGCTGCTTGACCGCTTTTCCGGGCAGTCCTCGGTTGTCTTCATGGACAACTACTACAAGGACCAGTCACACCTGACGTGGGACGAACGGGTGGTGACGAACTACGACGCACCCGAAGCCTTCGATGTCGAGCTCATGGCCGAACACCTACGGCAGCTGCGTGCCGGACAGGCGATTGACTGCCCGGTGTACAACTTCGCAGAGCACAACCGCGCCGCCGAGACCGTCCGGGTGGAGCCCTCCCCCGTTCTGGTGGTCGAAGGGATTCTGCTGTTCGCACTGCCGGAGCTGACCGAGCAGCTGGACCTCAAGCTGTTCGTCGACACCGACGCCGACGTGCGGATTCTGCGCCGTATTCAGCGCGACGTGGTTGAACGCGGCCGGTCACTGGCTTCGGTCGAAGAGCAGTACCTCAAAACGGTCAAGCCGATGCACGAACTCTACGTGGACCCGTCAAAGCGCAGCGCGGACCTCATCATCCCCGAAGGCGGCCGCAACATCGTCGCCCTCGACACGCTCATCAACCGGATCGAACGCGAAGTCAGCTGAGCGGCTGCTGGGTTTCCCGCCTCGGCGACGCCTCACCGTGAGGAGTGAGTGTCTTCGCTCAGCCGTCCGTACAGCTGTCGAGTGACATCGTCCATGCCCCTGAAGTGCACCTCTGTGCCCAGTTCGGCGTACTTCGTGACAATCGCATCCAGCGCGGTGACGGTCGAGGCGTCCCACACCCGCGTCTTCGTCATGTCGATCACCACGAGGTCGGGGTCTTCTGAATAGCCGAACTGGGTTGTCAGGTCATTGCTCGAGGCGAAGAACAGCTCGCCGGTGACCGTGTAGCGGGCACGCTCACGGCCGCTGTCCGGATCACTGTCGAGGTGCCGCTCAACTTCCGCAAAGTGCGCCACCTTGCGCACAAAGAGGATCGCGGCCGCGATGACGCCGGCACCGACGCCCACCGCCAGGTTGCCGCTGATGACGACGAATACGACGGTGATGAGCATGACCGCAGTTTCGGACTTCGGCATGCGCTTGAGCGTCTTCGGGGCGATCGAACGCCAGTCGAAGGTCTGGTAGACGACGATCATCATGACCGCTACGAGCGCTGCCATGGGCACCTGGCCAACAGTGTCGCCGAGTGTGACCACGAGGACCAGCAGGAAGACGCCGGACAGGAATGTGGAGATCCGCGTGCGGGCACCGGAGATCTTGACGTTGATCATCGTCTGGCCGATAACAGCGCAGCCGCCCATCGCACCGAAGAACCCGGAGACCATGTTCGCGATTCCCTGGCCCATGCTTTCGCGGACCTTCCGGGAGTGCGTGTCCGTGATCTCGTCAACGAGTTTCGCTGTCAGCAGCGACTCCAGCAGACCGACGACGGCCATCGCCAAAGAGTAGGGCGCAATCGTTGTGAAGGTTTCCAGGGTCAGCGGCACATTGGGCAGGAAGAAGCCGGGCAGACTGCTGGGCAGTTCGCCCTGATCACCCACGGTCGGCACGGTGATGCCGAAGGACACCACCGCAATCGTCATGAGCACGATGGTGATGAGGGGAGCCCACACGCTCGGCAGGAACCTGGGAATCACGATCAGCATCACGAGTCCTGCTGCCACCAGCCAGTAGACCGCGCTGGGCACATTGAACAGGTGCGGCAGCTGGGACATGAACACGAGGATCGCCAGCGCGTTGACGAAGCCGACCATGACGCTGCGCGGTATGAACCGCATGAGCTTCGGCGCGCCCAACAGCGCCAATGTCACCTGAAAGATTCCGGCGAGGATGACGGTGGCGATGAAGTAGTCGAAACCGTACTGCCGTGAAACCGGCGCGATGACGAGCGCAACCGCTCCCGTTGCCGCGGAAATCATTGCGGGCCGACCGCCGACGACTGCCGTTACGACCGCCATGATGAAGCTGGCGAACAGACCCACTTTGGGGTCGACACCCGCGATGACGGAGAACGCAATGGCCTCCGGGATGAGGGCCAGAGCGACCACCAGGCCGGCCAGCACCTCGCGCGACAGAATCTTCGGCGAGCGCAGCGCTTCCATGACCGTCGGCTTGGCGCGATAGCGGTTCGGGTCTTCCGGCAGCGGGGTGAGAGTCTCCATGCTTCTAGGCTACGAGCGCGGGGTGTGTGCAATGCGCTAGATCCTACTGAACGATCGTTTGGTTTGTGTTAGCTTAGACACAAACTGCTCCCCAGATCGGAGGACACCGATGTCAGACGCGTACATCTATGACGCGGTGCGCACCCCGCGCGGTAAGAACCGCGGCGGCGCACTGCACGGAACCAAGCCCATTGACCTCGTGACCGGCCTCATCGACGCCGTTCTCGAGCGCAACCCCGAGGCTGACCCCAAGGAAATCGACGACATCGTGCTCGGCGTTGTCACCCCCGTCGACGAACAGGGTGCTGTCATCGCCCGCACGGCAGCGATCGCGGCCGGCCTGCCCGACACCGTGGCAGGTGTCCAGCTCAACCGGTTCTGCGCCTCGGGACTTGAAGCCGTCAACACGGCCGCCCAGAAGACCTCGGCCGGCTGGGACCAGCTGGTGCTCGCCGGCGGTGTCGAATCCATGTCCCGCGTCCCCATGGGAGCAGACGGCGGCGCGTGGGCAGAAGACCCGCAGACGGCCTACCACTCCTACTTCGCACCGCAGGGCATCGGTGCTGACCTCATCGCCACCACGGAGGGCTTCAGCCGCGAAGACTGCGATGAATACGCTGTCGAATCGCAGAAGCGCGCCGAAAACGCCTGGCAGAACGGCTACTTCGACAAGTCGATCGTCCCCGTGAAGGACATGAACGGCTTCACCGTTCTGGCAGAAGACGAACACCGCCGCCCCGGCACCACCGTGGACGACCTCGCAAAGCTCAAGCCCTCCTTCACCAAGCTCGGTGAAGAAGTCGGCTTCGACGCTGTCGCACTGCAGAAATACGCACACATCGAAAAGATCGACCACGTCCACCACGGCGGAAACTCCTCCGGCATTGTCGACGGTGCCGCACTGACCCTGGTCGGCAACAAAGCCATCGGCGAAAAGCTCGGCATGAAGCCGCGCGCCCGCATCGTCGCCACCGCCGTCACCGGTTCGGACCCGACGATCATGCTCACCGGCCCCACCCCGGCCACCGAAAAGGTGCTCAAGACCGCGGGCCTGAAAGTTGAGGACATCGACCTGTTCGAACTCAACGAAGCATTCGCGGCCGTTGTGCTCAAGTGGATGAACGACCTCAACATCCCGCACGACAAGGTCAACGTCAACGGCGGCGCCATCGCCATGGGTCACCCGCTGGGTGCCACCGGCGCCATGATCCTGGGCACGCTGCTGGACGAACTCGAGCGCCGTGACCTCAAGCGCGGCCTCGCCACCCTGTGCATCGGCGGCGGCATGGGCATCGCAACCATCATCGAGCGAGTCTGAGGGGAAAAACCATGACTGAATACACCGGATACGACTGGTCGCAGAGCCCCGACGGAATCGTCACCATCACGATGGACGATCCGAACAGCGGCGCCAACATCATGAACCAGCACTTCCTCACATCGCTCGAAGGAACCGTCGAGCGTCTGGAAGCGGAAGTCGACTCGATCACCGGCGTCATCATCAAGAGCGCCAAGAAGAAGATCTGGTTTGCAGGTGCCGACCTGACCGGCTTCCTCAACATGCCTCAAGACGCTCTGGAAGCCGAATTCGAAAAGCTTGAATACACCAAGGCCCTCATGCGCCGTCTGGAGCAGCTGGGCAAGCCGGTTGTCGCAGCCATCAACGGTGCGGCACTCGGCGGCGGCTTCGAACTTGCGCTGGCCTGCCACCACAGGATCGCTGCGTCTGACAACGGCCGCATCCAGCTGGGTCTGCCCGAAGTCAGCCTGGGCCTGCTGCCCGGCGGCGGCGGTGTCACCCGTGTCACCCGCATGCTCGGCCTGCAGAAGGCACTCCAGAACATCATCCTGCCGGCCAAGCCGTTCGACCAGGAAAAGGCCCTGGCCGCCGGACTGATCGACGACGTCGTTCCGCTGGACCAGATGGACGAAGCCGCTCGCGCTTGGATCAAGGAAAACCCGGCACCCGTCAAGCCGTGGGATGAACGAGGCTTCACAATCCCCGGCGGTGCTCCGAAGGACAACCAGGGTCTCGTTGCGGCTCTGCCCGCCCAGCTGCGCAAGCAGCTCAAGGGTGCGCCCATGCCGGCCCCGCTTGCCGCAATGTCAGCGGCAGTCGAAGGTGCCCGCGTGGACTTCGACACCGCCTCGACAATTGAGTCGCGCTACCTGATCAGCCTGCTGGCGCACCCCACGTCGACCAACATGATCACGGCGTTCTTCTTCAACATGCAGGCCATCAAGGCCGGCAAGTCCCGCCCCGAGGGCTACGAGAAGTTCCAGGCCACCAAGGTCGGTGTTCTCGGTGCCGGCATGATGGGTGCCGCAATCGCCTACGTCAGCGCGAAGGCCGGCATCGACGTTGTGCTGAAGGACGTGTCGAAGGAAGCAGCCGAAAAGGGCAAGGACTACGCCAGGAAGCTCGAAGCCAAGGCGCTTGAGCGCGGCCGCACAACCGAAGACAAGTCACAGGCACTGCTTGACCGCATCACCACCACCGGCGAAGCGGAAGACTTCAAGGGCGTTGACTTCGTCATCGAAGCTGTTTTCGAGAACGTCGATGTCAAGCAGCAGGTGTTCCAGGAAATCCAGGATGTTGTCGAACCCGACGCTGTTCTCGGTTCCAACACCTCGACCCTGCCGATCACCACACTGGCAGAAGGTGTCGAGCGCAAGGAAGACTTCATCGGCATCCACTTCTTCAGCCCGGTCGACAAGATGCCGCTGGTGGAGATCATCCGCGGCGAGAAGACCTCGGACGCTGTGCTTGCGAAGACCTTCGACTTCGTTCAGCAGATCCGCAAGACCCCGATCGTGGTCACCGATTCGCGCGGCTTCTTCACCTCGCGCGTCATCGGCACGTTCCTCCTGGAAGCCATCGGCATGGTCGGCGAGGGTGTCGAACCGCAGATGATCGAACAGGCTGCCCTGCAGGCCGGCTACCCCGCTGGTCCGCTGCAGCTGATGGACGAACTGACGCTCACCCTGAACAAGAAGATTGCGGACGAAACCCGTGCGGCCAACCAGGCTGAGGGCAAGCGCTTCGAAGAGTTCGGGCTGGACGTTGTCGAGTGGATGATCGACGAAGGTCGCCCCGGACGCAAGGACGGTGCGGGCTTCTACGAATACGAAGACGGTCAGCGCGCCCGCCTGTGGCCTGGCCTGCGTGAGAAGTACAACTCCAAGCACGAAGGCGTCGACATTCACGAACTCGGTGAACGCATGCTGTTCGCTGAGGCAATCGACTCCGTCAACTGCCTGGAAGAGGGTGTTCTCACGACCGTGGCCGATGGCAACATCGGTTCGATCCTCGGCATCGGCTTCCCCGCCTGGACCGGTGGTGTTCTCCAGTACATCAACGGCTACCCCGGCGGTATGAAGGCCTTTGTTGCTCGCGCTGAAGAGTTCGCGCAGAAGTACGGCGAACGCTTCGCACCTTCCGAATACCTCAAGAAGCGTGCAGAGGCCGGCGAAGCCTTCCTCTGATCCGCGTGAGGCGCGCGGCTGCGGCTGCGTGAGCTGAACCAGCTGCGGGGGCGGTTGCGGACTTTTCCGCAGCCGCCCCCGCAGCTGTTTTTGCCTACTCGGCAGTTCTGCTGTCTAGGTGGAATACGGAGGCGAAATTGCCGATTTTGCCTCGTTCTTCCGACTAGACGGCAGAGTAACTTCTGGCGGCCGGCGGCCGAGGTGCCTGTCACCTCTCGTCCTAGACTTGCGGCATGTTCTCCGACTGTCTTCCCGCGCGGGTCTCCGCTGCCGGCCGCACTTTCTCCATCACCAGGGCGACGAAGAACGATGTCCGGCCCATCGTCGAACTTCTGACCGACGACGTTCTCGGTGTCGGCCGTGAAGGTTGGCAGGAGAATGCCGAAGCCTATGAGCGGGCCTTCGACCTCATCGATGCCAGCCCGGACAATGCCCTCCTGACCGTGCGAGAGGTGCGCGGCGCCTCGTCAGAAGAACCCGGCGAAGACGAGCCCATCCCGCTCGCCGGGACGTTCCAGCTGACGTTCCTGCCCGGCCTCAGCCGGAAGGGCATGTCGCGCCTGCAGGTGGAGGCCGTCCGCGTGGCGGAGGACTACCAGAGCATGGGACTCGGCAGCGCGCTCATGCGGTGGGCGATCGAATGCGCCCGACAGTCCGGGTGCGGGCTTGTGCAGCTGACAACCGACAAGACCCGCGTCGGCGCCCACCGGTTCTACGACCGGCTGGGCTTCGAGGCCACCCACGAGGGCTACAAAATCATCCTGTGACGGCTCAGCCGATGATGACGCGCGTTGCCAAGTACAACACGCTGGGGCCAAGCAGGCAGCCCATACCGGTGTAGAAGGTGGCGGTCATCGCGCCGTAGGGCACCAGGCGTTCATCGGTGGCGGCGAGCCCTGCGGCTACACCGGAGGTTGTGCCCATGAGTCCGCCGTAGATCATGGCCGACTTCGGGTTGTTCAGCCCGATGAGCTTCGCCGCGAACGGCGTGCCGATCATGACGAGCACCGACTTCACCAGGCCGGCGGCCACCGACAGGGCGATCACGGTTTCGGATGCGCCGACCGCGGTTCCGGTGACGGGGCCGACGATGTAGGTGGCGGCTCCCGCACCGATCGTGGCAATTGATTCTGCATCGCGGAAGCCGAAGACCACGGCTACAGCGGCGCCGACAATAAACGACAGAACAACGCCGATCATGAGCGACAGAGCGCCGGGCAGTCCGGATCGCTTGAGTTCGCGCACGTCAATGCCGTAGGCGGTGGCAACGATCGCGAAGTCGCGCAGCATTGATCCGCCCAGCAGAGCCATACCGCCGAATATGGCGATGTCGGAAATGCCCTTCTTGCCGCCGGTTGCCAGTCCGCCGAAATAAGCGAGCACGAGGCCTAAGACGATTGCGATGGCCGAGGCCTGCAGGCGGCCTTTCGTGAGGGTTTTCGACAGCCAGCCGGAGACGATCATGATGGCTGCGACGACAACGAACGCCACCAGAAGGTCAAGGTCTTCAAGGACTGAGAGAACTGTGTCGAGCATCAGCGACCCCTGCTTTCCGTGGCTTCGGCTGATTCGGCTTCCTCAGTTGGCTCTTCAACGTCCGGCAGAGGCTCGGACGGTGCACCGATTTTCGACAGCAGCGGCACCATGGCAAGGCTGACAACAGTGGCAGCTACACCGGCGGCCAAGGCGACCGGACCAGCGCCAACGGCCGCGTACACGTTTTGGATTGCGGCCATGGCAACGACGATGGGAATGTACATGGCGTTCCAGAACAGGACGCCGTGTTCTGTGGGGGCAGGCAGTTTGCCTTTGCTGCGCAGCCAGGTGGTGAGCGCAATCAGCAGGATCATGCCGAAGCCCACACCTCCGACGTTGGCATCGACGCCCAGAAGCTGGCCGAGGATTTCACCGATGATGGTGCCGGCCAGCACGCTTGCGGCGAGCGCGGCGACTCCGTACAGAATCATCGCTCGCTCCTTTCGGATTTATGGTTAACGGTTGAAAAAGACATAAAAAGCCGGTCCGCGGTGGGCGGACCGGCTTTCAGCTCAACTAGTTCAGTTGGTGGTCTTTGCCAGCTGATCAACCTTGGACTGGTGCGCGGCGTGGTTGAAGAACGCGCGGCGACCGAGCTCGTAGATCCAGCAGATTACCCAACCGACTGCGACGCAGAGTGCGGGCAGAATAACCCACGAGGCGGCGAAGACAATGAGGGCGATGATGGCACCGATGACCTGCATAAGTGACCTCTTCACTAAAGCGGATTAGGACATTCTTACTCAGTCTACCCCGTCCAGCGTTTATGCACACTTTTCTGGGTGGGCTCTCAGGTGCCGGTTCCGTAACGTTCTCGGGCCCGAGGTGTCGCCCGCCTCGCGCTGCCAGGTGCCCGGGGCTGCCGGTCCTGGGCACCAAACGCCCGCGCTTACCGCGGCATGTTCGCAAAGCGCGACTTCGCACCCTGGAATGCGACGGTGATTTCGCCGGTGGGTCCGTTTCGGTGTTTGGCGACGATGATCTGCGCTTCACCTGCCGACGGCGATTCGGGGTCATAGACGTCTTCGCGGTGGATCAGCAGAACCATGTCGGCATCCTGTTCGATCGAACCGGATTCACGCAGGTCAGACACCATGGGGCGTTTGTCGGTGCGCTGTTCGGACGAGCGGTTCAGCTGCGACAGTGCAATGACGGGGACTTCGAGTTCTTTGGCCAGCAGTTTGAGCGAACGGGAGAATTCGGAGACTTCCTGCTGGCGTGATTCGACGCGCTTACCAGAGGTCATGAGCTGCAGGTAGTCGATGACGACCATTTTGAGGTCGTGCTGCTGTTTGAGCCGACGGCACTTGGCGCGGATTTCGGTGAGCGCCATGTTCGGGGAGTCGTCCATGTACAGCGGGGCGTCGTTGATGCGTCCCATGGTGTTGGCCAGGGTGGTCCAGTCGCGGCTCTGGTCAAGATCGCCGTGACGCAGGGCCTGCAGGGGGATGCCGGATTCGGCTGACAGCAGGCGCATGGTCAGTTCCTGCCGGCCCATTTCCAGCGAGAAGATGACGGTGGTCTGGCTGTTGTGGATGGCGGCGGAACGGGCGAAGTCCAGGGCGAGTGTCGATTTGCCCATACCGGGGCGGGCGGCGATGACGATCATCTGTCCGGCGTGCAGGCCGTTGGTGAGTTCGTCGAATTCGTAGAAGCCGGTGGGCACACCGATGGTGTCGCCGTCGTGGGCGCCGGAGCGCTCGATTTCTTCGACCGTGGGTCCCAGAACTTCTGACAGCCGCACGTAGTCTTCCGATGCGTTGCGTTCGGTGACGGAATAGATTTCGGCCTGTGCCCGGTTGACGAGGTCTTCTGTGTCGCCTTCTGCGTCATAGCCCATCTGCACAATGCGGGTGCCGGCTTCGACGAGTTTGCGCAGCATGGCCTGTTCGCGAACGATGTTCGCGTAGAAGCCGGCGTTGGCCGCTGTGGGCACGGACGAAATGAGGGTGTGCAGGTAGGCGGGGCCGCCGATCCGGGCGATGGAGCCGGCTTTGGACAGGGCGTTGGCCACGGTCACGGCGTCTGCGGGTTCACCAGCGGCGTAGAGGTCGAGGATGGTGTTGTAAATGGTTTCGTGCGACGGGATGTAGAAGTCGTCGCCGCGCAGGAGTTCGACAACGTCCGCAATTGCGTCCTTTGACAGCATCATGCCGCCGAGCACACTGGCTTCGGCGTCACGGTCTTGCGGTGGTGTGCGCAGACCAGCGTCTGCGTGTTCCCATGTGTTGTCGGCCATCTGTCCCTCCCCCTGTGCGGGCTACCCCGCGGCTCACCATCATAGGGCCACCCACGGACACGTCCGGTCCGGTCCTCTCACGAGGTGGAGGGCCCCTCCTCCGCCCCGCCCGGTTGGGCTGGGCTCACCTGGTCGGCGGCAGGCTCAGCCCCCTATGAGTACGGCGACGGTGTGGATGAGCAGGCCAGCCAGGCAGCCGATGACGGTTCCGTTGATGCGGATGTACTGCAGGTCTTTGCCCACGTAGAGTTCGATCTTTTCAGCAGCTTCGCGCGCGTCCCAGCTGGCGATCGTGTCCGAAATGACGCTGGTGAGCTCACCGCCGAAGGATTCGGCACCGTCGGCAACGGCGACGGCCAGTGTGTGGTTCCACTTGTTCGCAAAGGCCTCGTCGTCTGTCATGCGGGCGGCGAATTCGGCCAGTCCGTCCCGCAGCTTCTGCTGGACGGTGCCGTCGGCATCAAGCACGGATTCGCGCAGAAGGCGGGATGTCGATTCCCACATGGCAACAGCCGAGGTGACCACCGCCTCGCGCGCCAGCATGTCAGCCAGGGTCGCCTCGACCCGCTCGGCAAGAGAAGACTCCTCTTGCAGCTGCGTTCCGATGCCGGTCAGCCATTCGTTGAGCGCTCCGCGAGCGCGGTGCCTGCGGTTGTCGCGCACATCGGCGATCCAGCCGACGATTTCCCGGTGCAGTTTGTCCGACACCATGCGGTTGGCGAACCTGGGCACCCATTCGGGGGCGCGCTGGCTGACGATGTCATCGACCACCTGCGGGTTGTACAGCAGCCAGGAGTGAGCTTCCCCGGCAACGAGGTCGACCAGGTGTTCGTGCGCACCATCGGCGACGATCTCCTGCATGAGGCGGCCCAGCACGGGTGCTTTGCGCACCTGGATGAGCCGGGGAACGAGGACGTCGCGAGTGAGGTCGGCAACGGCGTCGTCGTCAACCCGATCGAGCACGTACTGCAGGCCCATGCCGGCTCGGCGGACCACCGCATCCTGCGATGAGGGTTTGCTCAGCCATGCACCTACCCGCTGTGTGACGCGAGCGGATTCCACCTTGGGGGCGACGGTGTCGTAGGTGAGGAAGTTCGATGCGACAAACGCCGACAGGCTTTCGCCGAGCACATCCTTTTTGCGCGGAATGATCGCGGTGTGCGGAATCGGCAGACCAAGCGGGTGGCGGAACAGCGCGGTGACGGCAAACCAGTCCGCGAGCGCACCGATCATGGCCGCCTCGGAACCGGCTTTGACGAAGCCCCACACGCCCGTGCTGTCGGTGAAGATGACGGTGGCCAGCCAGATGAGCGCCGCGGCCACCAGAAGGCCGGTGGCCAGGGTGCGCATGCGCCGCAGGGCTATGCGGCGGTCTTCTTCTGTCACGGGTGTGTTCTGCTGAGTGCTCACACACTCATTCTTCCAGTGATCGCAGGCTCGGTCAGCCGCAGCCGGCGGTCACCCCGGCCGCGAAGGGCAACCCCTGGCACTGGCGAAACCGCCTCACGTCAGGATCAGGCTCCACGTCCCTGCCGCAACGGCCGCGCCGATGGCTGCCGCACTCATAAGAACCCCAACCCCAACGATCACAGCGTCCCGCGCATGAAAGCGCGACTGGCGCAGCTGGGTGCGGCGGCTGGTGCCAAAGCCCCTGCCTTCCATGGCCATCGCCAGGCGGGTGCCGCGGCGGATTGCCTGGACGAGCAGCGCAAATGCCACCGGGACCACCCCGCCCAGCCGGCGGAGCAGCGTGTCGGGGCCGACACCTCGGGCGCGGCGGGCAAAGGACAGCGTCTGCCATTCGGCCGTGAACAGCGTGACCAGGCGGGTGGCGGCGAGCGCTGACATGACGAACCGCTCCGGCAGGCGCAGCTTCTGCACGAGTGCGTCGGCCAAGTCGGTGGGGTCGACGGTCGATGCGATGGCGATTCCAGGCAGGGCGAGCGCCAGCACGCGCACGCCGATTGCGGTACCGGATGCCAGCGATCCGGTGGTGATGAGCAGTGGGCCGATGTGCACCAGTACGTCGCCGGTTTTCTCCGCCAGGATTGTTGTGGCCCAGGCGGCGATGAGGGCCGCGCCGGGCAGGAACCACAGGCGTTTGAGCATCACGCCGATCCGCAGGCCCGTCAACGGCAGCAGGAGCACCTGCAGGGCCAGCATGACGGATGCGCTGACGATGTCGATGCTGAACAGCACACCGCACATGAGGATGAACGCGAGCGCCATCTTCGACAGCGGGTTGGCGCGCACGAACGCGGTGCGCCGGCGGATGGGCACCAGCAGGTCCACCTGCACGGGGGCTGCTGAGCGGGGCAGGATCACCGCACGAGGCGCCGCCGGGCTGCCCGCCGCACCCTCACCGGGTGCTGGGGTCGGCTGGGCGGTGGTGTGGTTGTCAGGCGAATTCACAGCGCACCGCCCCCAGGGTGTCGATGAAGGGTTCGTCGTGGCTGACGGTCACGACCGCTTGGCCGGCGCGCAGTTCGTCGATGACGAGTTCGGCGAGCGCTCGCCACGTGCGGGCGTCTTGGCCGAAGGTGGGTTCGTCGATGATGAGGATGCGCGGCCGGGCAGCGAGCATTGCGGCCACTGACAGGCGGCGCTTTTCACCGCCGGAGAGCTGCTGCGGGTGGATGTCAGCCAAGTGTTCCAGGCGCAGCGCGGCCAGGAGCTGTTCGGCGCGTTCGTCTGCCGCTTGGGGATCCCAGCCGGCTCGCTGTGGACCAAACCGCAGTTCGTCCAAGACAGTGGGGCGCAGGAATTGGTGTTCGGGTTCTTGGAACACCATGCCGATGCGGGGCACGAGTTCGCGGGAGCTCCACCGGAAAGGGTCACTGTGTTTGGTCGGACGGACTGTGCCGTTGAGGGTGCTCAGCTGATCTGCTGCCGTGAGCTGGCCGTATGCGGGTTTGAGCAGACCGGCCAAGGTCAGTGCGGTGGTGGATTTTCCGGCACCGTTGCGGCCGGTCAGTGCGAGCGCTGTGCCGGCGTGAATCGCTGCGGTCAGTTCGGCGACGGGTTCGCTGTTTTCGCGCTGAACGCCCAGGCCGTCGGCGGTCATGAGGGTTTCGCCAATGGTCGGCACGTACGGCGTGGGCAGGGCGGCGTCGGGCAGCCACAGCCCGGCAGCCTCCAGTGAGGGACGCAAGGCTTGGTCGCCAAGGATCGTGTCAGGGCTGCCGTCGGCGAGAACACCGCCGGGGCCCAGAACCACAATCCGGTCGACGTGTTCGGTCCACACCGGCAGGCGGTGTTCGACGATCAGCATGGTCGCGCCGGTGGCTTCTTGCGCGGCGATGATGGAGTCGCGCACGGATTCGACGGCTGATGGGTCGAGGTTGGCGGTGGGTTCGTCAAGCACCAGCAAGCCCGGCTGCATGGCGACAACCCCGGCGATGGCCAGGCGCTGTTTCTGCCCACCGGACAGAGCTGCCGTCGGGTGAGTCAGCGGGACGTCGAGGCCCACAATGGCGAGAGCTTCGGGGATTCGGCGGGCGATGTCTGCGGCTGGGATGCCGACGTTGGCCATGCCGAAGGCGACATCGTCGCCGACTTCGGCGAGGATCACCTGCGAATCGGGGTCCTGCAGAACAAGCCCGGAGATTCCGCGGGCGGGGTCCGGTGGGAGGCCGTCAACCAGGAGTTCGCCGAACTGTTCGCCGGATTCATCGGGCAGGACACCGGCAACGGCGTGGAGGAACGTTGATTTTCCAGCACCGGAACCGCCGACCAGCAGAACTTTCTGGCCGGCTGGGATTTCAAGGTCGAGGTCGGAAACGGCCGGTTCTGAACGGCCGGAGTGGTACCAGGTGAACCCGCGGGCGGACACTGCCGCGGGTCGGGATGACGAGGTGGTGGTCACGAATCTGCGGGACTTTCACTTTCTGAGGGGCTCCCCCGGTGACCCGCACCTTCGGGTGAGGAGGCGGCGTGAGGTGGGCGGCGCCTCGGGCGCGGGTCGGTGCCGGATGCGAATCCGGTCAGCACTCCGGTCCGGCGGATGGCGCGGTAGACGAACCAGCCGCCCAGGCCGGCGAATACGGGTCCGGAGACCAGGGCGCAGGCGGCGAAGACCAGCTGCCATTCGAGGGCCCAGCCGGCGTTCCAGAAGATGTTGTCGGTGATGGAGACCGAAATGGCGGGTGCTAGGCCTGCGAAGACGGAAATGCCGAGGGTGTAGCGGCGGTAACGGGTCAGGGCGAAGACGAGTTCGGTCATGATGCCCTGGCACAGGCCGGTGAACAGGATGACCGGGCCGAAGACGGAACCCAGGAGAGCTTCGGTTGCTGCGGCGATGAGTTCGCACACGATCGCGGCGCCGGGTTTGCGGATGATGAGTGCCCCCACGGGCCCGGCCAGCAGGTAGAGGCCGCCGACTAGGCCCGTGGTTGGTGGGAACACGAGGTTGAACGGGACGTCGATGATCGGCCGCAGGGACGTCCACGCGAAGTACACGGCACCGAGTGCGACGGCGAGCACTGCTGCGACGATGATGTCAACGGTGCGCCATGTGAGGCTGCGTGTGGGCGTGGTGTGTGCGGTGTGGGTCATCGGGGTCTTTCAGTTCATGTGCGGTTGGGGGTTGTGTGCTGGCGGGGTGTGGTTGTCGTCCGCCCGGAAGCGAAGGCTGACAGTGCGCCTGTGGGCACGATTGCCTTCCACAGGAGCCATGCACCCAACCCGGAAATGATAATGCTGGAGGCGATTCCGCACACGGCGTAGACGACCTTGAATGTCATAGCCCATTTGGCGTAGTACATGACTATTTCGCCGACCACCAGGGCGACACCTGCGCCGAGGCCGGACAGGAGCATGACGGGCAGGTTCCATTTGCGGTAGAGGAAGGCGAGGAGCACGATTTCGGCGCCGGCTCCCTGCAGGAGGCCGGAGATGATGGCGGTTGCACCGAAGTGGGAGCCGAGCACTGCTTCGACGACAGCGGCGAGTGTTTCGGCGATGATGGCCGCACCGGGTTTGCGGACGATGATTCCGGCCAGTGGCCCTGCAAGCACCCAGATGCCGCCGAACAGGCCGACCAGTGGTGGGAATGCGACGGTCCAGAGTTCGAAGACGCCCCAAATGGCAGCGACTCCCCAGAAGATGACGCCGACTGCTACTGCGATGACGACGGTGACGATGATGTCAACGGTCCGCCAGCGCAGGCTGGTTTTTGTCTGCGTGCTCTGTGGCCGTGGGTTTTTCGTCTGTGCTGACGAGGTGGTGTTCGGGTTGCTTGGGTTGGTGTGGTGTCCGGGCTGGACACGGTTGTCCTGTGTCATGAGTCCTCCTCAAGGCAAGGAGGGGTCAAGAGTGTGCTCGACTTCCTTCGCCGGTGCTAACCGGGCAGGTTCGAGGGTCTGCGGCATCGCACTCTCAGCGCCCTTGTTCGGATCTCTAGGTTTGATCCGAGGCGCTCCCCTGTCGTACGGCCGATACCTTAGCAAGGACAGTGCGCTGGCGCACGGGATTGGGTGGAAGGACACAGTTCGCATGAAGACGGTGCCACCTTAGACCCGAGGCCACTCGTGGTGGGATTCTCGAATGAGCGCCGCTGCGTACCCATGGAATTACAGCCCATCGGCTCAAGGCCAGCGTTTCTATTCGCTTATGTCAGTGCCTGGCGATATGCTGCATCAGGAAGTCAAAGTCAGCCACGAATCGCCAAACTCGGGGCAAAGACAAAAACCGACTATTGCGGGATCTGCAGACCGGGAGGTAGGCGCTGGTGGCTGCTCATTACTCCATGGGGGAGTTCTTTTCAGGTCCCGGCGGGCTGTCCCTCGGCGCATCAATGGCTGCTGAATCGTTCAATGAGCACGTCGTACCAGCAAACTCAAACACGGACCCTATAGTTCTTGAGCACCAATGGGCTGTCGACATCGACAGCGATTCCTGCGAAACCTACAGGAATAACATCCTCGCCCACCGGCCTCAAGCCGTCCGAAACATTGACGCCCGTGAGGCAATCAAGGACTTAGATTCTTTTGAACCCATCGATGGTTTTGCGTTTGGTTTCCCGTGCAACGACTTCAGTCTTGTGGGCAAACAGAAAGGCCTGTTGGGCGATTTCGGTGGGCTATACCAAGCCGGCGTAGCAGTATTGAATAAAAAAGAGCCTAAATGGTTTGTTGCCGAAAATGTCGGTGGAGTTCGAAGCGCCAATCAAGGTGACGCATTTAAGCAAATACTTGCTGACCTGCAGGCGGCAAAGGGAAAAAGCTACGACATTGTTCCCCATTTGTACCGATTCGAAGAGTACGGTGTCCCACAGACTCGGCACCGAGTCATCATTGTTGGAATCCACAAGGATGAACAAGTCAGATTCAAGGTCCCGGCGCCTAGTCACGGACCAAGAAACAATGCTTTAAACCTTCCCAGGTACGTTTCAGCTGAAACCGCGCTTAGCGCAACATATCCAGCAGGATTGAACGTCAAACACACGGAAGATCCTGTTCACACTGAACGCGTACGGCAACGGTTGACATACATACCCGAAGGTGGCAACGCCTTTAGCGCTGCCATGCCAGAAAACCTCAAGCTGAACGTCAAAGGAGCAACACTCAGCCATATCTACAGGCGCCTGAGAAGAGAAGAGCCCAGCTACACCATCACCGGTTCAGGCGGGGGCGGCACGCACGTCTACCACTGGGAAGAGAACCGCGCACTCACTAACCGTGAGCGAGCCCGGCTGCAGACATTTCCTGACGATTTCAATTTCAGCGGCTCACGCTCATCGGTTCGAAAACAGATCGGGATGGCTGTGCCGCCACTCGGCGCAAAAACAATTTTCGAGGCACTCTTCAAAACCTTGAATGGCATCACCTACGACACAACAGAGCCTAACCTTCTAGAAGTGCTCAGAGAGTCGAAGGGCATCCTGCCGTCATGGAGTCAGATTCGCACCCAGCTTTTTAACTAGCCGCACTCAACGACGAGGAAGAATGATGGACGAGAACGAGCGCCGCACGATTGAGATGGTCTACGGTTTCCACCGTAAGACACAGAACCGGGAAGAGGCCGAAGCAGCGACGCGCAGACAGCTCAGCACCTATGGCAAGGCTGTGCTGGATGAATTCTTCAACGAGCTAGAACAACTCCGCCAAAAATCCACAACTCTCTTCGTCAATGACATATCGGCCCGGCAGGACATCAAGGAGCGAGGATGGTACTTCCCCGACTCGGACGGTGATCTTTGGAGGAGTCTCAAGGACAAGATGCTTGACAGCGGCCTCCGCGAAGCAGTCAACAACATCGACAACGAAAGTGACGCCATAGTTGCAGCCTCCGCAGAGCCCTACCAGTTGAAAGACAGGCGCAAGGGCCTTGTCATCGGCAACGTTCAATCCGGAAAGACGGCGAATTACGCATCGGTCATTGCGAAAGCTGTAGATGCCGGCTACCGATTCATCATCGTCCTTGCCGGTCTTCACAATAACCTTCGCGGGCAGACACAAAGACGGCTCGACAGAGACCTCGGCGTGGAAGATGGCCCCCTCCCGTGGTATCGACTTACGTCATCAGACAGCGACTTCGGTCCAGGCGATGCGCGCAACGCCGAGGCAATGACACAGGGCACTCAGCCTGTCTTAGCTGTTGTCAAAAAGAATTCATCGCGCTTGAGAAACCTGCGCAACTTTCTTCGCCAAATCAGCCTGGATACCCGCGAATCTCGTTTCCCGATTCTCATTATCGACGACGAATCCGACCAAGCAACGCCCGATTCATCCAAAGAAGGCGCGCAGGAAACAACCGCAATCAACACCCTCGTTCGGCAAATTTGGGATGAGGTCAAAAACGGCACGTACATCGGATACACCGCTACCCCCTTCGCCAACGTCTTCATGAGTTCAGATGACCGACTCGGCGATGGGCACGGTGTCGATATGTATCCCGATGACTTCATCTACGTGATGAAAACACCGGACGCATACTTCGGAGCAGAGCGTCTGTTTGGAATCTCTCCGCACGACCCCGACGGCTGGGAAGACGATCCTCCTAACGTCGTACGCGAAATCCCTAAGGGGGACAAAGATCTTCTGCTGCCCCCGGGTAAAAACCAAAAAGCAATTCCACCGCAGATGGCGAAGTCGCTCGAGGACGCCATCAAATGGTTTGTAGTCGCTTCGGCGATCCGTCGCACGCGCGGACAGCAAAACATGCACTCATCGATGCTTGTGCACACAACTCACCGTACTGAACCGCACTTCCTAACCCAGAAGCTGATCGATGATTTCCTCGAACCGCTCCGCATTTCCGCCCTCGATGACGATGTCGAAGCTTTCCATGAGGTTTTTACGCGAGAAGTCAACAAAGCCAAGGATCTGTACCAAGGTGATGCGGCAGCACCCACGTGGAGGGCCGTTTCCGCAGAGATCCCCACAGTTCTCCGCAGGCTCCGGACCGTCGTTGACAACAGCCAAAGCCTGCCGAAGGATCGTTTGGACTATACGAAAGGTCCGCAGACGGTCATTGTCATCGGCGGTGGAACGCTGTCACGAGGCCTGACCCTCGAAGGACTGTTTGTCTCCTATTTCACGCGGTCATCAAACCTGTACGACACACTGCTCCAAATGGGGCGGTGGTTTGGCTATCGGCACGGATACGAAGACCTCCAGCGGATCTGGCTCACAGAAGGACTAGATGAGGACTATCGCCACCTCGCCCTCGTTGAGCTCGATATGCGCGAAGAGATCCGCCGCATGATCTCCAACGGCGACAAGCCGAAAGACATCACCGTGCGCATTCGCCAAGCCCCCGGTCGGCTGCAGATCACGAACCCGAACAAGATGAAGGGAGTACAGAAGGTCGAAACCGACTTCGAGGGATACCGCATCCAGCCCACTCTCTTCGACCTCGAGGACCCCAGTGTGCTTGACCAGAACCTGGATCTCACGAAACAGCTTCTTAAAGAGATCAGTCCACACGCTGCTCCCGAGAGCAGCAACCGAGGACGGTTCTTCAAAGATGTTGACTTTCCACCCATTGCAGATTTTGTCAGCAGGTTTAAGACAGACGCTCTCAACGATGAGCTCCGACTCAGCGGTATTCAGTGGGTAAAGGAAAAACTCCCTGAAACCAAATGGAACGTCGTTCTGATTGGGGGAAGCGGAGCCACAAACACGCTCGAAGAGACCGGCTTCCCAGTCAAGACCGTCACACGTGCGCCAATCAAAGGCATCGACCCACGATTCCCGCACCGGATCAACATACGAACCCTGATGACAGGAAGCGACTACCTCATTGACCTGACAATGCAGGGATACAAGCCAGAATCTGAAAAGCAGATCTCCATCAAGGACGCCAGAGAACTGCGGAAGAGCTCCAAATGGACAAACGGCCAAGGGCTTCTGCTTCTATACCCCATCAGCCGAAACTCGGAGTCGTCGCGGAAATCTGAAGCCCGCCAGCCTATGGCCGAAGCGTTCCAAGAAATCGGCCGGCCCGAGTTGGCGATGCCAGGCGACGAATCCAAACCGCTGATGGCCTGCGCAATGATCTTGCCCTGGGATGTTGACCACAGAATCAAAGCCAAGGGCACGTTCGTCGGTGTACCTCGCAACAGTGAAATGTTCGACGATCAGGACGATTATCGAGAGCCGATGCCGGAGGACCGAGAGAAGGACTTCAGCTGATGACCAACATCCGAGCTCTGTTCAATCAGACCCGTCGCGAACCCGGTTCTCAGGCTGGAAACGCCTTAACTGTCATTCAAGGGAACGGCGAACACGGCCAACGCTCGTGGTTCGGTTTTGATGCTGACAAGCGGCCAACTGCCGTTTTCGAAACGAGCGAAGAGCTTGGCTCGCCGTACGGCATCAGCGGTGCTGTCACCGTCGACTTCAAAAAGGTGCACGAGCAGGTCGGCGGTGAGAACAATGGGGAGTGCGCCTTAGTTCTCACCTGCCTCGACCCAAGCTTAGAGACGGCTTTCATCAGCTTTCTCGAAGACATAATCGAGCGCATCGCAGATGACTCTCCCGTCATAGCCTCTGTCGCCAATGCGGCAAACCAGCTCAGGCGGCTGCTGTCACTTCAAAAGTCTGCACTGGGAGAAGAGGCAGCGCTTGGGCTGTTTGGAGAACTCAGCTTCTTGCACAAGCTTGCTGAAGTATTCGGTCCACAAGCCGTTGATATGTGGACGGGACCAGCGAATAAGCAGCATGACTTTACAACCGAATGGGCCTGCACCGAAGTCAAAACTTCAGCATTTCAAAATCGGTCAGAAATCACCGTGCACGGGCTGAAGCAGCTTGCACCGCTGGCTGATCTGCCCCTGACCCTGGCAGTCGCCGATGTTGAGAAGGGCGCGGGCAGTACCGTAGATGAGCTTATCGACGGACTCGCGGCTTTCGGCATCACCCACGGCATGCTCTTTCCACTCTTAGAGAAAGCAGGCTTCGCATACGGTATGAAGGGTGCTGATTCGCTGCGTTTCAGTCTGCAGCGATGGAGGTTTTGGGAAGTCGCAGCAGATTCCCCCGTTCTGTCATACGTGCATCTTGATGACGCAACAGTCAACGCGATCGGAAATGTCCGGTACTCGCTGAACCTGAGCTCACTCGGCGAACCCAGCAAGGATTTCAATGCCCTCCCAATCCTCAAGGGAAACGCGTGACAATGACAGTGCTCAAACGCTATTCAAAGCCCCACGGAGCGGGAGACCAGGCCAGCGGCGGTAGGGACAAGCTGCTGAAGTCGACGACCAACCTCAGCCGAACCGAGCTGCTTATTCGGGAAACACTGCAAAACTCCTGGGACGCGAGGGAAGACGGCTGGAGGCCTGCTTACGGTGTTCGCATCCGCAGACTGTCGTCTGAAGTGCGGCGAACCCTTCGTCAGCAGGTCTTCAACAACCGCTACGATAACCTGCCGAGCCTTCACCGCAGTCTAGAAGAGGACAACACCTATGTTCTCGAGATCTATGACCGAGGCACCGTCGGGCTCAACGGCCCCGTTCGGGCCAATGAGGCTGCTGCACCGGGAGAGCCGAACAATTTCAATCCCTTGGTATTCGATATTGGAACCACAAAGGACGCCGACGACTTAGGAGGCACCTATGGTTTCGGTAAAACGGCGGCGTTTGAAGCCTCTTCCGCAAACACTCTCGTCTACTGGTCGGCGACAGAAAATCGGTACGGAGAGATCGAATACCGACTGATCGCCTCAGCCCTTGGGGATCCATATACAGTCGGGAACAGGCGCTACACCGGTGCTCACTGGTGGGGAGATCCAGGCCAGAACGAGATCATGCCCTTGACCGGCCATGCAGCACAAGAACTCGGCGAAAGACTTTTCGACGTTCATTTCGGGTCTGATGGCGATGACCATGAAAAGGGCACGTCAATCCTCATTCTCGATCCGACGGTCGAAAACCCAGAAAGCGGACGTCGAACACCGGTTCGCACCGAAGAGGAGGCCAAGCTCCTCGCCAAGAAGATCTGCGAATCACTCGCACATCACGCGTGGCCCAAAGTCATCCCGGACAGCAGCGGCGAAACGCCGATGATCATCGATGTCTACCACGACGACTTGAACCTCGGAGTCACTGAAGACATCCAATTCCGGTACGCGCGCTACGGAAGTGCTCTCGCGCACGTGAGGCGACTGCAGGGCGAGCCCTATTCCTCCGATTCCACAATTCTTAAGCCGTACACCGGCCAGCTGGACCTATTTGACACCCCCATAACGCTGAACCGGACATCCATGGAAACCCCCTCAACAAAAGCTGAGTTCTGGGGATCACGCACTGACAGAGTCGCCGGCCACCTGGTCCTCATGAAAACCGTGCATGTTTTAGATGACGACCAAACAAAAGCCGCTCCGATGAACCACCTCGCCCTAATGCGATCACGTGCTGAACTCTTAGTTGCCTACGACGACATGCGATCGACTGAGGCGACAGACTTCAGCTGGCACGGCGTATTCAAACCAACACCTGAAGTAGACCGGCATTTCGCGGCCACGGAGCCTTCTACTCATGACGCATGGACACCGAACATTGCAGTGTCAGACATCTCGAAGTCAATCGTGGATCGAACGCTCAAGCAGATTCGAAAGCGCGTGTCTGAATTCCTCGATGTAGACGGCAAACCTGATCGCGACGGCGGACTGTCCGTCAAAAAGTTTGCCAACAGCCTGTCAGCCTTTGCTCCTGCTGGCGTCATCGAACAGGTCCCCTCGGGCACGCGAGCGAGTTCACAGACCGGATTCAGGCGGCGGGCAGCAAAAAGAGAATTGGTCACTATCGACGGACACCGGGAAATCGTACGAAGCGACAGCCCCGAAGCCGATCAAGAGATCACCTTCAGCGTTTCTCCCCGGTCCGACGGTCCAGTTGAGGTGAGCATTGCTGTCACCGCACGAACACCGGAGGGCTCTATCGCCATCGACGACTCGGAATTCAAGGTTCAGTGGCTAACGGACGACGGCATCTTGAGCACTGACAAAACCATCTCGGTCAGTCCTGGGTTCAGTGGTCGAGTCATATTGAGCTTTCCCTTCGCCGCGCAGACATCCGTGAGCCTTACAGGAAAGCACAGCCGATGAGCACAATCACACTGCATCCTTTCCCCCGCCTGACCAACAGCCAGCTTAATTGGACGCCCTTTGCGCTCATGCTCAATGGAGCGCCCACTGACATCATGGATCTCGCCGATGATTGGGACCCGAACTCAAAGCTGACGATTTCAGCCGCAGTCACCATCAACGACCTCAACCGCGATGAGCTTCGTGCCCCAGAGACATCAGTTCCAGTCTTGAAGCTGACTGTGGCCTGCCAGGACACAGCTACAACATTTGTCGGGGAAGTGGTGCTCGACGAGTCTGCTGACCATCGTTGCACGGGATCGGTCGAACTCGATATCGACACGGAAAAAATTGAGAATCAGCTGATCGTCCAGGCAGTGGTGGTTCTGCCGGTATCTGGCGGTGCGGGACGAACAGTTCCGTGGCTGAACAATCGAATAATCGCTGAATCTAGGCAACTGAGGATCGGCCTCTCGGCGGAAAACCGAGGGTTTCCCACTTCTGCCGCATCATTTAAGGAGGAGGGCTGGTACGCAGCACCGTGGCGCTTTGACCTCGAGTGTTCTGATCTTTCCGATACATTCAACAACTCGATCAGGCTTTATCTGAATCAGGACGACAAGAACGTCCTCGAACTTGTGAAGAGCGGAAAACCAAAGGACCTACGAGAGCAGCTGGTGGCTTCGATCCACCGAGTTATGCTCCTCACTGCTGAGCGACTCAGCCACTCTTACGGGCCCAAGACGTCATCGGACCAAATTGCCGAAACCTATCCCGATTCAATCGCAGCTGCGGCACGCCGTTCTGCGGTAGAGCATCTTGGTTTGGAATCTCTCGACGAAGCCTTAAGCCTCATTCGCGAGAACCCAGAGGAGTTGGAATACCTCATCATGGCTAAGACCTTCAGGACGTGACGACGATGTTAAAGCGCTTACCCCGTCTCAGCGTCAAGTCTTCAACTGAGCTGAGAAAGGCTTTCTGCCGTGGCATGACAGAATTCAGTCACTCTGATCTCGTTGAAGTGCTGAATAAGCCCGAAGCTTACCCGTTGACAGCAGGAAAGCACGTTCGCCTTGGAGAGCTAGAAGACTTTCGTAGGCGGTGTCGGATCACAGTCGCAGATGCCGGTGAAAACCTGACAAACTTTGACGTTCTGCTCGGTTCAGAGCTCTACCACTTCGGACAGCAGTTCCGCGGCGATCTTGGCAACCCTTTGGTATGGGATTTCCTGACACTCATCCTGCTTCCTGACCTGGCAGCAGTGCGCTACAACCCCCGGAATGCCCCATCATCGCGATTTACCGGTGGCGACAGGCGCCACGTCTTTCAGAGACTATGGCGCCGGTGGCTCGTCCTCGGACCGGCGATCGTTCAGAGCCAGCGGCTAACCGAAGACGACTACGTTGCACTTCTTGAACGGCGAGTCACATCCGAGAGGCCAGTCCTTGCGAAGATGACCGCCGAAAAGATCGTCAGCAGCGGCTTCACTGGTCATCAACGGAGACAGTACACCCGAATCTTCATCAAACGTCTCCAGCAGATGTCGGGTGTAGTGCTCCTCGATGAAAACGACACGGAATCCCTCCAAGCAGTCTTCACCGAAATCGATGAGCACGTCCGCGAGCAAGTGCAGTTCTCACAAGACGACGATGCCGACCATTGATGACCGCTCCTGGGCCTCAGACTTCCATGCCCGCAGGACCATGCAGGCGAACAGGCGACGGGACACCAAACCTGAGCTCGCCATCCGCCGGATTCTGCATGCACGCGGTTTGAGGTACAGGACAGATGTTCGGCCTGATCGATCCATCCGTCGTCACGCGGACATCGTTTTCACAAAAGCGAAGATCGCTGTCTTCGTTGACGGTTGCTTTTGGCACGGCTGCCCCGAACACTTCATACCGCCGAAAGCCAACGCCGGCTATTGGGCCCAGAAGATCGAAGGCAACCAGAGGCGGGACGCCAACACCAATGACGTACTCAAGGCTGCCGGCTGGACAGTCCTGCGATTCTGGGAACACGACGACCCAGCCTCATCGGCCGATCGCATCGAGCAGTGCTGGAAGGCCAAGCGCCAGCAGACTTAGACCGCCGACAGGATCTGCTCGCCCAGCACGAACACCGCCATGGCCAGAACGAACACTCCGAAGCCCTTCTTTAGCTTCCTTTCGGGCACTTTGCCGATGAACGACGCCCCGATCATCGAACCCACAATCGACAGCCCCGTGAACACCAGCGTGAACACCCACGGGATCTCCGTCTGTCCCAAGTGACCAAGCAGACCAGCCGCTGACTGCAGCGCAATGATGTACACACTCGTGGCCACCGCAAAGTTCATACCCAAACCGCCCACCAGGGCGAGCGCCGGCACAATGAGGAACCCTCCCCCAGCACCGACCAGACCGGCAATCACACCGATCATCGTGCCAAGCACAACCACCAACCACACCTTGGGGCGGCGTTCGACAGTGTCACCTCGGCGGCGGCGAATCATGCCGATACCCGCAGCGAACATCACGGTTCCGAAGATCAGCATGAGCACAGTCCCCGGCAGATACCCCGACAGCTTCCCGCCGAAAAACGAACCCACCATCGAACCGAGCGCAAAAACCGTCCCGATCTTCCACTGCACCCGATGGCTGAACGCATGCCGCACCGCGCTGATCAGCGACGTTGTCCCCACAATGAACAACGACATCGCAATCGCCTGCTCCGTTGGGAAACCCGCCGCATAGGTCAGGATCGGCAGCGTGAGAATCCCACCCCCACCGCCGAACAGCCCAATCGTCACCCCGACAAGCAAAGCCAGGATCAACGCGACAACGATCGGCGCAGTCACAGTCATATCCGCAGCATTCCACTTCCCAACGACACCGGCAGGTCACTCCCAGCCTACGACCTCACGAGGTGGAGGTTCAGCAGTCGGGCAGCGGCACCTCGTTATTCATCTGGCCGGCACCGGCCGGCCACTCAGTGAGCTTCCCGATGCGTGCGCGCAACCCAGATGCCGCACAGGCCCGAAATGAGGCAGCCGGCAACCAAGTAGATCGCAACACCCAGCCACGAACCGTTGCCGATTGCCACCAGCCACGTGGCGATAAAAGGCGTGAACCCACCGGCAATCGCAGCGGCCACCTGGTAGGCGGTTCCAGCACCCGAATACCGGAACTCAGCCGGGAACATCGAAGCGAAAAGCGGCTGCTGAACAGCCACAACAGCATCGTGGGCGATGTTCACCAAAATGATCGCGCAGATGACAATGCCGATGAACGCACCCTTATCTAGGGCGAAGAAGAACGGGAACGCAAAAACCACACCGACAACCACACCGAACAGGTACACGCGCATACGGCCGAACTTGTCAGCGAGGTAGGCAAACAGCGGGATCGTCAAAATGCCCAAACCGCCCACAAACAGATTGACGTTGAGCATGGTCTGGCGCTCAAAGCCCAGATTGTCAACAGCAAAGGCGAACGCAAAAGTCGTCACAACGTACATCGAGAACAGCTCGATGAACCGCAGACCGATGATCTGCACCAGCTGGGCCGGATAGCAGCGGACCGCCTCGAACAGCGGCAGACGCTTAGGTTCGTCCTCTTGCTGCAGGCGCTTTTCGACCTGGATGAACTCTTGAGATTCGGCTACCCCTGCACGGACCCACAGGCCCAAGGCCACCAGAATTGCGCTGAAGATGAACGGGATCCGCCAGCCCCAAGCCGTGAACGCCTCGTCAGACAGGACGCTGTTGAGAAGCGACACCGCCGCGGTCGACAGGAGCAGACCCACCGAATAGCCAATCTGCACACCGGACGAAAACAGTGCGCGCAGACCCCGCGGAGCGTTCTCAACGGCAAGCATTGCCGCACCACCCCACTCACCGCCGACGGCCAGACCCTGCACACAGCGCAGAACCACCAAAAGCAGCGGAGCCACCCAGCCGATCTGCGCATATGTGGGCAGCAGACCGATGAGGGCGGTGGCAACGCCCATGATGGTCATCGTCCACACGAGCATCCGCTTACGGCCGATGCGGTCACCGAAGTGGCCGAAGATGATGCCGCCCAACGGCCTGAACAGGAAGCCCACACCCAAGGTTGCGAAAGCCGCCAGACGCGATGCGACGGGGCTCGACTCCGGGAAGAACACCTGCCCAAGCACAGTTGCTGCCACCAGGCCGTAGAGCAGAAAGTCGTACCATTCGACGACCGCGCCGACGAATGAACCCAGTGCGGCTCTGCGACTCTGCGCTGCAGACGGAGTGCTCATAGCTGTCCTTCCCTATTCTGTGAACCGGTTAATTGTGGCAGACGTCACTAGGTCGGCTGCGACGGTGTCCGCGTAGTGGGCGTATGGCCGACAGTGCAGACGGGAAGGTGGTAGCCGCGGCCCTTCTGGCGCCCAAACTCACGCAGTGGCGGGCTTTGCTGGGGTGGTCGCGGCCCTTCTGGCGCCCAGACTCACGCAGTAATGCAAACTCACGCGGTAATGCGCCGCTTTAAAGCGCAAATCTGCATTACACCGCAAATCCAGGCTGCGACGGTGTCCGACTGATAGGCGTATCGCCGACAGTGCAGACGGGAAGATGGTGGCCACGGCCCTTCTGGCGCCCAAACTCACGCGGTAATGCAAACTCACGCGCTAAAGCACCGCAATAACGCGCAAAACTGCAATAAACCGCAAATCCAAGCTGCGACGGTGCCCGACTGATAGGCGTATCGCCGACAGTGCAGACGGGAAGATGATGGCCACGGCCCCTCCCGACGCCCAAACTCACGCGGTAATGCAAAGTCACGCGCTGATGCAGCGCTTTAACGCGCAAATCTGCAATACACCGCAAATCCAGCCCAGCAGCACCACCCCAACCAGCCGGGCGCACCCACGCAACGCAAATCCAGCCAACCAACACCACCCAGCGCCCCAACCTGCCCACACAACGCAGAAGCCGGGACCAACACCTAACGGTGTCGATCCCGGCTTGTGCTTTAAGCCAGCGGGCTAGGGCAAGCCGTTAAGGCCAATCGCCCAACCCGCCTAAGCCAGTTACCTGAAAATCAGGCCTTGCCGATCACGTCGAACTTGGCGTTCGCGGTGATTTCGTCGTGCACGCGGACGGTCGCGGTGTAGGAACCGGCCTCCTTGATGTGCTTCGGAAGGGCGATCTGGCGGCGGTCGAATTCGTGACCGACGGCTTCCTTCAGTGCGTCAGCGACAGCGGTGGTCGTGACAGCACCGAACAGACGGCCGCCCTTGCCGGCCTTCATTTCGATGCGAGCGGTGGTCGCTTCAAGCTTTTCCTTGAGAGCGATTGCCTCTTCGCGGTCAGCGATCTGACGAGCCTGACGCGCCTTGCGCAGAGCTTCAACCTGCTTTTCAGCACCTGCGGTCCACAGCTGAGCCCAGCCGCGGGGCAGCAGAAGGTTGCGAGCGTAGCCAGCGCGAACGGTGACAACGTCACCAGCAGCGCCGAGGCGTTCAACTTCCTGATTCAGGATGAGTTTGATGTTTGCCATTTCAGTACCCCTCCGATCAGCGAGCTGAGCTCGTGTAGGGCAGCAGCGCCATTTCGCGGGCGTTCTTAACAGCCTTGGCGATCTTGCGCTGTTCCTGCACAGTCACACCCGTCACACGGCGAGCACGGATCTTGCCGCGGTCAGAGATGAACTTACGCAGAGTTGCAGTGTCTTTGTAGTCGATGTAGGAGGTTTCACCCGCACCGAGCGGGTTAGCCTTCTTCTTCACCGGCTTCCGGATTTCCGGCTTTGCCATTTTTACTCCTGTTGAAAATAAGCGTCGAAACAGTCGGCGCAAAAGCGTGAACAGCTAAGCGTTGACGGCCTTCACCCGAATTCTCACTCGCGGGTCAGGTGAGTCCGTACTCAGCGGATCAGAACGGGGGTTCGCTTTCAGTGGGGCTTCCCCAGCCGCCACCGCCCTGATTCTGGTTGGGATCGGATGCAGCCCAGGGGTCGTTCTGCGGGCCGCCGAAGCCGCCCTGCTGACCGCCACCCTGGTTGCCGCCGGGCTGTCCGCCCTGCTGGCCCCAACCGCCGCCGGTCTGCTGGCCGCCGTAGCCACCCTGCTGACCGCCGCCGTAACCCTGACCGCCGCCCTGGAATCCACCAGAGCGTTCGACCTTCGAAACCTGTGCTTTTGCAAAGCGCAGGCTGGGGCCGATTTCGTCGACGTCGAGTTCCATGACGGTGCGACGTTCGCCTTCCTTCGTGTCGAAGGAACGCGACTTCAGGCGCCCCTGAACGATGACGCGGGTGCCGCGGCTGAGTGATTCAGCCACGTTTTCAGCGGCATCGCGCCACAGGGAGCAGCGCATGAAGAGGGTTTCGCCGTCGCGGAATTCACCCGACTTGCGATCGAACATGCGGGGAGTCGAAGCGACCGTGAAGTTGGCAACCGCAGCACCATTGGGCGTGAACCGAAGTTCAGGGTCCGAGGTGAGGTTGCCGACGAGTGTGATTACTGGATCTCCGGCCATTCTGACTCCTTAGCTGAGCGCTGACTGTTTTCGAAAGTGATTACTGAGCTTCGGGACGAAGGATCTTGGTGCGCAGAACAGCCTCGTTGAGGCCGAGCTGGCGGTCGAGTTCGTGTGAAGTTTCCGGCTTCGCGGTGAAGTCGACGACTACGTAGTAGCCTTCGGTCTTCTTGTTGATTTCGTAGGCGAAGCGACGGCGGCCCCACACGTCCACGTTGTCGACCGTTCCGCCGTCAGCGGCAACGACCTTGAGCAGGTTTTCAACAGTGGAGTCCACGGAACGCTCTTCGAGTTCCGGTTCCAGAATGAGCATGAGCTCGTACTTACGCACGTGTAACCCACCTCCTTTGGTCTGAAGCGGCCATGGTCTTTCCATGGCAGGAGGGTATGTGCAGTGCTTCCGTCATAGCTCAGTTCTACACCGAGGCCATGACACAAGCCATCCCATCTTAGTCATTCAGTGCGCTTTGGCGCCACTCGGCGTGGTACCGGCAGGCTCGCCATCGGCGTTTTTCAGGGCTCCGGCGGCAAACACCCACACCAGCAGGCCGCCGAGCGCCATCCAACGCAGAGTCGTGAACACAAAAAGCCATCCGGGCGCGAGCCCCTTGCCGGGGTCAATCGCATCGGCGTCTGCCAGGTTGACCGCGATGAACAGCGCGGCCTCGGACAGCATCCAAAGGAAGTGCAGCACGAGGCTGTGCACGGCTGCCGCCGCAAACGGCACCAACCACAGGGCCTCACCAACACCCGCCCGAGGTGCCGTCAACAACGCGGCCACCAACAGCACCGCTGTTATCGGCAGGGGGCCGGCGGCTGCGCCAGCACGCAGGAAAAGCAGAACCGCGACAACTGCGACGGCCGCAAAGAACACAATGAGCGCCGCCACGTTGAGCGCCGAACCTTCAGCCCTATAGGCAGCAAGAGAGAACAGCGAACCGCGGTCAATGCCGTCGGTCAGCCACATGTGGACTCGGCCGGCAATCCTGCCGTCGATCACAACCAGCGCGCCCAGGACCACCATGAACAGACCCACCACTGTCAGGACTGACTGCGTGGATCCGCGCCCCGCCGCAGCAATGCCCCACCCAAGCAGAACAACAACAGCCAGCGGGCTGATAAGCGCGGCCACCGCAAACATGACCGCAACCAGCACCAGCGAAGACAGGGGCTTGCCCGCAGACCCGCCCGGCACCTCAGCGGACGGCACCTCGGCACCCGGCACCTCGGCAGCCGGGCCCTCCCCGGCCAGCACCAACGCCCACAGGGCCAGTGCAAGACCCACCGGATCGAGCGACTGCCCGATCAAGAAGAACACCACCGGCGACAGCGCGAACACCGCAAACCACGAACGGTCCCCCAGCAGCCGCAACAGGGCCATGCCCGCCAGCAGGAACGCAGCGAAGTTCAGCACCAGCAGAATCGCCATGCTTTCACCCGGCGAAAGAACAGCGCCAGCACCGTCAGCAAACCAATCGGCGGCAGGGCTGATCAGTGCAGAGCCCGTACGGCCGGGCGCTTCCGGCCAAGTGGTGCCCAGCAGTCCATTGGCAATGGGGGACGCGCACATGCGGTAGGACGCGTGAGGCATGTCCCAGCCGGCCGCAATGCACGGCACCTGCCGCAGAATGCCTGCAAGCCCCACACATCCCAGCAGAACAAGTGACGCTGCCGCCTGAAAACGCAGGTAACCCCTGCCGGGTGCACCGAGGAACTTTCCTCGACCGCCCAGCAGGGGTGCTGCGATATCAGCCGGTGACCGCATGAATCAGTTGCCGCCCGGTGAATCCGAATCAAGCTTCTTCCGCTTGTCCAGCTTCGGTTCCTTAGGCTTCTTAGGCTTTTCCGGTTCCTTAGGCTTTTCGGGCTTCGGCTTTTCCGGTTCCTTCGGCTTGTCGTTCTCCTTCGGCGGCTCCTTCTTGTCACCCTCGTCCGGCTTGGAGTCTTCGTTCGAATCCTCGACTTCCGGAGCCTTCGTTTCCTTCGGCTTTTCTTCCTTCTTCTGTTCCTTCTTCTTGGTGCTCGGACGGTCGTAGTTGCGCTGCACCGGTGCGTTGCGCGAACCGCCGGACTTGTTCTTCGGCTTTTCAACGTCCGGGAGCTTGCCGCGCTCAGGGAACTTCTCGACGTCCATACCCTTCATGGCACCCTGCATGTAGCTCGTCCACGCGATCGTGGGGTACGAACCACCCGTGATGGATCCACGGCCGCCGTAGGCGCCGATCTCGATGGGCTTGTCCTGGTCGTCGTAGCGGAAGATCGACACCGCCGTCGCCAGCTGCGGGGTGTAGCCGACGAACCACGCCGACTTCGACTCGTTCGACGTACCGGTCTTACCGGCAACCGGACGGCCGAGGTTCGACGCGTAGCTGCCCGAACCGCCCTGCACCACGCGGCTGAGCGCATAGGTGGTTTCGGCCATGACGTTCTTGTCGAACTTCCTTTCGCCCTTCGTGTCGGGCTTGTACAGCGATTCGCCATCGGGGTCTACCGCTTCGACGACAAAGTGCGGTGTGCGCTGAACACCCTCGGCGGCGAAGGTCGCAAACGCTCCGGCCATCTGCAGGGTGGTGGGGCTTGCGGTGCCGAGCACGTTCGAGGCGTTGGAGTCCAGACCCTGCGTGTTCTCCGGCAGGCCGGCGCGCACTGCGACGTCCTTTGTCTTGTCCGGGCCCACGTCGATGTTGAGCTGCGCGTAGGCGGTGTTGACCGAGCTCTGGGTTGCCTTCAGCAGCGTGACTTGGCCGTAGCTGGCGCCGCCGTAGTTTTTCGGCGTCCACGTGCCGCCGCCTGGCAGCTGGAACGTCTGCGCCGAACCGGTGAACGAGTCGTTCAGCGTAAAGCCGTTTTCCAGACCGGCCACCAGGGTGAACGGCTTGAAGGTCGAACCTGCCTGTGCGGTGTCCTGCGTGGATGCGTTGTGCATCCGCTTGAAGTAGTTCTTACCGCCGTAGATCGCGCGGATTTCACCCGTCTTGGGGTCGACGGACGACAGCCCGACGTGCATACCGGGCTTGAGTTCCGGCAGGTTTTCCACGGACTTGACCGCGGACTTCATCATCTTCTTGTCGATGCCGGTCTCAATCTTCAGGCCGCCGCGGTCAATCTGTTCGTCGGTCAGCCCACCGGCGGTCTTCAGTTCATGGCGCACGGCGTCCATGAGGTAGCCGGTCTGGCCCTTGCGTTCGTTGTCAGACTTGGGCTGTTGGAATTCGGGGAGTTCGACCTTGTCGGCTTGTTCCTGCGTCAGGTAGCCCAGGTCGACCATGTTGTCGATGACGTAGTCGAAGCGCTCCTGCAGGCGCGAGGGGTCTTCAGCCGGGTCTTGTGCGCCCGGCGTCTGAATCATCGCTGCGAATGCTGCGGCTTCTTCGACCGTGAGGTCTTTAGCGTCCTTGTGGAAGTAGGACTGTGATGCCACCTGCACGCCGTAGCTGCGACGGCCCAGGTAGATGGTGTTGAGGTAGTTCGCCATGATCTGGTCCTTGGACAGTTCCTGGTCCAGTTTGATGGCGATGAACATCTCCTTGACTTTGCGCTGCAGGGAGAATTCGTTCGTCAGGTAGTAGTTCTTGACGTACTGCTGGGTGATGGTGGAACCACCGCCGGCGTAGTCGTTCGTGATGATGCCGACTGCCGCGCGAAAGATGCCCTTGATCGAAATGCCGCGGTTTTCGTAGAAGGTTTTGTCTTCGGCGGCCTGTGCGGCGTATGCCATGTTCGGCGAAATCTCTTCGGGCTTGAGGATCTCGCGGTTTTGGTCTTTGAAAGTGCCGATGACGTCCTTGCCGCCCTTGTAATAGACGTGGGAAGTCTGGCCGGCGGCTTCAGCGTTGGGTTCGGGGATGGGTGTGAGGGCGTAGCCGATGGTGAAGCCGGCAATAGCCAGCAGAAACGCACCGAGCAGGCCGAAGCCCCACAGGCGCGCAGACGGCAGCCAACGCGTCCAGCCCTTCTTGTTTTTTCTCGGATAGTTCAGGAAGCGGCTGGCACTGGAACTCTTTGCCGCTGCCTTTCGCTTAGCAGTGGACACAGTTTTCCCCCAATACGAACAGACAGATCATTTCAGTCAACCACAGTTGACTGGGAGTAGTCGCGGAAATGTGCCGAATTTCATTCGGCCTGTTTGATTCCTGTGACGCATCTCAATCACGAGGCGCCGCTCCCCTTCCCGCTGCCCTCCCCCAGCTGCCGCTGAGCTGGGTACGGCGAAGGGCCGGTGCTCGGTGCACCGGCCCTTCGCGTAAGCCCATTCAGCCCTTGAGTCCGGGGAAGTCCGTGTCGGCCCATTCCTGGGCGGTGACGGTGGCTTCGCCGAATTCGGGGTGGAGTTCGAGTTCGCGGGTGCGCAGCTCCACTCGGCGGATCTTGCCGGAGATGGTCTTGGGCAGTTCCGTGAATTCGATGCGGCGGATGCGCTTGTACGGTGCGAGCGTTTCGCGGCAGAACTTCAGAATCGACTCTGCCGTGGCCGCGGTGGGCTCCCAGCCCGGCGCCAGAACGACGTACGCCTTGGGCACTGCAAGACGGACGGGGTCCGGGGACGGGACGACGGCGGCTTCCGCGACCGCTTCGTGTTCGATGAGTGCGGATTCGAGTTCGAACGGCGAGAGCCGGTAGTCGCTTGCCTTGAAGACGTCGTCGGCGCGGCCAACGAACGTGATGTAGCCGTTTTCGTCTTTCGCTGCGACGTCGCCGGTGTGGAAGACACCGTCGTAGAAGGCTTCGGCGGTTTTGACTTCATCCCCCCAGTAGCCCTGGGTGATGCCGACCGGGCGCGGATCGAGGATTGCGCAGACTTCCCCTTCGTCGCCGAGTTCGCCGGTGGCGGGGTCGCGCAGCACGATGTCGTAGCCGGGCAGCGGGCGGCCCATGGAGCCTGGAACCATTTCCTGGCCGGGCGAATTGCCCACCATGAGCGTGGTTTCGGTCTGTCCGAAGCCGTCGCGGATGTCGGTGCCCCATTCGGCGCGCACACGGGAAATGACTTCCGGGTTGAGCGGTTCGCCGGCGGACATGGTCTTCTGCGGCGGGGTGGGCAGCAGGCCGAGATCGGCGTGGATGAGCATGCGCCACACGGTCGGCGGAGCGCAGAAGCTGGTCACGCCCACCCGCTCCATGGTCTTCATGAGCGCCGCCGCGTCGAAGCGGCCGTAGTTGTAGATGAAGATGCAGGATTCTGCGATCAGCGGGGTGAACAGGTTCGACCACGCGTGCTTGGCCCAGCCGGGGGACGAAATGTTGAGGTGGATGTCGCCGGGCTCCATGCCGATCCAGTACATGGTCGACAGGTGTCCCACGGGGTAGGACGTGTGGGTGTGGGCGACCATCTTCGCCTTCGACGTGGTGCCGGAGGTGAAGTACAGCAGCAGGAGGTCGTCGGCTTTTGTCACGCCGTCTGCCTGGAAGTCTTCCGAGGCGCCGGCTGAGTCTGTGTAGGCGAGGTCCTGTTCGCGCTGGGGCTCACCGCCGACGACGATCCGCTTGAGGTCGACTGAAACATCGTCGAACTTCGATGCTGAGGGTGCTTCGACGACGACGTACTGGGCTTTGCCGCGATCGGCGCGGTCCTGCAGGTCGATGGGGCCCAGCTGGACGGTGGTGGGCATGAGCACAGCACCGAGTTTGATGCCGGCGAGCATGGTTTCCCACAGTTCGACCTGGTTGTTGAGCATGACCATGACGTGGTCACCGCGCTTAACACCGGCTTCGCGGAGGAAGTTGGCCACCTGGTTGGAGCGGCGGCGCAGAGTGTCATAGGAGTAGATGTTCTCCTGACCGTCTTCTTCGACGATCCACAGTGCCGGGTTGTCGTTGCCTTCGGCTACCTGATCGAACCAGTCCAGTGCGAAGTTGAACTCTTCAAAGCGCGGCCAGGTGAATTCACGGCGTGCTGCTTCGAGGTCGGTCCGGTACCGCAGAAGCGTGTCGCGGGCTTCGCGGAAGGTGGTGGTGACATCGCTCATGTGCGATTCTCCTTCTGTGATCTGGGCCTCTTTGCCAGATCTAAGACTAGCCCGCCTCGGGTTGTTCTGCCCACCAGGTCAGCAGAGCGGCCTTGGCCGTTTCAAAATCGGTCGGCCCGTTCTCCATTCGCAGCTCCAGCATGTGCTTGTACGCCCGGCCCACAACCGGTCCGGGTGTGATGCCGAGGATCTCCATGATCTGCTGTCCGTCGAGGTCAGGGCGGATGGCGTCGAGCTTTTCCTGCTTCTGCAGGTTCTCGATGCGCCGCTCGAGGTCGTCATAGGCCCGCGCCAGACGGTCTGCCTTGCGTTTGTTGCGGGTGGTGACATCACTGCGGGTCAGGATGTGCAGGCGGGTCAGCTGATCGCCGGCATCCGTGACGTAGCGGCGCACAGCCGAATCGGTCCACCCGGCATCGCCGTATCCGTAGAAGCGCAGGTGCAGCTCCACCAGGCGAGCCACTCGTTTGGTCGTGGCGTTGTCGAAGGCGAGCGCACGCATGCGCCTGCGTACGAGCTTCGCGCCGACAACATCGTGGTGGTAGAAGGTGACCGCACCGTTGGGTTCAAAGCGGCGGGTGTCGGGCTTGCCGATGTCGTGCATGAGCGCGGCAAAGCGGACCGTGAAGTCAGGCACTGAGATTCGCAGCTGCGAATCAGCCGGCAGCAGTTCTTCGGCATCGTCGTCTTCTGCTGCCGCGGCATCGGCTTCGGCCTGTTTGCGGGCGTAGCGCTCTTCAAGTTCAACGGCCTGGCGCAGCACCGTCAGCGAATGCCAGTAGACGTCCTTGTGGCGGCCGTGTTCATCCTTTTCTTCCCGCAGGCGTGCAACCTCTGGCAGGAAGACATCCGCAAGACCGGTGACCACCAGCAGGTCGATCCCCTTCCACGGTGCTTTTCCGCAGATGAGTTTGACCAGTTCGTCTTTGATCCGCTCAGCCGACACGATGTCCATCCGGCCGGCCATGTCGGTCATGGCCTCGCGGACGTCATCGGCGACCTCGAAGTCCAGCTGGGATGTGAAGCGGGCGGCCCGCATCATGCGCAGCGGGTCATCGCTGAAGGAGTCCTCCGCTTTGCCGGGTGTGCTAATCCGGCCGGCTGTGAGATCTTCCAGACCGCCGAACGGGTCAACGAAGACTCGGCCGGGCAGGCGCACCGCCATCGCGCCGATCGTGAAATCACGGCGCACAAGATCGTCATCGAGATTGTCGCCGAAGGCCACAACGGGTTTGCGGGACTCAGAGTCATAGCTTTCAGCCCGATACGTGGTGATCTCAATCTGGAAGCCCTTCTTGACCATCCCGATGGTCCCGAACTTCTTGCCGATATCCCACCACGTGTCCGCCCAGTCGCGGATCAGCCGCACAATGTCATCCGGCCTGGCGTCCGTTGTGAAGTCGAGGTCCGGCATGTCCCGGCCCAGCAGAGCATCGCGCACAGAGCCGCCCACCAAAGCCAGTTCAAAACCGGCATCGGCAAAGGTCCGGCCCAGAGGACCGAGCACATCGTCCAGTTTCTCGAGTGCCTCGCTCAGTCGAATGTGCGCTGTCGCTGCGTCCACGCAGACCTCCTTTTTTGTCCCGTACAAGGGTACCCGCGCGCTCACAGAAGCCGCGGAGGCCCGAACGGTAGGGTAGATCCCATGATTCGACCGCTTCCCAAACCGGGCCCCTTCCCGGTTCGCTCGCAGGCTGTGGAGGAAACCTCCGCCGGCGGGCTCGTGGTCGATTTTTCCTCCCCCGGCCGCGAAGTCGCGGTCATCGCCCGCATCAACCGCGCCGGCAGACTCGAATGGTGTCTGCCGAAGGGCCACCTGGAAGCAGGCGAAACACCCGCCCAGGCCGCCCGCCGCGAAGTCGCGGAAGAAACCGGCATAGAAGGCAAAGTCATCGCACCCTTAGGCAGCGTCGACTACTGGTTCTCCGCAGCCGGGTTCCGCATCCACAAGGTCGTCCACCACTTCCTGCTGCGCGCAGTAGGCGGGGAACTGACCGTCGAAAACGACCCCGATCACGAGGCGGTGGCAGCCGAGTGGGTCCCCTACGCTGATCTTGGCGAACGACTGTCATTCGCCAACGAACGCCGCATCGCGCTCGCCGCCAGCCGACTCCTGCGATACCCGTCATGAAGATCATCCGCCCGATCGCCGCAGCAGCTGCCGCGGCACTGACAGTCCTGCTGGGAACCACGCCCCTGCCCACCCCAGCGCACGCCCAGCCGGCACAGGAGCAGAGCTCCGCCTCGGCAGAAGAAAAAGACAGCGCCCCCGCCCAGAAGCCCGGTGTCGAGATCACCTCGATCACCCCGTGGCTGGATGACAAGGGCACCCTGTCCATCAGCGGGAACGTGCGCAGCGGTGATGCGGAACTGAAGAAGCCCACGCTGCAGGTGGGTATGTCCACCCAGATTCTCAACTCCACCGACTCCGTCAACGCGTGGGCAGACAGAGCCAATCCCCACAGGACGCTGACGACAATCGCCCCGGGCTTCAAACCAGAAGACGGCGATGACGCCATCACAGCAGCCCCCCTGCCGGGGACCATCAAAGCCAACAGCACGGCCCGCTTCAGCGTGACCATTCCCGCCGCAAAGCTGGGCCTGTCAGCCAAAAAGCCGCTGTCCACGTGGGGTGCGCGCGGCATCCGCGTTGCCGTCACAACAGAAGCCGGGCCCTTCGGGGAACCGACAACGGCCTACACAACGTGGTACCCCAACCCGAAAATCGACCACACCAAGCTCGGGGTGATCATCCCCGCGACCATCACCCGGTTCGGCCTCGACGGAAAGTACGTCCCCCAAGACCTCGAAAAAGCCGCCGCGGGCGGAGAACTCCGCGACCTGCTCGACGCTATGAAAAAAGCCCCGGATGCCGCGATCGCCCTCGATCCGCGCCTGGTGGTCAGCATCAGCAGCACTCTGGAAACCCAACAGGCCCCAGAGGAAACAGAAGCGCCCGACTCAGATGAAGAGAGCGAGTCGAAACCGGGCAGCTACAAAGAACTCGAAGCGTTTTGGGACGAATTCCGGGAAGAGCTCACCAAACACGACATCATCCCGCTGCCCTACGCTGACGCCGACCTGCGCAGCATCCGCGCCGTGGGCGAAGACAAGCTGGCCGAAACGGCACAAGCCGCCTCTCGCCAGATCACAGAAGCGGTTCCCGAACTCGAAGGCAGCGGCAGAATTCTGCGCTACTCCTGGCCGGCAGCGGCAGGAGCCGACAGCAAACACCTCGACACCTTCCACTCGACCGGGCACGACGCCCTGCTGCTGAGCGAAGACCAGCTGCCAGCAGAAACTTCGTACACATCGAACGCCCGGGCCCTCATCACCGCTGACGATGTCGGGTCCAACATCCCGGTGCTCGTCACCAACCGCGACCTCAACGAAGCTCTCGGCATCACCCAGGCAACGCGGACCGGCGACGACACACCCGGCGAAGCTGACGGCGATGAATCCGAAACCCAGGCAAAGGACAGCGCCCACTCCCCCAGGTCGGCCGAAGACATCAGCCGCACCATCGCACTGACCGCGGCCATCACCTCGGAACGGCCCTTCGACCAGCGCTCTATCCTTATGAGCCTTCCCCGCCGCACGGCTGAAGCCGACTGGGCGGACCTTGCGGGAATGCCGACAGACCTCCCGTGGCTCGACCCCATCAGCCTGCCCCAGCTGGAGAAAAGCGAAGAGTCCGACCGCGGAGCGTTCGTCACCGCGCAGAAGACAACCCTGCCCGCCACCACTCTGGCGCCCCTGCCCGGGATGTACACAGACATCGGCGTCTTCGATTCGCTGTTCACCAACCCCACGGAAGCCCGCACCGCCGATTCGCGCATGCTCCTGACCTGCGCATCCGTCGGCTGGCAGAACCAGCAGAAGGAACTCGGCGAATGCGTTGAAAGCGCCTCAAAAGCCGCCGAGGGCTTCGGCGGACGAATCGGAATCGAAAAGGGATCAACCGTCCTGCTGGTCACCGGCGAATCGACCACAATCCCGATCACGGTGCACAACAACTCGACCCGCCCAGCCAAGCTTTCGGTCAACCTGCGCCCCCAAACAGCGCAGCTGCAGGCCGAAACCTCCCCCGCCCAGACAATCGGGCCGGGCGAACACGCCCGCTTCACCGTCCCCGTCAAAGGCATCGCCAACGCCGACGTGCTCAGCCGCATCAACCTCATCGCAGCAGACGGCACAACAATCCCCACCGACGAAGAAATGCTCGTGCGCGTCCGCGCCGACTGGGAGAACATCGGCACCGCCATCGTCGGCACCGGCCTGGCCATCGTGTTCGTCGTCGGCCTGTACTTCTCCGTCCGCCGCGGCCGACCCAAGATCCCCCAAAGCCAACTCGAAGCGGCCATGGCGCGCGCAGAAAGCCAAAACGACTAGTCCCCCTGAGGAGTTTTGTGAGCACATCAAAAGCAGCATCATTCGCCAAATCCTCAGCGATCATGGGAGCCGGCACGCTCGTCTCCCGCATCCTCGGCCTGGCCAAGACCATGCTGCTCACCGTGGCCATCGGCGTCACGATCGGCGGTGCCGCCGACGCCTTCGACGTTGCCAACAAAATCCCCAACAACCTCTACATGCTTCTGGCCGGCGGCGTGCTCAACGCCGTCCTCGTCCCGCAGATCGTCCGCGCGGCAGAACAGCCCGACGGCGGCAAGGACTACACCGACAGACTGCTGACGCTGTCCATCCTTCTGCTGGGCGGCCTCACCATCATCGCCACCGCGGCCGCCCCGGTGCTCATCTGGCTGTACTCGTCATCCACGTGGTCGGCCGAACAGACCTCACTGGCCGTCGCCTTCGCCTTCTGGTGCCTGCCGCAGCTGTTCTTCTACGGCCTATACACAATGCTCGGCCAAGTGCTCAACGCCAATTCGTCCTTCGGGCCCTACATGTGGGCGCCGGTTTTGAACAATGTCGTAGCAATTGCCGGGCTGATCGTGTTCATCTGGATGTTCGGCCCCGGCTCCGAAGGCCAGCACCCCGTGGGCGAATGGACCGGGCCCATGATCGTCGTGCTCGCCGGCTCCGCAACACTCGGCGTGGTCTCGCAGGCGCTCATCCTCCTCTGGCCGCTGAAGCGAATGGGCTTCCGCTACACGCCCCGCTTCAACTTCCGAGGCGTCGGGCTCGGCACAGCCGCGCGTGTTGCCGGGTGGACCTTCGGTGCGCTGGTCGTGGGTCAGCTGGGCTTCCTCGTGATTTCGCGCGCGGCTGCGCTGGGCACATCCCAAGGCGGTGAAGTCAGCGCCTCAAACGCCGCGTACACAATCTCCTACCTGATCTTCATGCTGCCGCACTCACTCGTCGCGGTATCGCTCGCAACGGCACTCTTCACACCGCTGTCAAAGTACGCTGCAGCCGACGACACCGCCGCCGTGAAAGACAGCTTCCGCACCGGGGTGAACCTCGTCGGCCTGGTCAACATGTTCTTCACGGCAGCCTTCATCGCACTCGCCGGGCCTGCCGCCATGGTCGTCGGCGGGGCGGGCTTCGAACAGGCCCGAGCGCTCAGCCTGGTCATCATCGCCATGATCATCGGACTGGTCCCCTTCAGCGCCAACTACCTGCTGCAGCGGGTGTTCTACGCCTACGAAGACGCCAAAACCCCGTTCTGGATCAACCTGCCCCAAGTGGTGCTGACCTCCATCGGCGTGATCCTTTCCGCCCTCTTCCTGCCCCGCCACCTGATCGTTGCCGGCATCGGCCTGTCAATGAGCACCGGCTACACCATCGCAATGCTGCTGTCGTTCATCCTGCTGCACAGGAAGATCGGCAACCTCGGCGGCAAGCGGATCGTGTTCGCTCACCTCAAATTCGCCGTGGCAGCTGCCCTATCCGGTGTCATCGGCGCATTCCTGCTGAGCCGACTGGGCGACTTCTGGGCAAGCCGCGCAACCGCGTTCATCACCGCGGCCGGCATCGGCATGATCATGCTGATCATCTACTTCGGCATCTGCTGGGCCCTGCGCGTTCCGGAACTCCGCTCACTCATAACCACGGTCCGGGCCAAACTCGGCCGCTGATCTTCTTTTCAGACAATGGCGGTTAGAATCAAAAACCACAGAACACACGGGAGGTGGGACAGCTGACAAGCGCAGACCGCGGCACAGTCATCGCCGACCGCTACGTCATATCTGAAGTGCTCCGACCCTGGCTTCCCGACCACCCAGAAGCAGGCCAGGTCAACCTCGGCCTCGACGCTGTCCTCGACACCCCCGTCATCGTCTACACCGCCCGTGAAGACACCGCGGCCGGCCTCTTCAGCACCGCCAACCGCGCCGCCCTGCTGGCTGATCCGCGCATCCCCGCCATCACAGATGTCGGCATGCAGGACGACCTTGTGTACATCGTGTGCGAACGCACCGGCGGCACCCCGCTGTCGAAAATGCTCGCGGGCGGACCCCTCACGGTCGACCAGGCAACAGCCGTCGTCGGCGAAGTCGCCACAGCACTCACCCATGCCGACAAACGCGGCCTGCACCACCTGATGCTCGGCCCCGAATCCGTTGCGGTCACCCCCGAAGGCGAAGTCATCATCCGCGGAGTCGGCATTGACGCGGCAGTCGCCGACGCCGTCGAAGGCCTCGAAATCGACATGCTCACGTCCAGCCGCGCTGCCCGCCGTGACGCCCTGGACATCATCAATATCTTCTACGCCGCAATCACCGGCCACTGGCCCGACGACCACGGCCGGGCCGGCCTTCCCGCAGCCGGACGCAAAAACCGCCGCATCACACCCGTCGGCGCTTTCACGAACGACCTTTCCGATGACCTCGAAGTATTCCTCTCCGGGGTTGTCGGCGGCACCGACCCCGGCCCCCGCTCCCCCAGCGAAATCGTTCGCTACCTGGGCGAATGGGACACAGGCCTTCTGACCGAACTGCCGCAGCTGTCCCGCACAGAAAGCGAACTGTTCGCCGAAAGCGCCGGCCCCACACACCCAGAACCCGACGAAGTCGCACCGGAAGCCAGCGCATCCGACGCCCAGATGGCCAACGCCTGGGCCCGCATCGGGCTTGTGCGCCCCGGAGTTTCCGGCGCCGCCGCCGGCGTCAGCGGAAGCGGCGTCACCCCCTATGACGACCGCATGAAAATGGCGAAAGCCACCCGCTTCCCGCTGTCGCCCGACCAGCTGAGCGGCAAACCCGAATGGACCGCCGAAGACTCGACGCCAAGCACCGTCAGCGCGCACGATCCCAACCTCACCGCGCCCATCATGCGCCGTGACGAATCAGACCCCACCACGCAGGCCATGCCCATCGTCCACGAACCCGAAGAACCCGCCGCGGACGACGGCGACGGTTCATGGTTCCTGGGTGGAATGTTCCAAACCCGCGAACAGGAATACGCGCGTCAGCGCGCCGAATACGATCACGAACGCCGCCTACGCGAACACGCCCGCCAGCGCGCCGAAGAAGCACAGGCAGCAGAACGCGCCCAGGCGACAGACAACCAGCCGGCCCAGCAGCCGGCTGAAGCGCGACCGCAGGCACCCATCGTCAAAAGCGCCCCAGCGGCCACACCGGCACCCAACCAAACCAAACGCACAGCGGCAGGAGCCGGCGCCGCGGCAGCCGGCGGCACCTCGGCGGCAGCTGGTGCTGCGGCCAGCAGTGCCGCAGTCCGCAGCACTGCCAGCGGTTCCGCAGCCGGCACCTCGGCAGCTGAGAAAGCCCAGAACAGCCAAACCAAGCGTTCAAAGAAGGGGCGCGGACCGGTCTACACGGCACTCGCGCTCATCACCGCCGGCATCATCGTGCTGGTGATCGCAATCATCTGGATGTATCAGGCCGGCGGCGGCGACACCGACACTGCGACCCCACAGCCGGCACCCGAAACCAGCACACCGGCACCCGCCGAAACGCAGGAAGCAGCTGAACCGGTCAAGGTGAAGATCACCAAGGCCAAACCACTCGACCCGCAAGGCGATGGAACGGAAAACAACGCGGCAGCCAAGAACGTCCTCAAAAAGAAGGGCGAATGGACCTCCGACCGCTACAACACGCCCGAATTCGGCGGACTCAAAGACGGCCTCGGCCTCGAACTGACTCTGGAAGGCGAACAGAAGCTCACCAAAGTCGTACTCGACTCCAAAGCCAAGGGCGGTTCCTACGAAATCCGGGTGGGCGACGACCCCGAAGACGCCAAAACCATCGGCACCGGCGAATTCGGCAAGAAGACCGAAGTCGAATTCGACAAACCCGTCGAAGCCGACAGCTTCTACGTGTGGATCACCGAACTGCCCACCTACGAAGGCAATTCCAGGGCGGCCTTCAGCCGCATCACCGCCTACGCAGAAGAAAACTGAGACCGGCCTCGCAGGCGGTACTCCACAGCACAGGAATAACACCCCAAACACCATCGTTGACCCAAAAGAAGATAACCGCCGGCAGCTAAGCCGGAGCAGCGCTTCCAAGGAGAACACCCGTGACCAATAAGAAGCTCATCATCGTGGGCTCCGGACCAGCCGGATACACCGCCGGCGTCTATGCCGCCCGCGCCGGATTCGAACCGCTCATCATCGCCGGCTCAGTCACCGCCGGCGGTGAACTGATGAACACCACTGACGTCGAGAACTTCCCCGGTTTCCCCGAAGGCATCCTCGGCCCAGACCTCATGGAGAACATGCGTCAGCAGGCTGAGCGCTTTGGAGCGGAAGTCATGTACGACGATGTCAAGACCATCGACTTCTCCCCCGGCGCACACCGCCTGACCACCGAAATGGGCGAAGAGTTCACAGCTGAGGCCGTCATCCTCGCGACTGGTTCGGCTTACCGCGAATTGGGCCTGGACAACGAAAAGGCACTCACCGGCAAGGGCGTCAGCTGGTGTGCAACCTGCGATGGCTTCTTCTTCAAGGACCAGCACATCGCGGTGGTTGGCGGCGGCGATTCCGCAATGGAAGAAGCAACCTTCCTGTCGCGCTTCGCTTCAAAGGTCACCCTCATCCACCGCCGTCAGGGCTTCAGCGCATCACACGCAATGGTCAAACGGGCCGAGAGTGACCCCAAGATCGAATTCCTGCTCGACGCCGAAGTCTCCGCAGTGCACGGCGACGACAAGCTCACCGGAGTCACCGTGCGCAGCACCGCCAACGGTTCGGAGTCCGCACTCGACGTCACCGGCCTGTTCGTCGCAATCGGCTCCGACCCCCGCACAACCCTGTTCAAGGATCAGCTCGACCTGCACGACAACGGCTACATCAAGGTCGACGGACGGTCGTCGCGCACCAGCATCGAAGGTGTCTTCGCTGCCGGCGACGTCGTAGACTCGGTGTACCGTCAGGCCGTCACAGCAGCCGGATCGGGCTGTGCAGCAGCCCTCGACGCTGAAAAGTATCTGGCCGACCGCGCCGATAAGGAGTAATCATGTCTCAAGAAGTCACTGACGCCGATTTCGAGGCGGAAGTCCTCAAGCACGACAAGCCCGTCCTTGTCGACTTCTGGGCCCCGTGGTGCGGCCCCTGCCGCCAGGTTGGCCCGATTGTCGACCAGATCGGCGAAGAGAACGCCGACAAACTCAAGGTCGTCAAACTCAACACGGACGACAACATGAAGACCGCCGCCGAGTACGGCATCACCGGCATTCCCGCCATGTATGTCTTCAAGGACGGCAAAGTCGTCAAGGAGATCGTCGGCGCCCGGCCTAAGCCGGCGCTTGAAGAAGAGCTCGCCGAGTTCATCGGCTGATCTTCACAGATCACTGTTCAGGCGCCCAATGTAAACTCATTGGGCGCCTGGCACGTTATCGGAAGAATTTATGGACACCTTTTTTTCGCACGGGAACAGCGATCCCATCATCGCGGTGACCAAAGGCCACCTGAGCCGTTTGGGCTACAAGGTGGGTGATGCAGACGATACCGTATTCGATCATGTGTTCGAATCTGGTCTGCGTCAGTTCCAGCAGGATCGCGGGATCGTTGTCGACGGAGTGCTGGGAAAGGAGTCTCTTGACGAAATCGAGCTGGCTCGCTTCCGCCTGGGCGACCGCATTCTGAAATATGATCCCAGCCGCCCGCAGGTAGGTGATGACGTTGCTGACCTGCAGAAACGTCTTGCAAACCTCGGTCTGCTCACCGCGCGGATCAACTTTCGGTTCGAAGACGCTACGGATTCTGCCGTGCGCAGTGCCCAGCGGCAACTGGGCCTGAACCCCGACGGCGTGGTCGGACCGAAGACCATCAAGGCTCTCAACGACGTTCACCGAGACCACGCAGTCGGCAACCTGTTCAATCTGACCGAGCGCGCACGGGTGAAGTCCCTCGGCCCGTCTCTGGCTGGTCAGGTCATTGTTCTGGAATCAGCTGCGTCATACCGCCACTTCCCCACTCAGGAATTCACTCCCGCACAGGCTGAGTTCGAGCGTCGCATCAGCGACGACATTGCCCGTCGTGTTGACGGTCGACTCACTGCCATGGGTGCCGCTGTCGTACACGCAGCGAATGACAACCCGCGGATTGCAGACGATCTCCGGGCATCGGCGCTGATTTCCATTGCACAGGACAACAGCCCCTCTCCCCTGCCCAACGGCGTTGCCACGTACTACTTCGGATCTACCAAGACACCGTCGATTTTCTCCCCTGTTGGCAGGGAACTGGCAAACCTTGTTTCACGTGAAATTGCATCGCGCACTCCCCTGCTGGACTGCCGATCGCACGCGAAGTCATGGGAATCTCTGCGCGTTTTGAACACTCCGAAGATCTACGTGCTTGCCGGCTACGCCAGCAATGAGCACGATCATGCTCTTCTCGAGGACGCGGACGTCCGGGCAGACCTTGCCGAAGCTATTGTCGCTGCAGTACAGCGGCTTTTCCTCACAGAACAGAACGACTACGACACGGGAACACTCGATTTGAGTAACGTCCCGTGGGCGTCGCGCTCCTAAGACTCCGCAAAAGCGCTAAGACTCCGCAAAAGCGCTTACAGGCAATAGAAAAGGCCGGCACCGTGTGGTGCCGGCCTTTTCTATTGCCTTGTTCTAAGGCATTACATTCCAAGTGCGTCGATAATACGCTTCAAGTCCTTTTCATCGGCGAATTCAACGCTGATGCGGCCCTTGCGCTTCCCCATCGAAATCTTGACTCGCGTGTCCAATTTGTCGCCAATCGTGCGAGCAATCGATTCGAGTTCAGGGTTTGGCTTCGATGTTTCACGTGAAACGGGCTTGTCGTCTCCCCTGTTCATGAGGACTACGGCTTCTTCCGTTGCACGAACAGACAGTCCTTCGGCCACAATGCGCTGTGCCAGAACTTCCATATGCGCGGCATCGTTCAACCCCAACAGAGCACGGGCGTGCCCCTGCGACAGAACACCAGCAGCTACACGGCGCTGCACCAAGCCGGGAAGCTTCAGGAGCCGCAGGGTGTTGGAGATCTGCGGGCGCGAACGGCCAATGCGCTCCGAAAGCTCGTCCTGCGTGCACTTGAAGTCTTCAAGAAGCTGCTGATAGGCAGCGGCTTCTTCAAGCGGGTTGAGATCAACTCGGTGAAGGTTTTCAAGAAGTGCATCGCGAAGCAGGTCGTCGTCGCGAACATCGCGGATGATTGCCGGAATCTCCTTGAGACCGGCTTCCTGCGATGCGCGGAACCGGCGTTCACCCATGATCAGCTGGTACGACGGTTTCTTCGCATCCACCACTCGCACAACTACGGGCTGAAGAACGCCTACTTCTTTAATGGAAGTAACCAGTTCTGCCAGGGCATCTTCATCAAAGACATCGCGAGGCTGACGGGGGTTCGGCGCGATCTGTTCGACTGGAATCAGGCCAAATGCTGCACCGGGAACGTTCTGCAGATCCGTTTCACGTGAAACATCCTGCTGTGTTTCACGTGAAACATTCTTCTTTGCAGCCGCCGTGTTCTTCTTCGTGTCTGTAGACGGGGACTTCGTGGCACGTGTTGCAGACTTTGCCCCAGTCTTTGATCGGGGAGTGGTCTTCGCAGTCTTCGCCTTAGTACGCGACTGCCTCATTCCTACAGCCGGATCGACCTTTGTTTCACGTGAAACATTCTCTTTCTTTTCGCCTTCACCCGTGAAGAAGACGTCAATTGGTCGTTCGTCGCTGACGACATCCGGGATGAGCGCGCCGATTCCGCGCCCCAGGCCACGACGACGCGACTTCGGTGCTTCACTCATTGTGCTCTACTCCTCGGTTTGCAATTTCTTCGGCGGCTTCACGGTACGACAGCGCTCCAGAAGAATTCGGATCATAGGTGATGACTGTCTGTCCATAACTCGGCGCTTCGGATACGCGCACAGAGCGGGGGATAGGGGTATTAAGGACCTGCTTGGGGAAGTGGTTGCGCACGTCTTCAGCTACTTGAGCGCTGAGGTTCGTGCGGCCGTCGAACATGGTCAGCAGGATTGTTGTCAGTTCCAGTGAGGGGTTGAGGTGCTTCTGAATCAGCCGAATGTTGTTCAGCAGCTGGCTCAGTCCTTCAAGAGCGTAGTACTCACACTGGATGGGAATGATGACTTCGTTGGCAGCAACGAAAGCGTTGACGGTCAAGAGTCCCAAGCTGGGCGGGCAGTCAATGAACACGTAGTCAACGCGAGAACCTTCATCCTCACGCTTCTTGAGATACTCCTGCAGGGCACCTGACAGTCGCTGTTCGCGGGCGACCTTTGACACCAATTCGATTTCAGCACCCGCAAGGTCGATGGTTGCAGGAACTACGGCAAGTGTTTCGAAATCGGGGCAGTAGGCCACGGTGTCCGCCATATCCATGTCGTCGATGATGACGTCGTAGATACTGGGGACATCGGTCGAATGCTCAATGTTGAGAGCAGTACTTGCATTGCCCTGAGGGTCCGAATCGATGACAAGCACCTGCAGCCCCTGCTTGGCAAGGGCTGCTGCGAGGTTGACCGCTGTCGTCGTCTTTCCCACGCCGCCCTTTTGATTGGCGACCGTGAAGATTCTTGTTGAGTCCGGTTTGGGGAAGGTCGTTTCTGAGAGACGGGCTGCACGGCGGTTATCGCGTGCAATTGCCGCACCCAGGGGAGTCGACTCATCCAAGATAGGCATTCGCCCTCCATTCGCGCGGTGGGTTTTGATTACTGCCTATTCTACGCGTTTCACGTGAAACATCACGGCGCAAGAATAGAACAGTAATCGAACACTCAGCGGCGAATGACTTCGACTACACGGGTGGGCTGTTCTAGGATTCCTTCGCCCACGTGCTTGATGACGGGGGACTGGCAACGGTGAGCTTTCACTGCCTTCTTGGACTTGTAGATCTCTTCCTGTGCGCGGTCGCCCTTGATGGCAAGAAGACGTCCTTCAGGGCTCAGCAGCGGAGCGCACCACTCAATGAGCTGGGGGAGTGCCTTCACTGCACGAGCGGTGACGGCAGTGAACATTTCGATGTCCACGAGTTCTTCGGCCCGGGCACGAACAATGCGCACGTTGTCGATGCCCAGGTCATCCACGACCATCGTGAGCCAATCAACCCGACGTTCCATTGCCTCAATGAGAGTGAACGAAACATCGGGGCACGCAATGGCCAGGGCAAGTCCGGGAAGCCCCGCACCGGAGCCTACGTCGCCGACTGTGTCACCGGGCTCAAGCAGCTCTTTCACAACCGCACAGTTGAGGATGTGCCGGGTCCACAGCCGATCGAGTTCACGCGGGCCGATGAGGCCCCATTCAACGCCCGTTGTAGCCAGGTGCTGAGCGTAGGCCTCGGCCAGCGGCAGACGGTCGCCGAAGACCTCTGCCGCGGCCTGGGGGAGTGGTTCGATCATGACAGGCTGATGACCACGTGGCGCTTGGGTCCTTCGTCTTCGGATTCCGAAACCAGTCCGGCACGAGCAACCTGGTCGTGAATGACCTTGCGTTCAAAGGAGTTCATGGGCTTCAGGGCCACGGATTCGCCGGTTTCCTTGACCTGGTCGATCTTCTTGTTCGCCAGTTCCTTCAGCTGGTCACGGCGGCGGTTGCGGAACCCATTGATGTCGAGCATGAGCCACGAGCGCTGCCCAGTGGCCGTCTGCACGGCGAGGCGGGTGAGTTCCTGCAGCGAGTTGAGAACGTCGCCGTCACGGCCCACGAGGATGTCGACTTCAGAGTCGTCTTCCGGCGGGATGATGGCGACCTGTGCGCGGCCTTCAACGACGTCGATGTCGATGTCACCGTCGAGGTCGACAATGTCGAGGAGCTCTTCGAGGTAGTCCGCGGCGATGTCGCCTTCTTCTTCGAGAAGTTCGGCGCGGGTGGGCTTCTTGTCTTCTGTGGAGTCAGTCATCGTCGCTCACTTCTTCTTTTTCTTCTTCTTCTGACGATTCTTGCTGATGGGCTGTTGGCGCTGGCCGCCCTTCTTGACCGGTGCTTCCTCTTCAGCCTTGGGCTGCATGTGCTTCGGCAGTGCGCGGCCCTTCTTGGCGTAGCGAGCCTGCATTTCCTTTTCAGCCTTGGATCCGGGTGCCGGCATGTTGCGGATGACGATGAACTGCTGAACCATCGTCCAGGTGTTGGTGGCCAGCCAGTAGATGAGCACACCCAGCGGGAAGTAGATGCCGCCGACGGCGAAGATGATGGGGAACAGGTACAGAAGCATTTTCTGCTGCTGCATGAACGGGTTGTCCATGGCCTGCGCAGACATGTTCTTGGACATCATCTGCTTCTGCGTAATGAACTGCGTGGCAGCCATGATGATGATCATGACGGCGGTGAGGACCTTGACACCGAGGCCGTCGCTCATGAAGGTGTCGCGCAGGTAGATGCCGAAGATGGTGGCATTGTCCATCTGCTGCGCGAGCTGCTGCGTCATGCCGCCGATGGCGCCCATCTTTCCGGCAGCGATGTCCGGGACGTTGTGGATGACGCGGAACAGCGAGAAGAAAACTGGAATCTGAACCAGCATCGGCAGGCAGGAGGCCAGCGGGTTGGTGCCGTGCTTCTTGAACAGGGCCTGCTGTTCTTCGGCCATCTGCTGACGCGAGTACTGGTCGCGCTTGCCCTTGTACTTTTCACGCAGCCGCTGCATGTCCGGCTGGAGCAGCTGCATTTTGCGCTGCGCCTTGATCTGGTAGACGAACAGAGGGATGAGGATCGCGCGAATGAGCATTGTCATTGCGATGATCGCAACTGCCCACGTCCACCCGTTTTCAGCGGGCATGCCGATGGCAGTGAAGATCTCGTGGAACAGACGGAGGATCCACGCGATAACCCACTGAATGGGCTTCAGGATTGTGTCCATGAAGTTTTCGTTCTCCTTGGCGGTCAGTCGGCCGTGTCTATTGTGCCACCCTTCGCGGATCGGGCCTTCATAGTGCGAGATTGCTTCTCCATGAAGGACCCGGGCACATAGTCGAGGCCGCCGGGTGAAAAGGGGTTGCATCGCAGCAGGCGCCACGTGGTTGCGATGGCGCCGCGGACTGCACCCTGGACTTCAAAGGCGTCGAGCGCGTATTTCGAACACGACGGGTAGTACTTGCACCTGTCGCCGTAGAGCGGTGAGATGAGTTTTCTGTACAGCCTCATGAGCCATACGAATGGCATACGAGGTGCCAGCCGGATTCCGTGCAGAATTCGGCTGCCGTCGTGTGGCACCGAGGGCAGGGACGACGGGGTGTGCTCAGAGTCTTTGGTCAGCATGGATGCGCTGCAGTGCCGTCTGGACTCTGTCTTTGAGCTCTGCGTAGTCGGAGTGCGCTGCCTTGGGGTGGGCGCGTATGACGTAGTCGCCGGTCAGCTGGTCGATGAGTTCGGCGCTGATGGCGCGCAGTCGCCTTTTGACGAGGTTGCGGGTGACGGCGTTGCCTACGGCTTTGGAGACGATAAAGCCCACGCGCGGGGCGTGGGCAGTATCGAGGTCGGCATGGACGACCAGCGTCTGGCTGCCCGCTTTTCTTCCTGAGCGGAAGATCCGCTTGAAGTCTTCGGGGCGCCGGATGCGGTTCCGTGCCGGAAGCACGTCAGGCTGAAAGGTTTGCGCGGCCCTTGCGGCGACGAGCGGCGAGGACAGAACGGCCTGCACGCGTGCGCATACGGGCGCGGAAGCCGTGGGTCTTGGCGCGCTTGCGGTTGTTGGGCTGGAAAGTACGCTTGCTCACTTGTTTCTCCGTCTAGGTCAGTCTGTGCCCGAAGATCAGGCGTTTGGCGCAGATCTTCCTGTGAAAGCTTCAGGGGCTGTCTTGCTTCCTGCGCCTTCAGGCCAAGGGGAAGTTCACACAACTCAAACGGGCCCACAAACACAGGACGCTCAAGCTTAGCCTCTTCTGCCCGCCTTGGTCAAAACGAGTGCAGCACCGGTGGAGGGGTCACGATCCGCGTGTTGTCGCGGATCACAGGGAATGTGCACAGCCGTCCGTGGAGAACTTTGAACTTACATTTATGTAGTTAACGGAGTCGTTCACACGATGTTCACGGACAGATCCACAAATAACATCCGTGTAGTTATCCACAAAGTTGTCCACGATTGTGCATATCTTGGCCCCCGACATCGATTTGCTCCACATTCTGTGGAAAACTATGGGGACTGATTCGGAGTTCATTTCACATGTGTGGATAAACCTTGGGAAGGTCGATGAGCGACAAGACACGACTGCAGGAGATCTGGCAAGCGGTTCTCAATGCCCTTATGGCCGATCCCGCAATTCAAGCCCGTCACAAGGGCTTCCTCGCACTCGCGGTTCCCACGGCGCTTGTCGGTGACGAACTGATCGTCCTGTCGGTGCGCAATGACCTGACGCGCAAAACCCTGGAAGTCGACCTTCGGGACCGCCTGCAAGAGGAATTCTCCCGGGCGCTGGGCAAGTCCGTGACCTTTGCGATTGCTCTGGACGAGAACCTCGAACTGCCCGGTGACAACGAACCTGTCGAAGACGACAGCACAGATTCCGCAGCACCGGCAGCACCCCCGGCACCGGCACCTCGGGCGCCAATCGGCTCCCAGCCCCCGGCAGCCGCCCCGATCCCTTCCGTTCCGCACCATGCGGCACCGGCAGAACCGGCACCCGCCGTGAGTTCCGCCTCGGAAGAAGAGGACAGCGGCTTCACCGCGGCGGCCAGCGGAGCGGCGGATCTCAACCCCAAGTACACGTTCGACTCGTTCGTCATCGGGGCATCGAACCGGTTCGCCCACGCGGCAGCGCTGGCCGTGGCGGAAGCACCGGCGAAGGCGTACAACCCGCTGTTCATCTACGGCGAATCCGGACTGGGCAAAACCCACCTGCTGCACGCCATCGGCCACTACTCCATGCAGCTGTTCCCCAACCTGCGGGTGCGATACGTCAGCTCGGAAGAGTTCGTCAACGACTTCATCAACACGATCGGTTCGTCGACCACGTCTAATTCGCTGCGACCGGCTTTCCAGAAGCGCTACCGCGAAGTCGACATCCTCATGATTGACGACATCCAGTTCCTGCAGGGCAAAGACGCGACCGTCGAAGAGTTCTTCCACACGTTCAACGCCCTGCACAACGAACAGAAGCAGGTCATCATCACCTCGGACCAGCCGCCGAAGCTGCTCAGCGGCTTCGAGGAGCGGCTGAGGTCGCGCTTCGAGTGGGGTCTGCTGACGGATGTCCAGCCGCCGGACCTCGAAACCCGCTTTGCGATTCTGCGCAATAAGGCAACGGGGGAGAACCTCGATGTTCCGGATGACGTTCTGGAGTACATTGCATCGCGCGTGTCGTCGAATATTCGTGAACTTGAGGGCGCGCTGATTCGCGTGACGGCATTTTCGAACCTGAACGATCAGGTCATTGACGTCGATCTTGCCGAAACCGTGCTCAAGGACTTCATCACGCAGGATGACACTCCGGAGATCACAGCACTCGACATCATGGGCCAGACCGCCCAGTACTTCAGCCTGACCCTGGAGGATCTCAAGGGCACCAGCCGTTCGCGCACACTGTCGACTGCCCGGCAGATTGCCATGTACCTGTGCCGTGAGCTCACGGATCTGTCGCTGCCGAAGATCGGGCAGGCCTTCGGCGGGCGCGACCACACGACTGTTATGCACGCGGTGAAGAAGATCAAAACGCAGATGGCTGAGCGTCGGGCGCTGTATACGCAGGTCACAGAGCTGACAAACCGCATCAAACAGCAGCACCGGCTGTAGGAATTCCTGCGGGAAATGTGATTCCACACTTGTGGAAAAGTCGGTGGATAACGGGGGTTTTCTGTTATCGAACCTCTGGAGGGATGACAGAGCGTCCGTGGACGGCTGTGTAATCACATCGATGTAACCAGCAGGCGTCCACGGAAGGCCGCCGATTCATGAACAGAGTTGTCAACGGGGTCTGTGTGGCGCTTCGCCGCATAGACTTTCGATGACATCGATGTAATTCCACAGGTTCCACAGGGCCTACTACTGCGTCTGTACTTACTCAAAGACTCAAGAGAGAACCCGCCAATTGCTTTTCCAGGCTCCGAATGACATTTATGTCGACAGGGTTCTCGACCGCTGCGAGGCGAAGTTTTGCGATAACGCCGCTGACATGTGGTCACAGTTCCTGGCCGCCGTTGTTCCCAGCCCGCTCGGCGTGTAATGTTGCTTTCTGCTTATGCTGCGACTAGTGCGCAGGCGATGAAGGCTGGAATCCTCGGCTTTGCCGGGAAGAACCGACCAGGAGAGATGTGAACGCTGAAGCTGCTCAGTCCGTGAAGTTCAAAGTGGACCGCGATGTCCTGGCCGACGCCGTAACGTGGACGACCAAGTCGATTCCGCAGCGCCCCGCTGTCCCGGTTCTCACCGGTCTTCTCATCACTGCTAATGCCGATGGCTCGGTTGATCTGGCTGTTTTTGACTACGAGGTTTCGGCTCGCGCTCGCATTGCCGCGGATGTCGAGGTGGAGGGCACCATCCTCGTGTCCGGTCGCCTTCTTGCTGACATTGCTCGCGCTCTTCCGCCGCAGCCTGTTGTGTTCGAACTCGATGGAACCAAGTTCAGCGTGACGTGCGGATCTTCGCGCTTTGCTCTGATGACCATGCCGGTCGAGGAATACCCCGCACTTCCAGAGGTTCCCGAAACCACGGGTGTCATTTCGGCTTCGGATTTCCAGTCCGCTGTCGGTCAGGTCAACATCGCCACGTCGAAGGACGAAACCCTGCCGATCCTCACCGCTATGCGGGTTGAGATCGAAGGCGACCGCGTCACCCTCCTGGCCACTGACCGTTACCGCCTGGCGGTTCGCGAATTCACCTGGAACCCGCGCAACCCGCAGGTCGAAGCGGTTGCCCTGGTCCGAGGCAAGACGATGGCCGAAGCCGCTAAGGCTATGAGCGGCGACATCGAGATCGCCCTTGCCGAATCCGGCGGCAAGGAAATGCTGGCGTTTTCATCTGAAGGCCGCGTCACCACGTCTCTGCTGGTGGAAGGCGACTACCCGAAGGTCCGTTCGCTGTTCCCCAAGGATGTTGCGATCACCGCCGTCATGGAGACGAGCGCTCTTCGTGAAGCCGTGCGCCGTGTATCGCTCGTGGCCGAACGCAACAGCCCCATCAAGTTTGAGTTCGCCGACGGTTCGCTGGTGCTGCGCGCCGGGGCCGGTGATGACGCCCAGGCGACCGAAGCTCTGCCGGCGACCATCGAGGGCGAAGACATCACGACCGGCTTCAACCCCGGCTACATTGCCGAGGGTCTCGCACAGATCGACACTCCCTTTGTGCGGTTCTCGCTGACCGAACCGAAGAAACCGGTTGTCATCTCGGGCATGACCGAGGCTGACGGCGAAGAAGACACGTCGTACCGCTACCTCCTCATGCCGATTCTGCGATTCTGACGGCGGGCCCATGTGGGTCAGTCGGCTGATTCTGGACCAGTTCCGCTCCTATTCGCGGCTTGATCTTGAACTTGCCCCCGGGGTGACGGTTTTCCTTGCCCCCAACGGCTGGGGCAAGACGAACCTGGTTGAGGCTCTCGGCTACGTTTCGACTCTGCGCAGCCACCGTGTGACAAACGACTTCCCCCTTGTGCACACCGGTAGCGAGCGGGCCGTTGTGTCTGCCCTGGCCCATCGGGGCAAGCGGCAGGTGCGGGTTGAAGTCACGATCAAGGCCAAGGGTGCGAACACCGCGCGGATCAACAAGCAGGCCGTGCGGGTGCGGGAACTCTTAGGTCTGCTGCCGGCGGTCGTGTTCGCCCCGGAGGACCTCGGTTTGGTCAAGGGCGAACCCGCTGAGCGCCGCGCCTATCTCGATGAGCTGCTGGTAGCGCTCACTCCCCGCTATTCCGCTGTCATCGCTGACTTCGATCGTGCTCTGAAACAGCGCAACGCGCTGCTGAAATCTCTGCGCAAAGCCCGGTACGAAGAGCGTTCGGGCGCTGCAGATGACCCATTGCGGGCCAGCTTGGGCCTCGAAGCGACCCTCGAGATCTGGGATCACGCTTTTGCCCGAGCCGCAGCAGCCCTGGTGACGGGTCGGCTCGATCTTCTGGACCGGCTGGCTGAACCGCTGGCCGATGATTTCGCCAGACTCGCTGAAGACGCCCGCCTCGAAAGGCGCACGGCGGCAGCGACCTACGCATCGCGCGTTGACTATTCGGTGATTGACCGTTCCCTGCCAGGTGCCCAGCAGGCGATGGAAGACCTCATCCTCGATGAACTGGCCAAGCGTCGCAGGGTTGAAATTGAGCGGGGAGTGACCCTCGTCGGTCCGCAGCGTGATGACCTCGATCTGCACATCGGCGGCACTCCGGCCAAGGGCTATGCCAGCCACGGCGAAAGCTGGTCGCTCGCACTTGCTCTGCGTCTGGCCAGCTGGAGGGTGCTGCAGGCCAATCCGGATGAACCCGACGATTCACCCGTGCTGGTGTTGGACGATGTCTTCTCAGAACTCGATGAGGGTCGCACCCGCAGACTTGCCGACATTATTCAGGAAGCTCAGCAGGTCCTCATAACAACAGCTGTCGCCGCACACATCCCGGAGAACCTGACAGGTGAGATCATCGATCTGACAGCAGGCACCTCGGCAGGGGATCAGGCGGGAGGACAGGGCTGATGAACCAGAAGATGCCGGTCTCGAACGCTGCTCTCGAGGCACTCGATCGGGTCAGGCGCATGGGTTCGGTGCAGGCGCGCTACAGCGGTTCGCTGCGTCGGGTGCCGCAGGGGATTCGCGAACCCCAGTATTCGGGGGCGGGTGAAGATCCGCGCGATCCCAAGAAGCTGTCGGCTGACCTGTCGGCTCTGACGAAGGCGCGCGGGTGGACCACGTCCATGGATGTGGGGTCGCTGCTGGGCAGATGGCCCGAGCTTGTTGGTGAGAACGTTGCTCAGCACTGTGTTCCGGAACTGTGCGAACCGCCGAAGCTCACGGTGCGTGCGTCATCGACAACGTGGGCAACTCAGCTGCGGCTTATGCGCGACATGCTGCTGGATCGGCTGGAGCGTGAACTGGGCCGGCGGGTCATCGACGACATCGAGATCATCGGCCCCAAGCAGAAGTCCTGGAAGAAGGGCCGCCGGTCCGTGCCGGGCCGCGGTCCGCGCGATACCTACGGGTGATTTTCTGCCCCGTGCCCAAGCACGAGGTGCCGCCCCAGTGCGGTCGTGACTGTTTTTGCCCGGTTTTCGGCAGGTTCTCGAACCTGTGCCGGCCCGTACAGGCGGCTGTGGGGTCTGTGGACGGCCCGCCCCTCATCTGCAGATCTGAAAATGCGCAGAAACGGCCGTTATGTGCCTATCAGGCGGTGTTTGCAGCCAGGACGCTGTAGACTTGGACGGTAATCTGCACTGATCCGAGGAGTTCCATGGCCGACGACCACCAACCGCATTATGATGCCGGTGATATCACCGTTCTCGAAGGGCTCGAAGCGGTCCGCAAACGGCCCGGCATGTACATCGGATCAACATCCGAACGCGGTCTTCATCACTTGGTCTATGAAATCGTCGACAACTCGGTTGACGAAGCCCTGGCCGGCTACAACGACAGCATTGAAGTGACCATCCTCGCCGACGGCGGCGTGCGCGTGGTCGACCACGGGCGAGGAATCCCCGTGGCTATGCACCCCTCAGAAGGCCGACCGACTCTGGAAGTGGTGCTTACGGTTCTGCACGCCGGCGGTAAGTTCGGTGGCGGCGGATACGCGGTCTCCGGTGGTCTGCACGGCGTCGGTTCGTCCGTCGTCAACGCGCTTTCGCTGCGCATGGACGCGGTTGTCCGCCGTGACGGCAAGGTGTGGCGACAGTCCTACGAACGCGGTGTCCCCACCTCGGACGTGGTGGAAGGCGAAGACACCGATATCACCGGCACCGACATCACGTTCTGGCCGGACCCGGATATCTTCGACACCGTCGAATTCAGCTTTGAGACCCTGCGGGCGCGCTTCCAGCAGATGGCGTTCCTCAACAAGGGCCTCAAGATCACGCTGACTGATGAACGTCAGCAGGAAATCGATGATGACGACGTCCAGCTGGAAGACGAAGAAACGGAAGAGTTCAAGCCTCGCGAAGTCGTCTTCAAATACGACAACGGCCTGCTGGACTACGTTGCGTACCTCAATTCGGCCAAGAAGAGCGAAACCGTCCACGACGACGTCATCGCCTTTGAACACGAAGACAAAGAACAGGCAATCGCCCTGGAAGTGGCCATGCAGTGGACCACCGGTTTCCAGGAGGGCGTGCACACCTACGCCAACACCATCAACACGCACGAGGGCGGTACGCACGAAGAGGGCTTCCGCACAGCGCTGACCTCGGTGCTCAACTCCTATGCGCGCGAACAGAAGCTGCTGCGCGAAAAGGACGCCAACCTCACCGGTGAGGACATCCGCGAAGGCCTCACCGCGGTCGTGTCGATCAAACTGGGCGAACCTCAGTTTGAGGGTCAGACCAAGACCAAGCTGGGCAATTCTGAGGCCCGCAACTTCGTCAGCCGCGTTGTGCGCGACGAACTGACCCACTGGCTGGAGTCCAATCCCGCAAATGCCCGTGAAGTTGTGCGCAAGGCCGTGCAGGCTTCGCAGGCTCGCTTGGCTGCGCGCAAGGCGCGTGAAGCGACGCGGCGGAAGGGTCTGTTGGAAACCTCCGGCATGCCCGGCAAGCTGCGTGACAACCAGTCGAAGGACCCGACGATCTCGGAAGTGTTCATCGTCGAGGGTGACTCGGCAGGCGGTTCGGCCGTGCAGGGCCGCAACCCGCTGACTCAGGCGATCCTCCCGCTGCGAGGCAAGATCCTCAATGTGGAGAAGGCCCGCCTGGACCGCGCGCTGGGCAACAACGAAGTCCAGTCGATGATCACGGCGTTCGGCACCGGAATCGGCGACGAATTCGACATTGAAAAGCTGCGCTACCACAAGATCATCCTCATGGCGGACGCCGATGTTGACGGTCAGCACATCACCACGCTGCTGCTGACTCTCATCTTCCGGTACATGAAGCCGCTCATTGAGAACGGCTACGTCTACCTGGCAACCCCGCCGCTGTACCGCATCAAGTGGTCGAACGCGGACGACGACTTCGCCTATTCGGACGCTGAACGCGACAAGCTGCTCACCGAGGGCCGCGCCGCGGGCAAGCGCCTGCCGAAGGATCTTGCGATCCAGCGCTACAAGGGTCTGGGCGAAATGAACTACCAGGAACTGTGGGAAACCACGATGAACCCCGAAAACCGTCTGCTCAAGCAGGTTGAACTCGAAGACGCGCTCGTGGCTGACGAAATCTTCACCATCCTCATGGGTGACGATGTCGAATCGCGCAAGCGCTTCATCCAGGAAAACGCCAAGGACGTCCGCTTCTTGGACATCTGATGCCGGAACGCGCTGCCGGGCACAAGGGCTTAAGGCAGCGCAGTTCCGACACAGATCCGCTTAGGTTTCTATCAACGGAGGATCCGGTCAGGTGGCCGAAGAAGACAACAACAACGTAAACCCTGAAGAACAGCCCCCGGTTGACGGCGCCGGCACCCAGGTTGCCGCTCGCATCGACCAGGTCAACCTCAATGCCGAAATGCAGCGGTCCTACCTGGACTACGCGATGTCGGTCATTGTCGGCCGTGCTCTGCCGGATGTTCGCGATGGCCTCAAGCCGGTTCACCGGCGTGTGCTGTACGCCATGTACGACGGCGGATACCGTCCCGATCGCAGCTTCTCGAAGTGCTCGCGCGTGGTCGGCGACGTCATGGGCCACTTCCACCCGCACGGTGACTTGGCCATCTATGACGCGCTCGTGCGTCTGGTTCAGCCGTGGAACATGCGCTACCCGCTCATTTCGGGTCAGGGCAACTTCGGTTCGGCCGGTGATGACGGTGCGGCTGCTCCGCGTTACACGGAATGCAAGATGGCGCCTCTGTCCCTGGAAATGGTCCGGGACATTGAAGAGGAGACCGTCGACTTCCAGGACAATTACGACGGCCGCAACCAGGAACCCGTCTACCTGCCGTCGCGCTTCCCGAACCTGCTGGTCAACGGTTCGGCCGGTATTGCCGTCGGTATGGCCACCAACATTCCGCCGCACAACCTGCGCGAAGTCGCAGCGGGTGCGCAGTGGCTGCTGAGTCACCCGGATGCTTCCAACGAGGAGGCTCTCGAGGCGCTGCTGGGCATCATCAAGGGTCCCGACTTCCCGGGTGGGGCCACGATTCTGGGCCGCCAGGGCATTGAAGACGCCTATCGCACCGGCCGCGGTTCGATTACGCAGCGCGCGGTTGTCGAAGTCGAGGAAATCCAGGGCCGCACCTGCCTGGTTGTCACCGAACTGCCCTACCAGGTCAACCCGGACTCGCTGGCTGCGAAGATCGCCGGCTACGTCAAGGACGGCAAGGTTGCGGGCATTGCGGATATGCGCGATGAATCGTCCGGCCGTACGGGTCAGCGCCTGGTGATTGTGCTCAAGCGCGATGCCGTGGCGAAGGTTGTTCTGAATAACCTGTACAAGCACACGCAGCTGCAGGAGAACTTCTCGGCGAACATGCTTGCGCTTGTCGACAATGTGCCGCGCACCCTGTCGATCGACGCTTTCCTCCGCCTGTGGGTCAAACACCAGATCGATGTGATTGTCCGCCGCACCCGCTTCCGTCTGCGCAAGGCAGAAGAGCGCGCCCACATTCTGCGCGGTTACCTCAAGGCGCTTTCGGCGCTGGACGAAGTGATTGCACTGATCCGCCGTTCGCCGTCGTCTGACGAAGCACGCACCGGCCTGATGGAGCTGCTCGACGTCGATGAAGTCCAGGCGAACGCCATTCTTGACCTGCAGCTTCGCCGTCTTGCAGCGCTTGAGCGCCTCAAGATCGAAGAAGAAGCACAGAAGATCGAAGAGCTGATCAAGGAATACAACCACATCCTTGAAACCCCGGCTCGGCAGCGCGAAATCGTGTCGGAAGAACTCGACGCGATCGTCGAACGCTACGGCGATGACCGTCGCACCCAGATTCTGGCTGGTTTCGACGGCGACATGTCGATGGAAGACCTCATCCCCGAAGAGCAGGTGGTCGTCACCATCACCCGCGGCGGCTACGCCAAGCGCACCCAGACCAACCTGTACCGCGCACAGCGCCGCGGTGGCAAGGGTGTTGCCGGCGCTCGCCTGCGCGGTGAGGACGTGGTTGAGCACTTCTTCGTCACCTCGACCCACAACTGGCTGCTGTTCTTCACGAACAAGGGCCGGGTCTACCGTGCGAAGGCCTACGAACTTCCCGAAGCACACCGGGATGCGCGCGGCCAGCACGTGGCAAACCTCTTGGCTCTGCAGCCGGACGAAGAGATCGCTCAGGTCCTCTCCATTGCCGACTACGATGCGGCTGACTACCTGGTGCTCGCCACCAAGTCCGGTCTGGTGAAGAAGACCCGTCTGGGCGAATACGATTCGAACCGCACCGGCGGTGTCATTGCCATCAATCTGCGCGAAACCCCGGATGGGGGAGTGGACGAACTCGTTTCGGCTCGCCTGGTCAACGGCGAAGACCACCTGCTGCTCATTTCGAAGAACGGCATGTCGATCAGGTTCCCCGCGGACGACGAAACGATCCGTCCCACGGGGCGCGCCACCTCGGGTGTTACCGGTATGAAGTTCCGGGACGACGATGCTCTGCTCGCCATGGATGTTGTCACTCCGGGCACCGATGTGTTCGTTGTGACCGAGGGCGGTTTCGCCAAGCGCACCCCGGTCGAGGAATACCGAGTCCAGGGGCGAGGCGGAATCGGCATCCGCGCGATCCGCTTCTCTGATCAGAGGGGAGTGCTGGTCGGCGGTCTGATCGTGGACGAAGATGACGAGGTGTTCGTCATCATGGAGCGCGGCAAGATTGTGCGTTCCTCCGTTGCCGAGGTTTCGCAGACCGGACGCAATACAATGGGCGTTGTTTTCGCCAAGCCCGGCAAGCGCGACCGTATTATGGCCGTGACCCGCGGTTCTGGCCACGAAGACGAGGAACTGGACGACAACGCAGACGAAATCGCAGTCGACGAAGCCGCAGAGGGCACCTCGGAAGGGGAAGCCCCCGCAGTGGAAAGCGACGTGCAGGACTCCGCCGCCAACGGGAGTGATGAGCAGTGAGCAATAGCGAAAAGCCAGGCAGGATCATTCGGACGTCGTCCGGGTCCACGCGCCTGACGGCATCGAGCGATGCCGACAAGCCCAAGCCGGCAGAAGCTGAGCAGAACAAGCTCGCGGCCAATACCCCGGAAGCTGGTTCGCAGTTCAAGGGCTCGCAGGCCAACGGTGACTCAGGTCCCGTGCACTCGACATCAAAGGGTGTGCGGATTGGCGGCAAGAAGGACAGCAGCGACTCCGGTGCTGCCAGCGGAAATGCGCCTGCCGCAGCAAGTGGAGCAGGAAGCGCGAGTGGAGCAGGCGCCTCGGCGGCTTCTGCACCCGCTGGCACCAGTACTGGCAAGCCTCATCAGGACGGCGCAGAGAAGGACGATTCCGAGACCACGGTCATGCAGACCAGCGGCACCCGGACCACAGCGCAGGGTTCGCAGAATGCGGCCCAGACTGAAACGGTGAGCCCGTCCGGTGGGGAAGCCGCAGCGTCGGCGGCCTCTGGCCCGGCTTCGGGTGCGGGTGCGGCTTCTGGTCCGTCGGCTGTGACGGCTCAGTCCTCGCAGGGTCTGCGGATGTCCGGTTCCGCGCAGCGAAAGGGTCCGCGCACCGTCAAGCTGGCGGTCTCGAAGGTTGACCCATGGTCGGTTATGAAGATGACCTTCATGCTGTCATTGGCATTGGGCATTGCCACGATCGTCGTGATGTTTGTTCTGTGGCTGGTGCTCGAAGTGACGGGTACGTTCGGAAGTCTGCAGGCGGCACTCGCCGAATTCGCCGGCGAAGAAGGTGCTGACCAGCTGCTGCAGGTGTTCGGCCTGGGCAGGATTCTCAGCTTCGCCGTCATCATCGCGGTGGTCAATGTGATTCTCATGACCGCGCTGTCGACTCTGACATCGATCATCTACAACATCGGTTCGAGCCTGGTGGGCGGTTTCCACCTGACGCTGACCGACGACTGATCTTCGAAGCACAGTTTTCGCAGAAGAAACGCAGGCCCCGGGTTCGCTCGGGGCCTGCGTTTTTCGTGTGATTGGGGGATGGTTGAGGTCGATTTTGCATTGTGTGGGACGTGGGGCTATAGTAGTTTTTCGGTTCACCCCGAAGGGGCCTATAGCTCAGGCGGTTAGAGCGCTTCGCTGATAACGAAGAGGTCCGTGGTTCAAGTCCACGTAGGCCCACGAACCAACTCAGATCGGAGGTATTCGTGAAGAGATGGTTTGGTGCCGCGGCAACGACCGCAGCAGGACTGCTGACAGTCTTGGTTCTTCGCAAGAAGAGGCAGGAAGGTCACAGCACTTGGTCTCAGTACACCGACAGGGTAGAATGAGACTTACCTCTTGGGGGTATGGCGCAATTGGTAGCGCATCTGCTTTGCAAGCAGAGGGTTAGGGGTTCGAGTCCCCTTACCTCCACAAGAGAAAGGCCCCTCACCAGGGAAAACGTCCGGTGAGGGGCCTTCGTCATTCCGTTAGCGGGTCCAGTACCCACGTTTACCCTTCCCTTTCGCCGCTGTAGGTCCTGCATCCCCACACCCGTTAGCCGGGAAACACCCGTTAGCCACGAATCCTCGCTTTAGCGGCACGGAGACTCCCTTTAGCAACCGAAACTCCCTTTAGCAGTTGCTCCTAAGGCGCAGAATCCGGCTAAAGGGTGTCGAGCCGTCTGAATATGGGTGGGAACTATGTCGTGGGACATCCGCAGGCCGATTCTCAGGTGCAGGGGTGAACGATGTCCTGAAACCAGACAGCAGTGAGGAACGTTCATTCAGCCAGACTGGCAAAAATGAAACCTTAAACACGGGTAATGCGCGTAAACACGGGCAACGAACGCTATTTATGCCACACATTTTGTCCAGGTAACAAGTTTTGTGGGTAAAAGATGAAACCCGATTCTGCCGCGTAAACACAGGGGAAAACCGGGATTTTTGCCACACATTCTGACCTATAACCCCAACAGGAGCATGACGGCTAGATCGAGAAAAACAAAGACCGGCCCTGGGCTCCCACCAAAATGGGTAGCGGTACCGGTCATGTTGGTATTCAGGCTAGGCGATGACACCTAGCTGTGCAACGGTGAGGGCTCGACAAGCCACTCGATAATGTTTTTGTGTTGGATCCCGTCGCGGCTCATGTCGAACTGGTCCATGCTCAGCACGGTTTTCGGGAAGTTGTCGGTAACCCCGCGAAAGGCACCGAACTCGCGGTCGACGGTGTTTTGGCTGCCGAGCAGGTAACTCACCTGGAAGTACTCAGTGTCGGAACCCTTGCGGGCGATGAAGTCAATCTCGCGCGCGCCGGCTCTTCCGACACTTACCTCGTACCCGCGCGCAAGCAGCTCCACGCACACGATGTTTTCGAGGGTCAGCTCAATGTCGGCCTGGTTCGAAAGGCCGAGCGTTTCACGAAAACCGTGATCCACCGCATAGTACTTCTCAGTTGCCCGAAGCCTCGCCTTCCCCGCAATGTCAAAGCGCGGAATCCGATAAATCAAGAAAGCGTTCACGCAAAACTCAAGGTAGTTCAATACGGTATCAACCGAAACGGTGCGCCCCTCGCTTTTGAAAAAACGCACCAGTGACTGCGCCGAGAAGGTTTTTCCAATATTTGCGAAGCAGTAACCGACGATGCGGTGAAAAATGTCGACGTCGCGGATCTGGTGATACTCAATCACGTCTTTGAGCACAACCGAGTTGTACACCGAGTCAAGGTAGTCGAGCGAGGGTTCCCGGTCGAGGTTGAAGTATTTCAACGCCGGGAAACCGCCGAACTGCACAAAGTGCTGGAAGTGTTCGCTCAGTGTGCGGTCGCTTTGGCGGTGCAGCTCGACAAATTCCGCAAACGAAAACGGTTGGATCAAGAACTCAACGTAGCGACCGGCAAGATGTGTGGCGAGATCACCGGAAAGCATGCGCGAATTCGACCCGGTGACATAGATATCTGCGTCATAGTCGACGCGGATCGCGTTGATGGCTTTCTCCCAGTCGGCGACCTGCTGAATTTCGTCAAAGAAGAAATACGCGCGGGTGTTTTTGTTGAGGTTTTCGGCTTCGATGCGCCGTAGCAGCGCCGCTGCGTCTGTGATGTGAAGCCCGTCAGCGGACTCAAAATTCATCGCAAACACTTGTGGATCAGCGCTGCCCGCGCGAATCACTTCTTGCAGCTGCTGCAGAATCGTAGATTTGCCGGAGCGACGCACACCGGTGAGCACCTTCACGAGGGGTTTGTCGATAAAGGGCTGGATCCGCGAAAAGTATCTCGGGCGTTCAATGATTCTGTCCACCACAAACCTCCCTGTTTTGTCGAGTATAGTCGACAAGCTGCTACTTTGCGGAGGTTTTGTCGATCATAGTCGACAAGAATCGCGCTGGCTCGGGCACAAAACAGCGCACCGCGGGAAGGTTGCCGGCGTGTGCCAGCGTCCAACCCGCGGTGCGCTATTCGGACGGTGCGGCCCGAATCGAGCCGCTGAGCCCTCGAGCCGTTAAGCCCTTGAGCCTAGAAGTCCCAGTCGTCGTCGGTGGTGTCTTCGCCCTTACCGACGATGTAGCTCGATCCTGATCCACTGAAGAAGTCGTGGTTTTCGTTGCTGCCAGGTGACAGCGCCGCGAGAATCTCAGGGTTCACTTCGGTCTCTTCAGCGGTAAACCGCGACGGGTAACCGAGGTTCATCAGCGCCTTGTTCGCGTTGTAACGCACGAACACGGCAACGTCGTCCATCAGGCCGAGCGGCTCGTACAGCTCACCCGAGTACTGCAGCTCAAGCTCGTAGAGCTCTTCCAGCAGGTCGAAGGTGAACTTGCGCATCTCTTCCTGACGCTCTTTGCTCTGCGTCTCGAGTCCGCGCTGGTACTTGTAACCCGAGTAGTAACCATGCACTGCCTTGTCACGCAGAATCAGGCGGATCATGTCTGCGGTGTTCGTCAGCGTCGCGTGCACCGAGAAGTGCAGCGGCAGGTAGAACCCTGCGTACAGCAGCAGCGACGACAGCAGCGTCGAAGACACTTTACGCTTGAGCGGATCATCGCCGTAGTAGTGGTGCAGCACCTTCTTGCAGCGTTCCTGCAGCAGATCGTTGGCAACTGCCCAGCGGTAGGCGTCGTCGATTTCCGGGGTGCTCGTCAGCGTTGAGAACACCGAGGAGTACGAGCGGGCGTGCACCGACTGCATGAACGCAATGTTGGTGTAGACGGCCTCTTCGTGTTCGGTGCGGGAGTCTTGGATCTGCACGATCTCACCGACAGTTGCCTGCACGGTGTCGAGCATGGTCAGACCGGTGAAGACGCGCATCGTGAGGGTGCGCTCTTCCTGGGTCATTTTCTGCCACGCGGGGATGTCGTTTGACAGCGGCACCTTCTCTGGCAGCCAGAAGTTCGCGGTCAGACGGTTCCACACCTCGAGGTCTTTGTCGTCGGTGACGCGGTTCCAGTTAATGGGGCGCAGCCGGGCTGTCGGGTCGTGGCGGTACGACGGCGGGGTGACCGAGATCTCTTGCAGCGGGCGGTCGGTGTTCAACGGATCAGTCATAGTTCAATAAAGCTCTTTCACTAGTGGTGTCTGGTGGTCAGTGCGCGGAGTGCGCGGACGGCGCGCGGTGCGCCCGCGCGCGCAGCACGGGCGCACACGCGGGCGCGAACGCGACTACAGCGCGCAGGAAACGCAGCCTTCGATCTCGGTTCCCTCGAGCGCGGGCTGGCGCAGGCGGATGTAGTACAGCGTCTTGATGCCCTTGCGCCACGCGTAGATCTGCGCGCGGTTGATGTCGCGAGTGGTCGCCTCGTCTTTAAAGAACAGCGTGAGCGACAGACCCTGATCCACGTGCTTGGTCGCAGCAGCGTAGGTGTCGATGATCTTCTCGGCGCCGATTTCGTAGGCGTCTTCGAAGAACTCGAGGTTGTCGTTTGTCATGTGCGGAGCCGGGTAGTACACGCGGCCGAGCTTGCCCTCCTTACGAATCTCAATCTTCGAGGCGATCGGGTGGATCGAAGCCGTCGAGTTGTTCACGTAGCTAATCGACCCGGTCGGTGGCACCGCCTGCAGGTACGCGTTGTAGATACCGTGTTCGCGGATCGACTCGCGCAGCTGTTCCCAGTCCGCAACCGTCGGCAGCGCAACTCCAGCCTCGGCGAAGAGCTCACGCACCCGCGCGGTTTCTGGCACCCACTCCTCGGCCGTGTAACGGTCGAAGTAGCTGCCGTCAGCGTAGTCGCTCTTCTCGAAGCCCGCGAAGGTCGCACCGCGGTCAATCGCCAGCTGGTTCGAAGCGCGCAGCGCGTGGTAGGTCACCGTGCGGAAGTACGCGTCGGTGAAGTCAATTCCCTCTTCGCTGCCGTAGTGGATGCGCTGCGAAGCGAGGTAGCCGTGCAGGTTCATCTGGCCGAGGCCGATGGCGTGTGACGCACGGTTACCCTCGGCAATTGACGGCACCGCCTGAATGTCGGTCTGATCCGACACACTCGTCAGCGCCCGCACCGCAATCTCAACGGTTGCGCCGAAGTCCGGGCTGGCCATTGCCTGCGCAATGTTCAGCGAGCCGAGGTTGCACGAAATGTCGTGACCGATCGTCTCGTACCCGATTGCGGCGTCGTACTCAGAGGCGGTGTTCACCTGCAGAATCTCCGAGCACAGGTTCGACATGTTGATGTGCCCCTCGAGCGGGTTCGCACGGTTCACAGTGTCTTCGAACAGCACGTACGGGTAGCCCGACTCGAACTGCAGCTCAGCGAGGGTCTTGAAGAACTCGCGCGCGCTGATCGTGGTCTTGCGGATCCGCGGGTTCGCGACGAACTCGTCGTAGCGCTCGGTGATTGACTGATCCGAAAGCGGAATACCGGTTTCGCGAAGCACATCGTAGGGGCTAAACAGGTGCATATCTTTGTTCTGCTTAGCCAGTTCGAAGGTCACATCCGGAATCACAACCCCAACCGACAGGGTCTTAATGCGGATCTTCTCGTCAGCGTTTTCACGCTTCGTGTCGAGGAACCGCATAATGTCGGGGTGGTGCGCGTGCAGGTACGCAGCGCCTGCGCCCTGGCGAGCGCCGAGCTGGTTCGCGTAGCTGAAGCTGTCTTCGAGGATCTTCATCACGGGAACAACACCGGAAGCCTGGTTCTCGACCTGCTTAATCGGGGCACCCGCCTCGCGGAGGTTTGACAGCAGCAGCGCCACACCGCCGCCGCGCTTGGACAGCTGCAGCGCAGAGTTAACGCTGCGGCCAATCGATTCGAGATTGTCTTCAACGCGCAGCAGGAAGCACGACACGAGCTCGCCGCGCTGTTTCTTACCCGCGTTCAAGAACGTCGGAGTTGCCGGCTGGAAACGGCCCGAGAGGATCTCGGTGACCGTCTTCGAAGCCAGTTCCTCGTCACCCTGACCGAGGAACAGCGCCGTGGCAACAACTCGCTGCTCGAAGTTTTCGAGGAAGAGGCTGCCGTCGAAGGTTTTCAGCGCGTAGGAGGTGAAGAACTTAAACGCACCGAGGAAGGTCTGGAACTTGTGCCCGAAAGCGTCGGCCTGTTCGTGGAGGCGCTCGACGAAGTCCTTGTCGTAGGCGCGCAGGTATTCGGCTTCGTAGTACTCGTTTTCGATCAGCCACTCCAGGCGTTCCCACACCGAAGCGAACTGCTTCGTGTTCGGGATGACCTGCTGGTTCAGGTAGGCCTCCGCCGCTTCGTGATCCTTGTCAAACTGGATCGACCCGTCCGCCGCAAACAGGTTCAGCTGGGCGTTGAGCGCGTGGTAGTCCTTCCGCTCGCCGACCCCGCCAACCCGTGCAGTGTTGGGGGTGGTTGTTTCTGATGGTGTGGCGATCGTCATGCGACGTCCTCCTCATTTGCTTCTGCTTCTAATGTGTTCTGTCGTGCCCAAAATTCGTCTAAACCAGCCTTGACTCGAGCAACGTCGCGGTTGGTGCCAAGAAGTTCAAAGCGGTACAGCTCAGGAACTTTGCACTTGGCTGAGATGATCGGTCCTGCGATGCAGTAGTGCTCACCGAAGTTGGTGTTCCCCGCGGTAATCACGCCGCGGATCAGCGCGCGGTTTGCAGGATCGTTCAGGAACGTAATCACCTGCCGCGGCACCGCCCCGGCCTGCGCTCCGCCGCCGTAGGTCGGAACCACGAGCACGTAGGGCCTGGTCACTCGGATCATTCCCTCTGTGCGCGGTCGGAGTGGGATCCGCACCGCCGGGCGCTCGAGCTTCTCGACGAAGCGGAGGGTGTTCTCCGAAACGCTCGAGAAAAACACCAGGTCAGGTGAATCTTGCCCCTCGAGCACTCGAACCTCCGCGACGCTTCGTGTTCGGCCTTCCCTGCGTTCACTCATCAGCATGTTCTCCTCTCAGCATTTGCGCCTCAGCAATCCCACCCCTACATCTAGTCCTGACCCACATTGCGGGGCACCACATATAGTGTTTAGCACGAATAATCTCACAAAACTACGACACGCCGAAGTACAGACGACGTCATACCGAACCCAAGACTCAAAGGGGATACTTATGGTGCTGTCAGACTCGACGTACTACGGTAGAGAGCACAAGTGAGACCCGGAAACTAAAGAATGAATGAGGGCGCCTGGTGACCGCATCAAAGCAATTTCAAGTTCCTCCAGAGATTCACGTGGAAAGCGTTCGCGCTTTTGTGAGCGAGTGGGCAGAGATCACCAATCCTGAAAAGATCGAGCTCGTCTCAGCAGCGGATGACGCCAGGCTGCTCGAAGAGGCCATCGCCGCCGGCGAAATGCTCCGCGCAGGCAAAGGTCGCTACTACTCACGGTCACACCCGAAAGACACCGCCCGCACCGAAGAGCGCACCTTTGTCGCCACGGCTGACGAGGCGGATCGCGGGCGCTACAACAACTGGCGCCACTCAAGCGAGGTCAAACCGCTGCTGACGAGCCGCATGCGCGGCGCTTCGGCGGGCAAAACCATGTACGTGGTGCCGTACCTGATGGCCCCTCCCGGCACCCCGCTTGCGAACTTCGCGCTCGGAGTTGAGCTCACCGACGACCGCAACGTGGTGCTGCAGATGATCCGCATGGCCCGCGTCGGAATTGAGCACTTCGACGGTGTCAGCGACCAGGACTTCTTCGTGCGCGGTGTGCACGTCACCGGTGACCTGACCGCGCTGCAGCAGGGCACCGACGCCGACGAGCGGATGTTTGTGACCGTCGCAGACGAGCGCACCATTTTGCACTTCGGCTCCGCGTACGGCGGCAACGCGCTGCTTGGTAAAATCGCCCACGGTCTGCGCCAGGCGTCCTACGACGGTTACGCCTCAGGGAAGTTCCTCGCGGAGCAGTTCCTGCTGCTTGGGATCCACGACCGTGAAACCGGCGTCACCACGCACGTGTGCGGCGGCTTCCCGAGCGCGTCAGGGAAAACCAACCTCGCGATGACGCTGCCGCCAAACGGACTCGGCGACCGCTACCGCGTTGATTTTTACGGCGACGACATCGCCTGGATGTGGGTTGACGACGAAGGGAAACTCCGTGCCATCAACCCCGAAAACGGTGCCTTCGGTGTCGCAAAAGACACCAACGAGGGTTCCAACCCCACCGCGATGGCGGCAATCGCTGAGGGATCGGGCACGATCTTCACCAACACCGCCTACAACGAAGTCACCGGCGAGGTGTGGTGGGAGGGTCTCACCCCCGAACCCCCGGCCGACCCGGCAGGGTGGCTCGACTGGACCGGCGCGAAAATCACCGACCGCACCGCCGAGCAGCAAAACGAACCGTGGGCGCACCCGAACAGCCGCTTCACTATTCCGCTGGAGCGCATCCCGAACCTCGCCGAAGACGTCTCCAAACCCGAGGGCGTGGTCGTTGACGCGATTATCTTCGGTGGCCGCACCCGCGATCGTGAACCGCTGATCCGCGCAATCGACAACCTTGTTGATGGCGTCTACGACGGGCTGACACTCGGCGCCGAGGCGACTTTCGCAGCGGACGGGCTTGACGGGCAGCTGCGTTACGACCCGATGTCGATGCGTCCGTTCTTCTCGTACTCCGAGGGTCGCTACGCCGAACACTGGCTTAAAGTGCTCGGGCAGCTGAAAGAGATGCCGATGTTTGCCCACGTCAACTGGTTCCAGCGCGAACCCGAAACCGGTCGTTACCTGTGGCCGGGCTTCCGCGAGAACCTGCGCGCGCTGAACTGGCTCACACAGTACCGCGACGGCAAAGTCAAGGGACGCAAAACCCCGATCGGCGTGCTCCCGCTTGTTGAAGAGCTCGACTTTACCGGTCTCGAAATCGACGCGGCGGATCTCGACAAACTGCTGCGGGTTGACGTTGAACGCTGGCTGCAGGAAACCGATCACCGCGCTGAGCACCTGCGCGAGCTGCCCGATATGCCGCGCGAAATCTGGGACGCACACGAGGCGCTTGTCGAGGCGTTGCGGGCCGAGGCGGCAACTGACGCAGGGGGCGCAGACAGCTAGCGCCTGCGCCACCGCGCGGCCGCGGCGACACAAAACTGCCACACAACAAACGAGGGGGAAACCGAAACGTGTTCGGTTTCCCCCTCGCCTTTGGGTTACGCGCCCGCGAAAACTAATCGCGGCTGGTTTTTTCGATCAGCTCAGCGAAGCGGTCAATGTATTTCTGCAGGAACTCAACGGTTGACTCGCGGGTGATCTTATCCCCGTCACCGAAAAGCTCAGGCGACTGCGACAGGAACACCTCGGGCTGGCCAAGCGTTGGCATGTCGAAGTAGGAAAGCGCAAGGCGCAGGTTCTTCTGCGACGAGTACCCGCCCATGCGTCCAACAGAGTGGCTCACAATTCCCGCCGGGAGTCCCTTCCACGCAACGTCGGCGTTGGGTTTCGACCCAATATCCACCGCGTTTTTCAGGCACGCCGGGATGGTGCGGTTGTTCTCCGGGGTCACAAACAGCACCCCGTCAGAGGCCTTAATCGTCTCGCGGAACTCCGTGTACTCCGCCGGCACCGGCTTGTCGGTGACCTCTGGGTCGTCGTAGTCGAAATCGTACAGCGGCAGGTCGCGGATCTCCACGATCTTCGCCTCGTACCCCTCAGGGAACATCGGAATCAGGTTGTGCGCAATCTTACGGGCAAAGGAGCCACGACGCAGGCTCCCAACAATCACACTCACGCGCTTCGTCATACGTTTCACTCTCTTTTCTCTATTTCAACTGTGGATCATGCACCGCGATCCGCGCCCTCATACGCCACAGACTCGCGCGGCGCGAGCTGCCGGTCGCTGCCCCAAGCCGAGCAGAACCGGCACTCGCTCACGAGGTCAAACCTATGTTAACAATTCCGCCATTGCGAACCTCATGAGTAACCGAAGCTCCGAGTGGGGTTACCCGCAAATCGTGGACACGTAGTGGAGCTACCTAGTTGTACTAACCGGGGACGTTGGTTGA
>NZ_KV786024.1:0-14335 GCF_001806795.1 Brevibacterium sp. HMSC22B09 | reverse complement strand
TTAACTAACCTCCCCGATCAGTACAGCTAGGTGTCTGAGTCCACCTTGTTCCGCAGCCGTCTGAGGACGCGGTAGACCGTCGCGCGCGAGACGCCGAAATCTTCGGCGGCAGTTGTCGGGCTCGATTGGCCGGATTCGATGAGTGCGACGATGCTGCGCTGCTGAGAGGTGGTCAGTGCTTGCGGTCTGCCACCGGTGCGCCCGCGGGCCCGGGCGGCTTCTAATCCGCGGCGGGTGCGTTCGCGGATGAGATCGCGTTCGACTTCGGCAACTGCCGCCATGACGGCGACGAGAATCTTCCCGCCGGGCTGGCTGGGGTCGGTGGTCAGGCCATCGAGAGTGCGCACCGTGACACCTCGGTCGGCGAGGTCGGCTAACAGCTCGTGGATGCCGACAATGGAGCGGCAGAGACGATCGAGCTTCGTGGCGACAAGTTCGTCACCGGGGCGCAGATGGGAGAGGAGGTCATCCATTCCTGGCCGAACGCGGGAAGCGCCGGTGATGATGTCGCTGAAGATGCGCTGGCAGCCGGCAGCTTCGAGCTGGGCGCTTTGGGAGTCAAGATTCTGGGCGCGTGAGGACACCCGCGCGTAGCCGAATACTGTGCCTGTCACCGATTGCACCTCCCGCACCGTCGTTGCTGCCACTGTACGAGACTCCGGTTCGTCGCAGAACTCATAGCCAGCGGCATCTGGGATGTGAGACGGGGTTTTGCGACAGATGAGGTCGGTGGCAGCACGTCGCGGCCGTCGCAGAAGACCGTGTTGCAGATACGGTGGTTTCTGATGAACGGCAACATCGTGCAGTTCGTCTGAATGAGTGCGGCGTTACGCGCAGGTTGGTCGGTAGGCCGACGCAGAACAGCCCCCTATGAGACAGCAACATGGAACGACTCGTCTCGCGTTTTGCACCCTCCCCCACTCTTTCCCTGCGGGTGAGCTTGCTCCACCTCAGAGATCAGCTGATCCTCTCATCTTGGTCGCCCACCAATAAGAACTCCTCTTGTGAGGGAGAGAGTGGAGGGCCACCTCTTGGTGAGGTCGGCGAGGATCAGGTCGGCTCGATGTCCTTCGGTCAGAGAGCCACGGTCGTCAAGACCCACACAGGCGGCTGCACCGGAAGTCACGAGCCGCACCGCCTGGGGAAGCGTTGCAATTCCATCACGCACTAGTCGCAGTGCGCCCGGAAGCATCGATGTGGGGATGTAGTCGCTAGCCAACGCGTCGATCAGGCCCGCAGATGCGAGTTCGGATGCCGGTACGTTGGCGGTGTGAGATCTTCCCCGGACGATGTTCGGTGCCCCCGCGACGATGAGCATCCCGTGATCCCGGGCCGCACGGGCAGCCGCGACTGTTGTCGGGAACTCCGCCACACTACAGCCACGGTCGGCAGCCGCCGACACCTCCTCCGGTGTCGCGAGGTCGTGGGCGAAAAGTCGAATGGAACCTGCCCGGACCAAGCCCTCCAACCACGACAGAGTACGGTCACGCACAGCAAGGCGCTCGTCACGACTGCTGCGCCACCATTCCACATGATCAGCAGCGTCGTCGTCACTCATTCGATCGCTGTCAACCAGCCACTTCTGCATTTTCGCTGGGTCGGCGAACTGTCCCTGCCCCGGCGTGTGGTCTTCGTGCGACACGACGGGCACTCGTCCACCCGGAAGACACGAATCACCATCGTTCGGCCCCTGTGGATGCAGTGCACACATCTCGTCCTGAGGTGCCGATTCCGATGACTCCAACTCCTTCGTGAGCAGCGCAAGTCCGTATTCGCAGCGCACATCGAGCCGGTGCAGAACCTGATGATCGACTTGAGTGTCGTCAGTGCGACGGAGTGCTCCCGAGAGTTCGGACGCTGCGGGAGAATCGATCGGTCTTCCCACGATCGACCGTTCCTGGAAGGCCAGGCCGTGGAACGCGGTAGTGATGCCTGCCGCACGAAGCCGGGCACCCGCAGACGCAACCGCGAAGGAGGGATCGAGAACGACACCGGGCCGTGGACGGATATCTCGCGACAGCACATCGCTGTGGACGTCGACGAGCCCGGGCAGCACGTGTGCGCCGCGAGCATCCAGGTCACAGGCAGTGCCACGTGGATGCGGCCCGACGTGAGCGATTCGACCGCTGCGGACGACCACCCGGGCGTCGTCGATCACCCCGTTGGGCAGCACTGCTGTGGCGTGGCCGATCACGAGATCGGAGACTGGGCGGTCCGAGGTGAAGGATGTCATGGCCAGACAGCCTTCCATCCGGTCTTGACCCTCATGTGGACGCCTCATGAACGGCTGCCCACAAGAATGCCCTGTTCGTCCTTGATTCACACACCGTTGTCCAGCACCCCCCTTGGAGTTCACAAATCCTCTATACCTTTGAGGAGGCAACCAGGAGTCATATAGAGGACTTGACATGATCGAACTCGTCGACGTCAGTAAGACCTATAAGGGCGGCGTGCAGGCTTTGGGACCCACGGACCTCTCGATCGAGGCCGGGAGAGTGACCGTGCTCCTCGGCCCGTCGGGAGCTGGCAAGTCCACGCTGCTGCGGTGCATGAATTTGCTCGTGAAGCCGAGCACGGGAGGCGTGCGAGCGGACGGCGTGCCGTCGCTCGAAACGCGCGGCGACCTTCGACGGCATCGCCGGCGCACCGGGATGGTGTTCCAGCACCACCAGCTCATCCCGCGTTACACAGCGCTGCGGAATGTGCTGCTCGGCCGGGTCGGATATTACAGCTTCTGGCGCAGCCTCCTGCCCTTCGGCCGCGCCGACGAGCGCATCGCCCTGGAGGCGCTCGACCGTGTCGGACTGCTGGACAAGGCCCTCACCCGAGTCGACAACCTCAGCGGCGGCATGCAGCAGCGCGTGGGGATCGCCCGCGCACTCGCCCAGCAACCGGACCTGATCCTTGCCGATGAACCCGTGGCCAGCCTCGATCCCGCCACAGCACGTCGCGTCATGGAGCTGCTGCGCCGCGTCTGCCAGGAGAACGGCATCACTCTCGTCGCCAGCCTTCATCAGGTCGACCTCGCGCTCGAGCACGCCGACCGCATCGTCGGCCTCGCCCATGGCCGGATCGTTTACGACGGTCCCGCAGACGAAGTCGACGACGATGACCTCCGCGTGATCTACGAAGACGCACGCGACGAGCCGCAGACTGAGGATCCGTCCCATCTCGCCGAAGACCGACTCGCGATCGAGCGCCGCTGACCCCAGCTTCTTCACCCGCCCTCCATCCAGCAAACGACATCCCACCACACCGCCTTCGATCAACTGAAACAGGAGTGAATCACCGTGCTTGGACGCCCCCGCCTCACCGCAGCCGCAACAGCAACCCTGACGGCTTCTGCCCTTCTCCTCTCCGGCTGCACTGCCGCCTCCGAGACAAGCGCCGCCCCCGAAACCCTTCGGGTTGCGCTGCTTCCCGATGAGAATGCCTCGGAGATCATCAAGAACAATGAACCACTCAAGAGTCACCTCGAGGAGCAGGTGGGGCTGGAGGTCGAGCTCGTGGTGACGACCGACTACTCCTCGATGATCGAGGCGATGGCCCGCGGCCGCCTCGAACTCGGCTACTTCGGTCCGCTGTCGTACGTCCTCGCCCAGGAGAAGGCCGACATCGAGCCCTTCGCCGCTCTGCAGGAGGTCGAGGGCGAGGACCCCACTTACCAGTCGGTCTTCATCGCCAACAGCGAGTCCGGGATCGAGACCCTCGACGATGTCGCCGGCAAGACTGTCGCGTGGGGCGACCAGGCGAGCACGTCGAGTCACCTGATCCCCAAGGCCATGCTCGCCGAAGGCGCGGACCTGCGAGTTGACCACGGCGATTATGAAGAGCAGCACGTCGACTCTCACGATGCGGTGGCCCTGACGGTCCAGAACGGCAATGCGGATGCGGGGGGCATGAGCCTGCCCATCTATGAGCGCATGGCCGAGGAGGGACTCATCGATCCCGCGACCGTCGTCAAGGTCCAGGAGTCCGAGCCTTACGCCAACTATCCGTGGACCATGCAGTCGGACCTCCCCGAAGACCTGAAGGAGAAGCTGCGGAGAGCGTTCCTGGACCTCGAAGATCCGGCCGTGCTCGAACCGTTCGACGCCGCCGGCTTCGAAGAGGTCACCGACTCGGATTACGACGCGGTGCGCGAGCTCGCACCGCTGCTCGACATCGACCTTGAGGACTACCAGTGAGCACCAGCACAGAAAGCGCAAGCACAGGCCGCCTGCTGGACGAGCAGCGAGAGCAGGAGTACCTGCAGATCTCCGACCAGGCACGGTCCGGCTGGAGGCGCTCGGTCGCTGTCACCGGGATCGTCCTCGTCACCGTGCTGGTGAGCTCGTGGGTCGTCGGGATGCTCGACGGCACCCGCATGATCACAGGACTGGCGGACATCGCCGACCTGCTGAGTGAGATGTGGGTACCGGACTTCACCAACCTCAACAGCTGGTGGGGCCCGCTGTGGGACTCGATGACGATGAGCATCGCGGCCACCGCGCTGGCGGTGCTGCTCTCCGTTCCACTGGCATTGTGCGGCGCCCGCAACACCTCGCCGCATCCGGCGGTCTACTGGGTCGCCCGGCTCATCCTCAACGTGCTGCGCTCCGTGCCGGAGCTGATCCTGGCCATCGTCTTCGTGGCGGCCGTCGGATTCGGCGCTCTGCCCGGAGCGCTGGCACTGGGGATCCACTCCGCGGGAATGGTGGGCAAGTTCTTCGCCGAGGCGATCGAGCATGCCGATCACGCGCCTGTCGAGGCCGCCCGCGCGACTGGTGCCGGCCCGGCGCAGGTGATCCTGCACGGCATCCTGCCGCAGGTTCTGCCGCAGATGGCTGACACCACCGTATACCGCTGGGAGCTCAACTTCCGGGCCTCGGTGGTCGTGGGCGTCGTCGGAGCTGGCGGCATCGGCTTCGAGCTGATCGCCGCCCTCCGCACCCTCCAGTACGACGAGGTCGCCGCGATCCTGCTCGTCATCCTTGCCACAGTCACCCTGGTCGACGCCCTCGGCGGAGCGTTGCGAAAGAGGTTCCAATGACAGACACACACCCGACGGATACGCACGTGACGGAGACTCCCCACCGCCCGGTGGTGGTCCTCACCCACCGCGTGCATCCCCCGATCCTCGAGATGCTCGCTGACAGCTGCGAGGTGATCGCGAACCAGAGCGACGGCAGCCTACCCGCCTCGGAGCTGCGACGCAGGGCAGCAGGCGCGGACGCCCTCATGGCGTTCATGCCGGATCGGATCACCGCAGAGTTCCTCGACGCCTGTCCGCGCCTGCAGGTGGTCGCCGGCGCCCTCAAAGGCCACGACAACATCGATGTCAACGCGTGCACCGAGCGCGGCATCTGGCTGACGCGGGTCGAGGATCTCCTCACCGAACCCACCGCCGAACTCGCGGTCGGTCTGCTCATCGGACTCGCGCGCAACATCACGGCAGGAGACCGCGCGGTGCGGGCCGGCCTTGCGGGATGGCGACCGACGCTCTACGGAAGCACGCTCGTGGGCTCGACAATCGGCCTCGTGGGCGCGGGAAGGCTCGGACGGGCAGTGGCGCGGCTGCTCAGCGGCTTCGACGCGAACCTGCTCTACTGCGATCCTGAGCCATTGTCCTCCGCCGGCGACCACGGTTTGCAGATGGAGCACGTGGAACTCGGTGAGCTGTTGACGCGCAGCGACGCCGTGGCGGTCTGTGCCCCGCTGGCCGCGAACACCCTGCACCTGCTTGGCCGCGCCCAATTGGAATCGATGCGGCCGGGGTCGCTGCTCGTCAACGTCGGGCGCGGCTCCGTAGTGGACGAGGTCGCCGTGGTTGAGCTGCTGCGCAGCGGGCACCTCGGCGGATTCGCCTCGGACGTGTTCGAGTTCGAGGACCTCTCGCGCCCGGACCGTCCTGAAGGCGTGCCCGAGGAGCTCCTGGCGATACAGGACCGGACTCTCTTCACTCCGCACCTCGGGTCCGCTGTGGCCTCCGCGAGGCTCAGGATCGAGGAACATGCTGCCGAGGCGATCCTGCAGGTGCTTACCGGCGAGGTGCCCGACGGTGCAGTCAACCGTCCCCTGCGCACGCACTCCCCTGGTCCGACGCCTGCATTATGATCAGTTCCATCAATCGCGTCACGTCGAAGAAGTCTGCGCCTCGGGTCCCGGTGTATCTGGCCGCGGCAGACACTCTCGCCGAGCAGATCGCAGATCACCCGGTCGGTACCCGGCTTCCGCCGGAAGACGCGCTCGCCGGTCAGCTCGGTGTCAGCCGACTGACCGCGCGGGCGGCGTTGGCGGAATTGGAGAGGCGCTACCTGGTGCGGCGACGGCAGGGCAGCGGCACGTACGTCTCCCGTCGGGTCGACTACACGATCAGCCGTTGCCATCCGCCGTCATGGAGCCAGAGCGTCCGCAATGCGGGACTCACACCTGACGTCCGGACCACAGAATGGCGACTCGAGACTCCGTCGCCCGAGGTGCGCCGGCGAATGAGGATGGGACCGAGGCGGCAGGTGCTGGCGCTCTCGCGTGACCGGTACATCGACAACGAGCTGGTCGGCTTCGCCGAGTCCTTCTTCGACACGCAGCTGGTGCCGGACCTGCCCCAGGTTCTCGACCCGTTCGCCTCGCTGTACGAGACCCTGGATGATCACTACGGGCTCCGACCGGTTCGCGGATGGTTCGGCGTGGCCATCGATCCCGCACCGCCCGAGGTCGCCGAGCACCTCGGGCTGAGCGGCCGACCGCCGGTCATCTCGATCCGCTCACGGACAGATGCCGCAGCACGAGACCACCAGCCGGTGGAGCTCACGGTCTCGTGGCTGAGGGCCGACGTATTCCGCATCGAGATCGACTTCGACACATGAGTCCGCCAGCGTAGGCCTTTCCGCAGGCGAACCCTGACCCACCGTCAGCGCGCCCTGCAGGCCAGCTCCAAAGATGGCGTTAGTCGAGTCGACAACCCGAGGGCTGCAGGGTCAGAACCTGGACTACGCTTTCTCCACACGAATGCCCCGTACCAGGATCGCAGCCCGAGGCTCCCTTTGACTCGCACTTTTGCACGATTGCGAGCAGCAGGGTGCCCGCCTGCAGGAGCCCGATGCCCTCATGGTCCTGCGGTTCGGCGACCACGGCCTCGATCCAGGTGCGCAGCTGCACCTCACTCCTGTTGCGGAGATCACGTCTCTCTGGATGGAGTCGGACCCGGGCAGCCGGCCCGGACCGATGCAGGAGTGAGCAATTCCGCGGGCCGCCGGTGGTCTTCTGCCACGGCACCCCGTGGTCGTCAGCCGTGTGGCGGCCTGTGGCCGACGCCCTGAGCGCTGACTTCACGGTCCACCTGTGGGACATGCTCGGCTATGGGACATCGACGAAGGTTGACGGGCAGGACGTCTCGCTCAGCGCCCAGGCTGCGTTGCTCGCGGATCTGCTCGATCACTGGGGCCTGGCCGATCCGCACATGGTCGCCCACGACTACGGCGGCGCAGTGGCCCTTCGCGCTCACCTGCTTCACCACGCTGAATACAACTCATTGGCCCTGGTCGACGTGGTTGCTCTGGCCCCGTGGGGCTCGGAGTTCTTCCGCCTCGTCGCCGACAACTCCGCAGTGTTCGCTTGGATCCCGGTTGACCGCGCCCACCGACTCGCAGAGCTCATTCCCGGTTCCGAGCTGCACCTCGTGCCCGAGGCCGGTCACCTGATCCATTTCGACGCGCCCGAACGGCTCACCGCCGTATTGCAGAGATGGCTGCTGAGCCAAGAGTTCTGACAGTCTTTCCGCAGCTGGCACCGCCCGGTGACGTTCTTGCGGGTCATTTGTGAGACTGCCGGGCCGCCGCAGTCGATCAGTCTCGGCGTGCCCAAGTTCTCAGCGATGTCCCGATTCGGTGCAGCACGCTCGGCAGGCACTGTCGGTGCCTCGTGCGTGGAGCGGAAGACGTGGAAGCCTGGGTCGCCTGGCAGAAGGACTCCTCGGGTGTGACGACGGTGTCGAGCTCGTCTGGGTCGACGGCAGCGATCCACTTCTGCGCGGCAGTGGTGCGGCGCGTTGTGGAGTGCTTCAGATGTGGGTCGATCTCCCGGCCCAAGCGCAGCATCTCGGTTGCGATGCCCTGCCGCTGCAGCGCCGGCTCAGTGGCGATGTAGCTGATCTCGGATGAGAACCATGTGAGGTAGGCGATGCGATGATGCGCCAGGTGGCGGTGCTCGATCTCCGGATCTTCAGGATCGACTGCGCGATCGAAAACCCAGATCGCATGTGCGGCATCCCCGCGCGGTGGCGCGAAGTACGGATATACCGTCACACCGTTCTTGATCACAAAAGGCGGCAGCACCTGCCAGTCGTAGTACGGCCGATCCCACGGGTTTCGCGTCATGCCTGCTCCATTCTCTCCTGCGCTCACTGCGTTGCGCGCACCGCGCTTTTAGCTTCGAGTCGTCGGCAGCGCTCCTCGGCCGCGGCCTGGGCTTTACGAGCGTGGTGTGTGACGGTGGATCTGAGCAGATGGGCTGCTGGGGCTTCGCAGGTCCTCACTGCTCAGCTGCCGGGAGGGGTGCGAGATCCTTGTCGGCCTCAGCAAGAATCCACTCCCCGTCGGCGAAGAGGATCTCACACTCATCAGGTACGCCGGCACGCGGCAGCATGTTGACTTCATAGTAGGGCTGCCCGTCGTAAGACAGCGAAGTGGCGTCTTGGCACGAGACGGCGTGGTAGATGCCAAGCGGTGTCCTGTTCATGTCGTCCTCCCAATCACTGGCAGTTGATGACTGAACCGTGTGTCTCAGATGTGGAGCTCGGGATCGTCGTCGCTGTGATCGGGGTCTGCTGCCTCAATTAGGACGTTGCCGACGAGTTTTGAGTGTGTCGATCGCGGATCACCGGGGCGAGCAGGACAGTGACCATAATATTGAGCAGCAGGCGATTGGCCCTGGACGGCTCGCGCTTGTCGACCGGTGCACCCGGATCGTGCTTTGCGCGCAGCCAGACTGCCGTACTGGATCGGCAGGGCGTTTGCCGTCGTTGCTGCATTCTGGCATGTGCGGATGCCCTTGCTCGTTTCAGGAGTGTCGGCCTATCGCTTGGGGTTGTGTCCCGGCTGCATGGTCCCGTCGGTCGTCTGCGGCTTGGCTGTCGGGGCAGGCCGGGGCTCTGGGGCGCCGTCGCCTGGCCGGGTTCCAGCCTGTATGAACGGTCCGGCGGTCTGTGCTGGACCACCGGGTGCGGCAACGGCCACGCGCGGTCCCTGCACCCGAGGTGGGGGTGGTGCACTGCCCTGACCGGTCGCCGATGGACGGGATGCCGGCTTCTGTGGCTGCTGCGGTGCTGTCTGTCCTCCTGCAGACGGGGGACCAGCCGGTGCCGGCGCTGGTGCGGCAGGCTGCTGGGCAGCCTCCCGGTTCGCAGGCACAGATTGCTGACCACCAGGCTGCGCGGCCTGCTGACGGGGCTGATGCAGGAACAGGTGACAGATGCAGTTTCCTGTTCAGGCCGCTAACGTCAGCGCCTGCGTGATGAGTTTCTCCTCGTAGGCGACCGGGGTCAACTTCCCCAGGCCCTGCTGTTTCCTCCTTCGGTGATAGGTCCTCTCGATCCAGGAGACGATCCGCATCCGCAGCTCTTCTCTGGTCCGCCACGGCTGCGCGTCGAGCACGTTGTTCTGCAACAGGCTGTAGAAGGATTCCATGGCCGCGTTATCCCCGGCGGCACCGACTCGACCCATGGATCCGACTAGGCCGTGGTATTCCAATGCGCGGAGGAATTTCTTCGCTCGAAATTGCGATCCTCGATCGCTGTGGACGATGCATCCGGCCACCTCAGCCCCGGTGCGGGCCCGGTTGGCAATGGCGTTGTTCAGCGCCCGTACCGCCAGCGAGGCCTTCATCCTGCTATCGATGCTGTAGCCGATGATCCGCCGTGAGCAGGCGTCCTTGACCGCATAGAGATAGAGCTTTCCCTCACCGGTGTGGTGCTCGGTGATATCGGTCAGCCACACCTCGTTCAGAGCCTTCACGGCGCTGAACTGCCGGGCCACTAGATCATCGTGAACCGGTGGCCCGGGGCGAGTGCCCTTACCCTTGCGCCGACGGCTGATCACCGAGAACACCCCCTGAGAGCGGCAGAGCCGCCAGGCGGTGCGGTGGGCCATCGGGTAGCCGGCTGCTTCTGCTTCATCGGCCAGGTATCGATACCCGAACTCAGGATCCTCTCGGTGAGCATCGATCAGGGCATTGAGCCGGTGGGCCTCTTCCCACTCGGTATCGCTGATGGGGTTGGCCAGCCACCGGTAGTAGGGCTGGCGGGCGATCTTCAGCACCCGGCACGTCACCGCCACAGGGATTCCCGCAGCGGCGAGATCGCGTACGAGCGGGTACTTCATTTTGACGGAATCTGAGCTTGACCGAAGTAGGCCGCAGCCCGGCGCATCACCTCCAGCTCCTGCTCCAGGCGTCGGATCTTGCGGTTGGCAGCAGCCAGCTGGGACTTCTCATCGGTAGTCGGTCCAGGCTTACGGCGCTCAGTGTTGCCGGAGTCCAGATCGGCTTGGCGCATCCACTTGGTCAACGTGCCTTCATGGATGCCGAAGTCCTTAGCGACCTCAGCGATCGTGACATCATGATCGCGTTGCTGAGCAACACGCACCACATCGTCTTTGAACTCCTTCGGGTAAGGCTTGGGCATGATGACAATCCTTCCAGGCACGGGGTGACCGAGCCAGATCAGTTGTCACCTATCCCTGCATCAGCCCCTGTGAGGTCAGTGCGGTCTCGGTCTCGGCTCGTCGGGTGGCGACGAACTGTCCGCCTTCTGGCACTCCTCGCGGTGCCCGGATGAAACGAGTCACTGCGCCTCCTGTGCTTTCTGGTTGCTGTGGCCTGCACTGGATATGTGTGCGGGCCGGTGTTTGCCGGCGGCCAGCTCGGCATTGAACTGGGCTCGCTGGGAGCGCGGGGTTCCGGGCATGTTCGGGTCGTAGCGGAAGACCGGACGATCATCAGGCGCATCGGCGACCGGTTCGGATGCAGCCGCGTCGTCGGCACTGGTGGTGCGGGCAGCCTCTTCGTGCATGGCTGCGATGGTCTCGAGGTGTTCTAAGGTGAAGCGGATGCCGCGCGGCCACGCCAGATGTGGGTACCGTCCCTCAGCTACCCCGGCGCGGAGCATGTGCTCGGAGCAGCTCAGTATCTGGGTGGCCTCTTCGACGGTGTAGCCGATGCGAGGCAGTGGGGTCTCTGGCGCAGTTGTCGTGGTGCTCATATCGGTACCTATGCGAATAGGGGCGCACAGGCCGAAATTGCGTAGGTCCACTGGACCTATGAGACCCGATTGTTATTGATCGTTATTCCCTGCTGTTAAGTGTTATCGCAGGTCAGCGAACTGCCTAATGCGGAAGAAGGGTCGTAAAAAGGGTTCGAGTCCCCTTACCTCCACAAGTTGAATCCCGGAGCTTCGGCTCCGGGATTTTTTGTACCGTGGGGTTCTGTAGCAAAGTCTGCATCTGACGAGGGTTCTCGCAGTTGACACGACGGTGTGCGGCTGAGGCAATCATGTAGCAAGTGAATCTCAAGGATGAGCGGTTCTCGTTGCGTATGCAGGCCCGCGGTGGGGCACCGTAAGACCCACATCGATGATTCTGTGGCACTAAGACTGAGAGTGCGACATCATGGGCACTCCAGAAGCACCGCGCTCGGCGAAGCTTCGTGAAAGTAGAGCTGAGGTTCAGGTTATTCTTCCCGCATCCGATGTAGACGCCACTGGTAGGCAGCCAGGGGCATCCACGTATAGACGACTGGGATGAGGGCGACAATGAAACACGTGATTTCAACGCCTGCATTCCACTCCACTAGCTTGAGTAGGACGCAGACAGCGAGGAACACAATCGCTGTGACGACGCTGTATCGGACGAAACTGTCGCGTTGATGCTTAACTTCCGCGATTTGGTCAGTCCGCTCGGTGCGCAGCGGCGTTGCGCCCGGTTCGGCACGGAAAACATGAAAGGTGCCGCCGCTGAGTACATGCGCCCACCCCGCGCCTCGGCAGAGGTCGAAAAACTCCGGATCGGGATCAGTCTCATAAACGATCTGATAGGCCCATTCCTCGGCCGGGCCATCACGGAACGACCATCCATGCCCAAACAGAGCGATTCCGTCCAGATGTTTACCCCTACGGGCCATGTCCTGGAAAAGCTTTGTCTCTTGGTCGTGGCTGAACGCCAAACCGTTGCTGAAACGAGTGGTCATTGTTGAACCTCCTGAAGTAGTTGTTCTGCCCAAGCCATGAACTGTCTACGTTTGGTGACGTTTCTTTCAGCCGCTTCTGCGCCTGCCTCAGTGATGCGGTATAGGCGGCGGCGGTGGTCCGATTCGAGTTCCTCAATGAGGCCCGCCTCGTTGAGCTTTTTAAGCGTCGTGTACGCCGACGCTGGCCCCAGGGTCAACTCACCTCCCGTGCGCTCCTGTAGGTACTGCATGATCGAGTACCCGTGCCTCGGTTCTCCGAGACTGAGCAGAATGGCTAGTGCGCTATCAGGGATATTCCCGTCACCGAAGGGCGGTTTCCTTCCCACCTGTCATCTCCCAGTATATCGACACATGATATATCATTAAGTGATAATCGTAAGGTTCGCCCATTGACGTGTCAATATCGCGGCTCTATCGCGGGGAACGTCGCTAGAAGTGGCGAGGTGGGCTGGGGCCTAAGAGTGGAGTCTTCAGATTTACCCGCATAATTCAACGACGCCCTTGGGACCATGGAAGCCAACGAAATCTAGGCTTCGGGATTTTTTGTTTGGGGAGAATACCGTCTTCGGTGCGAGAGAGCCGCGGTTCAGCGGAAGTTTGCCGTCTGCACATCTGACAGTGCAATAGTGCTTTGACCTGCACAGACGGAATCGCCAACGGAATAATTCGCGGCGCCCAGGCATTTGCGTAGATAGAGGGCCAACTGGCAGAAAGCTCGAGATCTCAGAGATGTTGACCCGCGCGAATAAGAGGACTTTTCTCTTTGGAGATGACAAATATAACTGAGTTCAAGACTGTAAGCATCCTCGGCGGCGGCGTTCTCGGATCACAGATCGCCATGCAGGCCGCATACCACGGCAAAGACGTCACCATTTACGATGCCTTCCAGGAATCGCTCGATAAGCTTCCCGCGCGCTGGGACTGGATGCGCGCCGGATACGAAGAAGACCTTGAGGACTTCACTGCCGACAAGTTCGATGAAGCTCTGAAGCGGATCTCCACCACCACTGATCTCAAAGAGGCAGTTTCAGACACGGACATCGTCATCGAAGCAGTCCCAGAAAACCTTGAACTCAAGCGCGAGACGTGGGAAAAGGTGGGGCAAGCTGGCTGATGAGCGAACCGTGTTTGCGACGAACACCTCGTCGCTGCTGCCGTCGCTCTTTGCTGACTCGTCCGGCGCTCCCGAACGCTTCCTTGCCATCCACTACGCCAACCGCATCTGGAAGCAGAACCTCGCCGAAGTCATGGGAACCCCGAAGACGGACGAAAAGTTCGTCGAAAAAGCACTGAAGTACGCGGAAGAAACCGGCATGGTTCCCGCTTACGTGAAGAAGGAAACCCCCGGCACTTCCTGAACTCGATGCTCATTCCGTGGCTGAACGCAGGCAAAGACCTGTACATGAATGGAGTCGGCAACCCCGAAGACATCGACAACGCCTGGAAACTCGGAACAGGCAACCCCCGCGGTCCGTTCGAGGTCTACGACGTCGTCGGCTTCCACGTTGCCTCCCACATTGCCCGCAACTCCGGCACAGAGATCGGCAAGGGCTTCGCCGACAAGCTCCAGGAGGCCATCGACGCTGGATTCAGCGGCGTGGCTGACCGCAAGGGCTTCTACGTCTACGACGATGCCGGCAACATCACCGGCGCAAACGACTTCTTCAAGCAGTAATGCGCTGAGCCTCAGCTGCTGTTCATGCTGGGGCAAGGAGAAGCGCAAACTTCCGACCCTTCTCGGGGGAGCCGGCCCCTGGGCTTGACCTACCATCTGCGCGGATGAATCTGTGCCACAGACCCCTAATACAGATGGCTAAAAGGACTGCCGGCCCGCCGGCTGTCGAAAGGGTGGAAAGCGAACGGCCGGCCGGGCTTTCGCCCGACCGGCCAGGAGAGAGTCACTGCAGGAACTCCTGCGCTTTGCTTAGATTCGGCGACCAGAAATGATTACGGCCACTCCACCGACTGCAAGCAGTGCGATGCCAGCAAGCCCAACGGCCAGACCGGTCGCACCGGTGCGCGGCAGGCTGCCGGATGCGGAGGAGCTGGGCTTCGTGCCGTTGTCCTGAGAACCTGAAGTTCCCGAGGTGCCGGGCTTGTCAGCTCCAGGAGCTTC